>JAJYCT010000013.1 GCA_021778125.1 Myxococcales bacterium
CCGCCGCCCCCGGCGGCGAGCGCACCGCCGCCGCCGGCCGACGTGCCGCCGCCGCCGCCCGCCAAGCCCGCGCTCGCGGACGTGATCCCGCAGACGCTCAAGGCGATCGGCGACACGTTCAACGCGCACGACGCCGCGAAGATGGCGCAGCTCTTCACCGACGACGCGGCCGACTACACGTACGGCGGCGGCGAGACGCACAGCCGCGGGGACCTCACCACCGCCGTCACGCAGCTCTTCACGGCGTTCCCCGACGCGAAGTCGGCGACGACGCGCGTGTGGATCAAGGGCAACGTCGCGGTCACCGAGATGGTCTGGACCGGCACGATGACCGGCGACATGGGCCCGATGAAGGCGACGAGCAAGCCCGTCGGCCAGGTGCGCCTGCACATCATGTGGTTCAACGACGATGGCCTCATCAAGGAGATGCACGAGTACGGCGACGACTCGGCCACCATGATGCAGGCGCTGGGCAAGAAGGGCGCGCCGCCCGTGCCGACGCTGCCGACCAACGCGCCCGAGATGCACACGGCCAAGGGCACGCCCGACGAGGACAAGCTCGTCGCGTGGGCCAAGGGCCTCGACGACGTCGCCAACAAGGACGACGCGAAGGCCATGGTCGCCCAGTTCGCGGACGACGGCGACGCGAGCCTCAACGGCGGGCCGGCGACCAAGGGCGCCAAGGCCCTGCTCAAGGAGATGACCGGCTACCTCAAGGCCATCCCGGACCAGAAGTGGACCTCGGGGAACACCTGGGGCATCGACGGCTTCGCGATCATCGAGCACACCATGTCGGGGACGAACAAGGGGCCGATGGGCCCGCTGCCGGCGTCCGGCAAGCCCGTCCACGATCTGCACGCGGTCGACATCATGCAGCCCACCGCGGACGGCAAGGTCCAGCACGACTGGATGTACATGAACATGAACGAGATGCTGGCGCAGACCGGCCAGCTCAAGGCCCCGGGCGACACCAAGCCGAAGGCCGCCCCGCCCGCGAAGAACCCGGCTCCGGGGGGCAAGAGCGCGCCGCCGCACGCGAAGAAGAAGTAGGTCGTCGCCTCCCTCACACCCCTCTCCGGCGCGCGTCATCCCCTCGGGTGACGCGCGCCGTGGAACTTAAGGGCCCCGGCGCTGTCGGTAGGGGCGAACGACGCGTGAGGCTCCGCGCCCGTGCGGGGCCGCGAGGCGCGCGGCGAGGGTTCCGAGCGTGGCGCCGTGGGCGCCGCGACAGGGAGAGTGTGCGATGAACAGGGCAGGAGACGTCTGGGCGGCGGGGGCTTCGGTGGGTTCGGAGAGCGCGGAGCCGCTCGAGGGAGCGGAGATCGTGCAGGCGGTGCTGTCCTGGCGCGACGCCCGGGGAGGCAACGTCCTCGGGGTGAAAGACGTCGCCGCCGGCGCGACGCTCTCGATCGGCGAGCAGGGGGACCTGCTCGTGCCGGGCGACATGATCGGCGCCGAGCGCGTCGAGGTCCTGCGCTTCGACGGCGAGCGGGCCGTGGCGAGCCTCCCCGCGGGCGGCACGCTGCGCGTCGACGGCTGGGCGCGCGACGAGCGCGAGATCGAAGTTGCCCGCGGGCACGTCGTCGAGCTCCACGTCGCGTCGTTCGTCGTGCGCCTCACGCGCACGCGTGCCGGTACGAAGCCCGCGGGAGCGCCGCTCGAGGGGCTGCGGCGCGGCGGTGCGGCCGTCCTGCTCGGCTCCGCGCTCGCCCACACGGCGGCGTTCGCCGTACTCGCGTATGTCTCCCCAGCGCTCGGGGCGACCGAGGAGGACGCCTGTGATCGGGATCGCATCGAGCTCCTGCAGCGCATGATCGACGCGAGCGCGGCGCGCGAGCAGGAGCGTCTGCCCGCCGAGGCGACCGACTCGGCCGCGGGGGGCTCCGGGGGCGAGTCCCGGCCCGCCGCGGGCGCCGCGGGCGCGGCCGGCAAGGACACGCCCAGCCGCGATGGCAAGTGGGCCCTGCGCGGCACCGCGCGCCCCGAGGACGTGACGCTGCCGCGCGAGCGCGTGCTGGCCGCCGCGGCCGACTTCGGGGCGATCGGGCTGCTCGCGACGCTCGCGGGCAACCCCGATGCGCCGACGGTCCCCTGGGGCCGCCAGCAGAACGGCGCCGACGACGTCGACAAGATCGGGCACCTGTACGGCGGCAGCCTCGACGACGCGATGGGGCAGGGGGGCTGGGCGCTGCTCGGTCCGGGCGACGGCGGCGGCGGCGCCGCGCACACGATCGGCCTCGGCAACGGCCTCGGCCCCCTCGGCGGCACCGGCACGTGCACGGGCGGCGGCCCCTGCGACGGGATCGGCCACGGCCGCGACAGGCTCACCGGCCAGCACGTCTCGACGTTCAAGGGCCCGCGCTACGGCGTCCCGCAGACGAGCGGTCACCTGCCCGCGGACGTCATCCAGCGCATCGTCCGCCAGAACGACGGCCGCTACCGCTTCTGCTTCCAGCAGGGCCTCAAGGCCAACCCGGCCCTCGAGGGGCGCGTCACCGTGAAGTTCATGATCGCGCGCGACGGCTCGGTGGGATACGCGAGCGACGGGGGCAGCGACATCCCCGACGCGAGCGTCCGGCAGTGCGTCGTGTCGGCGTTCACGGCGCTCTCGTTCCCCGCGCCCGACAGCGGCATCGTGACCGTCTATTACCCGATCGCCTTCACGCCGCAGTGATCAGGGCCGGGGGGCGCCCGGGGGTTCGACCACGAACCAGTAGTGGAAGGTGGTGAGGAGGCCCCCGGTGACGCGCACGTCGATGCGCGTGCGCGAGCCCGCGAGGTTCGCCGGGATGGAGATCTCGCGCTCCACCCAGTCGGGCGCGTAGTCCACGTCGAGCGTGCCTACCGGCTGGCCCTCGGCCTCCACGACGGCCTTGGCCTCCGGCGGTCCCGCGAGGCGCACGATGCACCGTACCGGGGTGCCCGCGGGCAGGTGAGCCACGAAGCGCTCGGCGTGGCGGCGCGTGCGTCCGCCGTCGACGACGAGGTCGCCGTCGGGGGTGCCGCTCTCCCGGGCGACCTCCTCGAACTGGCGTGCGCCGAGCAGCTGGTAGCCGTGGTCGGCCTCGCTCTCGAGGTCGGCCACGTCGAGGGTGTCGACGATCGCGCCGTCGACGTGGGTCCACGGGCTCTCGCCCGTCCCGAGCCGCGACCAGTCGGCCGTGTACGCGACCATCGTCTCGCCGCCGAGGATCGAGCGCCCCGAGTCGCTCACCGTGGCCTCCTCGAGTGGCTCGCCCAGCAGCATCGGGAGGCCCATCCACTCCGGGTAGACGATGAAGTGCGTCGGCAGGCGTGGAGAGCCGCGCAGGCGCTCGTAGTGCTCGAGCCGCGAGCCGACCCCCGCGACATAGTAGGGCGCCTCGCCCTCGGTCGTGAGGCCGACGATGTCGAACGTCCGGCGCCCGCTGAAGTAGGCGATGGCGCCGGTGTCGTTGAGGCCGATGCGTGCGTCGGGCGGCAGCGCGCCGGCGGCCCACCGGCCGAGCTTCACCTGCTGACGATCGATGCCGCTGGCCGACCACGCGACGTCGTCGATCGTCCCCTCCAGCTTCGCGGCGAGCAGCCCCACGAACACCCCGCAGAGCACGGGGGTCGCCACGCGCCAGCGCGCGTGCACCGAGGCGAGCAGGTCGCCGCCCACGCGCGCCAGGCACGCCAGCCCCACGAGCCACCCCGTCATGAACGGCCAGAGGTAGCGCAGCCGGTTCCAGAGGAATGTGTCGTAGAAGCATGGCGCGAACATCGCGAGCGCGAGCAGGAGCACGCCCGCGGCGCGCCACCGCACCCCGGCGCGCGCGCCGAGGACCGCGATGGCGCCCAGGCCGCCCATCCACACGGCCGAGCCGTGGTGCGGAAGGAACTCGGCGGACCAGATCTCGCCGTCGAGCAAGATCGTGACGAGCTGACGGACCTGGTAGACGACACGCTCGACGAGCAGGGCGCCTACGAAGTACGGGTTGCCCGGGAGGAGCTTGGCGACGGCGGTGTTGCTGCGCGCCGAGCCCGTGATGGCGAGCAGGAGCAGCGGAAGGGCTGCGACCGCAGCGAGCGCTCCCAGGGCCCGCGCCCGCTCCCGCAGGGTCGCCGCGCGCGGGAACGCCGCGAGCGTCGCCGCGACGAACAGCGCCTGGAGCGCTCCCTCCGGGCGCAGGAGCGCCCCGACCCACGCGAGCGCCACGAGCTCCGCCGCCCGCCCCGTCGAGCGCTTCTCCGCGGCTTCGTCGGTCCAGTCGGCGGCCCGTCGCGTCGCGCGCGCGATCGCCCACGCGAAGGGCACGACCTCCATGCCGCTCGCGGCGCACCAGGTGAACCCCGAGAACGACAGCACCATCGCGCCGGCGCCCACGGCGGCCGCCCGTCCCGCGAGCCGCTCGGTCAGCCTGCCCGCCTCCCACGCGAGACCGGCGAGCGCCAGGAACGACAGCCCCCAGGCCGGCCAGAGGATTGCCTCGCCGCGCAGGCCGAACGCCCAGAACGGCGCAAGCACGGCCGGCCAGAGCATGCTCGTGGCGCCGCTCGTGAACGGTTCGCCCGCCTGGAAGCGCAGCGGGTGCCCCTCGGCCAGCGCGCGCGCGTACTGGAAGTGGATGTACGCGTCGTCGAGCGCGGCGCCCGGGTGTCCCACGCGCTCGAGCACCGCGGCGATCGACCGCTGCGCGAGCACGCCGACGGCAACGACGACGGGCGAGAGCGCGAGCGCGCGAGTCTTCCACGCGAGGAGGCGTTCCCGGGGTGTCACCGGCGCGACGGTGCCGGGGCCGGGGCTGCCGGTCAAGGTCGATGGCGGCGCGTCCGACGGGTGACCTTGAGCCGGGCACCCTGCGTGGGCTATCGGTCGCCCCCCATGCGCACCCCCTACGACGACGCCCCCCGCCTGCCCGAAGGCGACCGCGTGGACGTCCGCTCGCTCGTGCAGGGCGAGTGGCTCGAGCTCGAGGTCGGTCCGGGGCGCGGCTGGTTTCTCGTCGAGCGCGCGGCCGCAGAGCCGCGCGCGGGGCTCGTGGGGCTCGAGATCCGGCGCAAGTGGGCATCGATCGTGGACGCGCGCCTCGCCAGGCGGGGTCTGGGTGCCCGCGCCCGCGTGTTCGCCGAGGACGCCGGCCTCGCGCTCGCGCGCCTGGGGCCCGACGCCTCGGTGCGGCGCGTGTTCCTCCATTTCCCAGATCCGTGGTGGAAGAAGCGCCACCAGAAGCGGCTGGTCCTGCGCGACGCCTTCCTCGGTGAGGTGGCGCGCCTGCTCGAGCCGGGTGGGGAGCTCTTCGTGCAGACCGACGTCGAGGAGCGAGCGCGGGGGTACGCCGCGCTCGTCGGCCTCGACGACCGCTTCCTCTCCGCCGGCGACGCCCACGGGTCTCCGGTGCTCGTCGATCACGCCTACGACGCCCGCAGCCCGCGCGAGAGACGCGCCATCCAGGACGGCCTCCCCGTCCACCGCGCGCGCTGGCGCCGCGCCTGACCGGGCCCGCGCCCTTGGCGATCACCTCGTGCCCGGGCTACATCGCTCTTCCGAGATGACGCGCGCCGCACGCTTCTGCCTCGCCCTCGCGTCGGTCGTCGGGGGGATGGCCCTGGCCGCCCCGAGCGCGCTCGCCGTTCCGCCGTCGCGCATCGTCAAGGGGCCGTACGTCTCCACCTTCTCGGACACGTCGGCCGACATTCGCTTCGAGCTCGACGCGCCGGGGCCGGCCACGCTGGCCCTGGGGCGGGTGCGGTCGAACACGGCGGTGCGCAAGATCACCGACGCGACCGCGGCGGCCACGCACGTCGTCCACGCGGCCGGCCTCGAGCCGGCCACGACGTACGAGTACGCCATTTCGCTCGGCGGCCCCGTCATCGCCAGCGGGCGCGTCACGACCGCACCCGCGAGCGGGTCTCACGCGTCCCTGCACTTCGCCGTTTACGGCGACGATCGGAGCGATCCGGTCGCGCACTCGATGATCGTCCGCGCCATCGGCCAGACGCGCGCCGACTTTCTGCTCAACACCGGCGACATCGTCGAGGACGGCGCGAGCGCAGCCGACTGGCAGTCGTTCTTCCAGATCGAGGCCCCCCTGCTGCGCGAGCGGCCCCTGCTGCTCAGCATCGGCAACCACGAGCTCTACGACGACGAGTCCGGGTCGAACTTCGCCCGGTACTTCGGCTACCCCGACGCGACCGGCGCGCCGAGGCCCTACGGGACCGTGCGAATCGGAGACGCGCGCTTCTTCTTTCTCAACGCCATGCACGACTGGAGCGCCGGCGAGGAGCGCGACTGGCTCGAGCGCGAGCTCGCGCACGCCGACGACGAGGCCGGGCTGGTCTGGCGCATCGCGGTCGTCCACCACGGGCCGTGGTCGTCGGGGCCGCACGGCGGCAGCCAGCGGCTGGTGTCGGCGCATGTGCCGGATCTCCTCGCCCGGCACAAGGTCGACCTTCTGCTCTCGGGCCACGACCACATCTACGAGCGCGGCGACAGCGGGACGATGAAGTACATCGTCTCCGGGGGCGGGGGCGCGCCGCTCTACCGCATCGCCGGCGCGATCTCGACGACGCGCAAGGCGGAGCCCGCGTACCACTTCATCGACGTCACGCTGACGCCTGGACAGCTGCAACTCGTGGCGCAGCGCGCCGATGGCTCGCTGCTCGACAAGTGCAGCTTCGACAAGGGGCAACCGTGGGCCTGCGATCCCGCCGCCGTGGCGCCCCCCGCGCCGCAGGCCGCCCCGGCGCCCGCCGTCACTCCGCCCTCATCTCCGCAGCCGGCCCCGTCCCGCTGCAATGTCGCCGTCCCCGGGGCCCCCGTGGGGGGTATGCCGGCGCTGGCGGCCGCCTTCGTGCTCAGCTTGGCCCGGCTCGTGCGTCGACGCCGGGGTTGATCCGGGGCCGGGCGGGCCGGTACGCTCGAATCGATGCGCCGCCTCGCCTTCGGGCTCCTGCTCGCGTCGTCGCTTGCCGCCGCCGGGTGCGCCACGTACTCCGATGACCTGGTGCGCGCCCAGCGGGCGTACGAGGGCAGCGAGGACGAGCGCGCGCTCGCCATCTTCCGCATCCTCGAGCCCGACACCGCCCGCCTCAGCGGCTCCGAGCAGGCGCACTACGCCTACCTGCGCGGCATGACCGACGTGCGCCTGGGCTACAAGGCCGAGGCGCGCCACTGGCTATCGCTGGCCGCGTCCATGGAGCAGAAGACCCCTGGCAGCTTGCCCCCCGAATGGGCCAAGCACATGACCGACTCGCTCAAGGAGCTGAACGAGGAGGTCTACACGGCCGGGATCGAGGCGCTCACCAACTCGCCAGCGGCCAGCAAGGCCAAGACGAGCGGCGAGCCGCCGCCCGACGACACCGCTCCTCCCGCCGCATCCGGGGACTCCGACGCGCCCAGGAGGCCGAAGGCCAAGGACCCCGACGGTCCGTAGCGGCGTCGCGGGTCAGTGGCCGCGGAGCGCGAAGATCTGGTCCCGCATGGCCAGACGTTCCTTCTTCAGCTCGACCGCGCGTTCCCGGTCGACGGGGGTCATGTGACTGCCGCGCCGATCCAGCTCATGGATCAGCGTATCGAGCGCGCGGTGGCGCAGCTCCAGCTCCTGGACGTCGATGCGCTTCATCGATCCCCTCCAGCTTGACTCTTCGAATCCGCGGGGAGGCACCTGGCCGCCCCTCGCTGTGGACCCTACCGCCGCGCGATCCCCCGTCAACGGAGGCGCGCGTTCATGTAGGAGAGCCGGCCGCCGCCGTGACGTCCGGGAACTCTGCCCTCGGGGCGTTACTCTAAAGACGGAATGGGCCGCTCTTCGCTCGCCGTCGCGCTCGTGCTCGCGTCCTCGGTGCTCGGCGGGTGCGCCTCGACCCTCCGCGCCCCCGCGACGCCCGCCGCGACGGCGCCTACCGTCGTCCACCCGGTCATCGTCACGCCCACCGACGTAACCACGGAGCCGGAGCTGGCCGCCCGGGCCGAGCGAGCGCTCGTGGAGCAGCGCTGGCTCGATGCGGTCGAGGCGTACCGGACGCTCGTCGCGGCAAACCCCACACCGGAGCACGCCGCCGAGTACCTCTTCGATCTTGGCCTCGCCCTCGAGGGCGCGCAGCTCCGGGGGGAGGCGCGCGACGCGTTCCTCGACGTCGCCCGTCGCTTCCCCGACGGTCCGCGTGCCCGCTCGGCCCTGGTCCGCGCGGCGAGCCTCGACGCGTACCTCGAGGACTGGGGCGCGCTCTCGGCCATCGGCGACGCGCTCCTCGCGCGCACCGACCTGGCCGATCTCGATCGCCTCGTCGCCCTGGGAGCGCGCGGCCTCTCCCTCATCGAGCTCGGCGACGACGTGGCCGCCTCGCGTGACATCTACGACGGCCTCGAGCTGGCCGATCGCCTGCACTACGGAGCTCGGGACGTGCTGCCGGTCGCCGTGGCCGAGCTGCGCTTCGCCCTCGGCGAGCTACGCCGCGTGCGCTCCGAGCGCATCGTCTTCGACCCGCTCCCGTCGGACTTCGTCGACGAGCTCGAGGAGCGCTGCGGGGGGCTCCTCGCGGCCCAGCAATCGTACGCGATGGCCGTGCGGTCGATCGATCCACATTGGGCCGCGATGTCCGGCTACCGCGTCGGCGAGATGTACCGCCGCCTGCACGACGAGCTGGTGCGCATCCCCCCGCCCTCGGCGTCGAAGACCACGGAACAGAAGGACGTCTTCTACGCGTTCCTGCACGTGAGGTACCGCGTGTTGCTCGAGAAGGGGCTGCGCCAGATCGATCAGACGCTGGCCCTGGGCGAACGCATCAACGACACCTCGGCGTGGGTCCAGCGCGCACGCGCCGCACGCGACGCGATGCAGGCGGCGCTCGACGAGGAGAAGGCGCGGATGGCGAGGATGCCCTTCAAGGAGGAGGACATCGGCACCGCCCTGGAGCTGCTCCGGAAGAAGACGCTTGCCCAGGCGTCCAAGGGCAAGTGAGCGGAGGCCGAGATCGCCAGGACGACTAACGGACGTTCGTCTTGCCTCGACGCGGCACCGCTCCGGGGGTTCAATGGGTCCGCAGGAGGCGACGATGAGGACGGACCTGGCGTACACGTTTTGCGCGGTCGCGGCCTTCGCGAGCGTGGGGCTCACCGGTGGTTGCTCGAGCTCCAGCGGCAGCAGCGGCTCGGGCTCGGACGCCGGAGCCGGAGGCAGCTCTAGCTCGGGGAGCAGCTCGGGAAGCAGCTCGGGCGGCACGGGCGATGGTGGCTCCGACAGCGGTTCGAGCGCCTGCAGCGGCTCGACGCCCATCTCGCTCACCGTGAAGAACTACCAATCGTGGTGCTCCTTCGTGGTCAACGGCGGGGCAGCCTCGACCGCGCCTGCCGTCACCCAGTGCGTCCCATCGGGGGCCACCACCCTCGCGGCCACGGCGCTCGCGGGCTTCGAGCTCGGCCCGGCCCCGTGGCACGACACCGACGGGGACACCGGATCGGGCGATCCCGGCACGGTCACCGGCACCGGCCAGTCGGCTGTCGACACGACCACCGCAACGACCTCGAGCGGAAGCAAGTGCGTCTGGGTCTGCTGCCCGTTCACGGGCGGCGGCGGCTGCCCCACGACCAACCAGTGCCCCTGAGGGGGCCCGACGCCACAGGGGCGACACGCTCGCGCCAGGCCGTCCGGCCCGGCCTGCCTTGACAGACCAGCGGCATCGCGCTAGCCAAGCGCCCCCCTGGCCCCGCCCCACGGGACAAGTGTGCGCGGTGGCCAGGTCTTCAACTCGTCGTCCTTCCTTCGTTTTCAGTTGCCACGCCAGTACGAGTCCAGTCCTTGCTTGCGCAGGGCCTGGCCGGGAAGTACTCTTCGCGCCCCCTTGCCCGCAAGGGGGCAGCGGTCGTCCCGACCGCGAGGGCTGGCGTAGCTCAATTGGCAGAGCACCTGTTTTGTAAACAGGTGGTTAGGGGTTCAAGTCCCCTCGTCAGCTCGTCGAAGTGTTCAGTGAATCAGGAGTAAATCCGGAGGGTTGCCCGAGTGGCCAAAGGGAGCAGACTGTAAATCTGCCGGCTATGCCTTCGATGGTTCGAATCCATCACCCTCCACGGCCCCACACGATCAAGACCGCGGGAGTAGCTCAGTTGGTAGAGCGTCAGCCTTCCAAGCTGAACGTCGCCGGTTCGAATCCGGTCTCCCGCTCGCAAAGGCAAGACACAGGCACAGCACGCATACCGCACCGCCCACCTAGCTCAGTGGTAGAGCACTTCCTTGGTAAGGAAGAGGTCACGGGTTCAAGCCCCGTGGTGGGCTCGGACCCAAGCGCTCCGCTCTTCGACAGGTTCTCAGGAGACTCCAGTCATGGCGAAAGAGAAATTCGTACGCAGCAAGCCGCACGTGAACGTCGGGACGATCGGTCACATCGACCACGGCAAGACGACGCTGACGGCTGCGATCGTGAAGGTCCAGTCGAAGAAGGGCCTCGCGAAGGTCATCAGCTACAAGGACATCGCCAAGGGCGGTACGGTCCGCGATGACACGAAGACGGTGACGATCGCCGTGGCGCACGTGGAGTACGAGAGCGACAAGCGTCACTACGCGCACGTCGATTGCCCGGGCCACGCCGACTACATCAAGAACATGATCACGGGCGCGGCGCAGATGGACGGGGCGATCCTGGTCGTCTCTGCGCTCGACAGCGTGATGCCTCAGACGCGCGAGCACGTGCTTCTGGCACGCCAGGTGGGGCTGAACCACATCGTCGTGTTCCTGAACAAGTGCGACGCGGTGGACGACCCGGAGATGCTGGACCTGGTGGAGATGGAGGTCCGGGAGCTTCTGAACAAGTACAAGTTCGACGGCGACAACGCGACCGTGGTCCGCGGCGCGGCGCTTCCGGCGCTCAACGGCGACGAGAAGTGGGAGAAGTCGATCGGCGAGCTGATGGCGGCGCTGGACGCGAAGATCCCCGACCCGGTTCGCGAGATCGACAAGCCGTTCCTGATGGCGGTCGAGGACGTGTTCTCGATCAAGGGGCGCGGCACGGTGGCGACGGGTCGCGTGGAGCGCGGCGTGGTGAAGGTGGGCGAAGAGGTGGAGCTCATCGGGTTCACCGACACGCGCAAGCTGGTGGTGACGGGCGTGGAGATGTTCCGCAAGCTGCTCGACCAGGGTCAGGCGGGCGACAACATCGGCGTGCTGCTGCGCGGCATCGAGAAGAACGAGATCGAGCGCGGGCAGGTTCTGGCGAAGCCCGCGAGCGTGACTCCGCACACGAAGTACGAGGCGGAGGTGTACGTGCTGAAGAAGGAGGAGGGCGGCCGCCACACGCCGTTCTTCACGAACTACCGCCCGCAGTTCTACATGCGGACGACGGACGTGACGGGGACGGTGGCTCTCCCGGAGGGGACCAAGATGGTCATGCCGGGCGACAACACGAAGATGACGATCGAGCTGATCACGCCGGTGGCGCTCGAGGAGCAGCAGCGCTTCGCGATCCGCGAGGGCGGCCGCACCGTCGGCGCCGGCATCGTCACCAAGATCCTGGCGTGAAGGGAAGATGACCCATGGCTGCGACGACCAAGATTCGCATCCGCCTCAAGGCGTTTGATCACTCGCTGCTCGACAAGTCGGCCAACGACATCGTCGAGACGGCGAAGCGTACGGGGGCCCGCGTTGCCGGCCCCATCCCCCTGCCGACGCACATCGCGCGCTACACGGTGCTCCGTGGGCCGCACGTCGACAAGAAGTCGCGCGAGCAGTTCGAGATCCGCACGCACAAGCGGCTCCTCGACATCCTCGACCCCACGCAGCAGACCCTCGACGCGCTCATGAAGCTGGACCTCTCGGCTGGCGTCGACGTCGAGATCAAGAGCTAGTCGGAGGAGCGCCATGGCAACGTTCGACGTCTTCAACATGAAGCGCGAGAAGGTCGGCTCGATCGACCTCGCCGACGAAGTGTTCGGCGCCGAGGTGCGCGAGCACCTGTTCTACGAGGTGGTCAAGGGCCAGCTGGCGTCCAAGCGCCAGGGCACCCAGTGCGCCAAGAACCGCTCGGCGGTCAGCGGCAGCACGAAGAAGCTCTACAAGCAGAAGGGCACGGGGCGCGCGCGTCACGGCTCGATCCGCGCGCCCGTGTTCGTCGGCGGCGGAAAGGCCCCCCCGCCCCGCCCCCGCGACTGGAGCTACGAGCCCCCGCGCCGGGTGCGCGCGCTCGCGCTCACCTCCGCCCTGTCGAAATTCGGCAAGGAGGGGCGCCTGCTCGTGGTCGACAGCTTCGAGCTCGGCGAAATCAAGACCAAGAAGGTGGTCGAGGCCCTGCAGACGCTCAAGGCCACCGAGAAGACGCTCGTGGTCGACTCGCAGGACAACGAGAAGCTTCGCCTGTCGATCCGCAACTGCAAGGAGCATCAGTTTCTGCCGCCGGAGGGGCTCAACGTCTACGATCTGCTCCGCCACGACACGCTGATCCTCTCCAGGGATGCCGCCAAGAAGCTCGAGGAGCGCTGCCTCAAGCAGGCTGCCTCGCGCGCCGATCGTCACGCCGACGGAGGAACGAAATGAACCCCGAGCAGATCATCCGCAGGCCGATCGTGCTCAGCGAGAAGGCCACCGTGCTGCGCGAGCGGAACAACCAGGTGGTCTTCGAGGTCGCTCGCACGGCGAACAAGGTCCAGATCAAGGACGCCGTGCAGAAGCTCTTCAAGGTGAGCGTCACCTCGGTCAACACCATGGTCATGCGCGGCAAGGAGCGCCGCATGGGCCGCGGCTACGCCAGGACGCAGAACTGGAAGAAAGCGATTGTCACCCTCAAGACGGGTGACTCGATCGACTTCTTCGCCGATGCCACGGAAGGAACCTGACCCATGGGCGTCAAGAACTTCAAGCCGACGTCGCCGGCCCGCCGGTACTACTCGGTCTCCGACTTTGCCGATCTCACGCCGGGCGCCGAGCCGCTGCGCAAGCTGCTCGAGCACCAGACGAGCACCGGCGGGCGCAACCACTACGGCCGCATCACGTCGCGATTCCGCGGCGGCGGCCACAAGCAGCGCTACCGCGTGCTCGACTGGAAGCGGAACAAGATCGGCGTGCCGGCCAAGGTCGCGACCATCGAGTACGACCCCAACCGCACCGCGCGCATCGCGCTCCTGCACTACGTCGACGGCGACAAGCGCTACATCCTCGCGCCCGACGGGCTCAAGGTGGGCGACACGGTCGTCTCGAGCCGCAACGCGGACATCAAGCCCGGCAACTCGATGACGTTCCGCCACATTCCGCTGGGCACGATGGTCCACAACATCGAGCTCAAGAAGGGCAAGGGCGGTCAGCTCGTCCGCTCGGCCGGCACGGCCGCCGCGCTGATGGCCAAGGACGGCGACTACGCCCAGGTGCGCCTGCCCTCGGGCGAGGTGCGCATGGTGCACCTCGACTGCCACGCGACCATCGGCCAGGTGTCCAACATCGACCACGCGAACATCTCGATCGGCAAGGCCGGCCGCTCGCGCTGGCTCGGCAAGCGCCCGCACAACCGCGGCGTCACGATGAACCCCGTGGACCACCCGATGGGCGGTGGCGAGGGTCGTACGTCCGGCGGGCGGCACCCCTGCTCGCCCTGGGGTCAGCTCGCAAAGGGCCTCAAGACCCGCAACAACAAGCGTACCGACGGCATGATCGTGAAGCGCCGCGGCGAGAAGGGCTGATAGGAGAAGAATCATGGCTCGTTCAGTCAAGAAGGGTCCGTTCGTCGACGGCCACCTCGCCGAGAAGATCGCCGCGGCCCAGGCCGCGCAGAGCAAGAAGGTCATCAAGACGTGGTCGCGGCGGAGCACGGTCACGCCGGACGCCGTCGGGCTGACCTTCGCCGTGCACAACGGGCGCAAGTTCGTGCCCGTCTTCGTGACGGAGAACATGGTCGGCCACAAGCTCGGCGAGTTCGCGCCGACCCGCACGTTCCACGGTCACTCGGGTGACAAGAAGGGCAAGGTCTCCGGTGGCGCCCCCGCGGCGCCCGCGGCCGCCAAGCCGGGCGGCCCGGCCAAGAAGTAGCGCAGCAAGCCCGCCTGGAAGGGGCCCCAGGGTCCCTGCGGCCGAGGCAGCACGGACGCCCGTTCCTCGAGGGACTCGCTTTTTCCCTTGCGAAACGGGCGTCGGTGCGTAAAGTACGCACCCCCGCCCGTCCGACAGGCCGCGCTGGGGCGTTTTTTCCGAAAATCTCGAAAAGAATCAGGCGTCCGTAACGACCCGCGCCGCGAGCAATTGGCTCCGCGCCCGTGGGCACGACGGTCGCCACGAGGCTCCGACCATGGTCAGCAAGGCAATTGCCCGGTTCACGCGCATCAGCGTCCGCAAGGCGCGCGTCATCGTGGACCTCGTCCGCGGCCGTCAGGCTGGCGAGGCGCTGCAGCTGCTCGAGTTCACGCAGAAGAGCGCTGCGCCCATCGTCAAGAAGCTCATCGAGAGCGCCGTGGCCAACGCCAAGACGCAGAGCCCCGGCGTCGATCTGGACACCCTCTTCGTCGAAACCGCCTTCGTCGACAAGGCGCCGAACAAGCACCTCCGCCGCTGGCGGCCCCGCGCGATGGGTCGCGCGACGCGCATCCAGAAGGGCCTCAGCCACATCACCATCATCCTCGGCGAGCGATAGAAGGACGAGACTATGGGTCAGAAAGTCCACCCGTACGGCTTCCGCCTCGGCGTCATCAAGACGTGGAACTCGAAGTGGTTCGAGGACAAGAGCTACGCCAAGTGGCTCCACGAGGACATTCGCATCAAGCGAGCCGTCAAGGAGTATCTCCAGAACGCGGGCATCGCCGGCGTCGAGATCGAGCGCGCCGCCAACAAGTGCAAGGTCATCGTCTTCACGGCGCGACCCGGCATGGTGATCGGCAAGGGCGGCAAGGGCATCGAGACGCTCAAGGTCGGCAACGTGAAGACCCACGCGGCCGGTGAGACCGTCTTCCCGGGCGTCCAGTCGTACACCGAAAACGAGGTGTTCATCGACGTCCAGGAGGTCCGCAAGGCCGAGACGGCCGCACAGCTCGTTGCCGAGAACATCGCGACGCAGCTCGAGCGCCGCGTCGCCTTCCGGCGCGCCATGAAGAAGGCCCTTCAGACGGCCATGAAGTTTGGCGCCAAGGGCATCCGCGTCCGGTGCTCGGGTCGCCTCGGCGGGAGCGAGATGAGCCGCGTCGAGACCTACCGCGAGGGCCGCGTGCCCCTCCACACCCTCCGCGCCGACATCGAGTTTGGCACCGCCGAGGCGCGTACTAAGTACGGGATCATCGGCGTCAAGGTGTGGATCTTCAAGGGCGAGGTGCTCCAGCGCCGCAACCGCCGCCCGCAGATCGCAGGAGCCTGAGCCATGCTTTCGCCCAAGCGCACCAAGTACCGCAAGAACCAGAAGGGACACAACCGGGGCACCGCGCTCCGCGGGAGCGACGTGTCGTTCGGGGACTTCGCCATGCAGGCGGTCGAGCCGGCGCGCGTGACCGCCCGCCAGATCGAGGCGGCGCGCATGGCCATCACCCGCCACGTGAAGCGCGCGGGCAAGCTGTGGATCCGGATCTTCCCGGACATCCCCGTCACCAAGAAGCCGCTCGAGGTTCGCATGGGTGGCGGCAAGGGCGGCGTCGAGGAGTGGGCGGCCAAGGTTCTTCCCGGCCGCGTGATGTACGAGCTTCAGGGGGTCGACGAGAAGACCGCCCGCGAGGCGTTCCGGCTCGCCGGGCACAAGCTTCCCGTCGCCTACCGGTTCCTCGCCCGAGGAGAGATCGCATGAAGGCCGCCGATCTGCGCGAGAAGAACGTGGAGGACCTGGCTGAGCTCAAGAAGACGCTCACGCACGATGTCTTCCAGAACCGCCTCAAGAACTTCACCAACCGGCTCGACGACACGAGCCTGATCCGCAAGAGCCGCCGCGACCTCGCGCGCATCATCACGGTGATGCGCGACCGCGAGGCGGGGCTCGCCCGCCCGGCCGCCGAGGCGAAGGCCGAGCCGGCTGCGGCCGCGAAGCCGAAGAAGTCCCCGGCGAAGAAGTCGACCAAGAAGAGCGAGGCGAAGTAGCCCATGACGCAGAACACGCCGGCGGAGGCCGGCTCCACGCACGAGACGCACGGCTTCCGCCGCAAGATGGTCGGGCGCGTCGTCAGCGCCAAGATGCAGAAGACCGTGGTGGTCGAGGTGGTCACGCACAGCCGCGACGCGCTCTACGGCAAGTACGTCCGCTCGCGCGCCCGCTACAAGGCGCACGACGAGGCCAGCCAGTACAAGGTCGGCGACGAGGTCGAGATCCAGGAGCACAGCCCGCTCAGCCGGGAGAAGCGCTTCATCGTGATTCGCCTCGTCAAGAAGTTCGTGGAGGAGTGAGCCATGATCCAGATGCGAACTGTCCTGGAAGTGGCCGACAACTCCGGCGCGAAGCGCGTCCAGTGCATCAAGGTGCTCGGTGGGTCGCGGCGCCGCTACGCGCAGCTCGGTGACGTCATCGTCGTCTCTGTCAAGGAGGCCATGCCGGGCACGAAGGTGAAGAAGGGTGAGGTGGCCCAGGCCGTCGTCGTTCGCATGCGCACGCAGGTGTCGCGCGCCGACGGCAGCTACATCCGCTTCGACGAGAACAGCGCGGTCCTCATCAACAAGGAGCGCGAGCCCATCGGAACCCGCATCTTCGGGCCGGTCGCGCGCGAGCTCCGCGCCAAGAAGTTCATGAAGATTATCTCGCTCGCCCCGGAGGTGCTGTGATGGCGGCGCGCATTCGCAAGGGCGACACGGTCGTCGTCATCAGCGGCAAGGACAAGGGCAAGACGGGCAAGGTCAAGCGGGTCCTGCGCGAGGAGGACCGCGTGATCGTCGAGGGGATCAACATGGTGAAGCGCCACCTGCGGCCTACCCCCCGTAACCCCTCCGGCGGCATCCTCGAGCGCGAGCAGCCGATTCACGCCTGCAAGGTCATGCCGGTCGACCCGAAGACGGGCAAGGGCACGCGGGTCCGCATGAAGACCCTCGACAACGGCAAGAAGGTCCGCATTGCGGCGAAGAGCGGGGACGAGCTCCCCGTGGTCACGGAGTGATGACCCATGGCTGACGAGAAGAAGGCCAAGAGCGAGCAGAAGGCGCCCAAGGGCGGCAAGCGCAAGGGCGAGGTCCCGGCCGCGTCGCCGTCGACCCGCGCCGTGGCGTCCACCACCGAGGCGGTCGCGCCCCGGCTCGCCGGCAAGTACAAGAGCGAGGTCGTCGCCGCGCTCATTAAGCAGTTCAACTACAAGAACGCCAACCAGGTCCCGCGTCTGCAGAAGATCGTGGTGAACATGGGGCTCGGGGCCGCCGTCGCGAACCCGAAGATCATCGACACCGCCGTCGAGGAGCTGAAGGCGATCTGCGGCCAGAAGCCGGTCGTCACGCGCTCCAAGAAGGCGATCGCGAACTTCAAGCTGCGCGCCGGCCTCCCCATCGGCGCCATGGTCACGCTGCGGCGCGCGCGGATGTGGGAGTTCCTCGACCGTCTCGTGAGCGTCGCCCTGCCCCGCACGCGCGACTTCAAGGGCGTCGCGCGCAAGGCGTTCGACGGCAAGGGCAACTACACGCTCGGCCTCAAGGAACAGATCATCTTCCCCGAGATCAACTACGACCGCATCGACGCGATCAAGGGACTCAACATCAGCTTCGTGACCACGGCGAAGACCGACGAGGAGGGGCGCGCGCTCCTTCAGCAGCTCGGCATGCCGTTCCGCGCGGCCTGATCGGTAGAGGAACAATCATGGCCCGTGCTTCTCAGTTCGCGAAACTCAACACCCGGCCGAAGTTCTCCGCGCGCCACCGCAACCGCTGCAAGGTCTGCGGGCGGGCGCGCGGCTACTACCGCAAGTTCGAGCTTTGCAGGATTTGCCTCCGTATCCTCGCGCTCCGGGGCGAGATCCCCGGCGTAATCAAGGCGAGCTGGTGATCCCATGATGACCGATCCCATCGCGGACATGCTCTCCCGCATCCGTAACGGCGCCCTCGCGCGGCACGACCGCGTCGAGATGCCGCACTCTCACCTCAAGGAGCACGTCGCCGGCGTGATGAAGTCCGAGGGCTTCCTCGACGACGTCCGCGTGAGCGAAGGCGAGGAGCCCAAGACCCTCACGCTCGTGCTCCGCTACGGGCGCGACCGGCAGTCGGCCATCGACGGCGTGCGCCGTGTCTCGACGCCCGGGCGCCGCGTCTACGTTCGGCACGACCGCATCCAGCGGGTCTGCTCGGGCATGGGGATCTCGATCCTCAGCACGAGCCGGGGTGTGATGACCGACCGCGAGGCCCGCCGTCAGCGGGTCGGCGGCGAGCTCCTCTGCGAGATCTGGTGATCGCCATGACGCAGCAAGAGCAGACTACCCAGGCCGCTCCGAAGCAGTCGCGTATCGGCAAGCGCCCCATCGCCCTTCCCAAGGGCGTCTCGGCGACCATCAAGGACGGCGCGATCGAGATCAAGGGCCCCAAGGGCACCCTCTCGCGCGCGCTTCCTCCGGGGATCGCGGCGAAGGTCGAAGCGGGCGCGATCCTCATCACCCCCGTGGCCGAAGGCCGCGACGGCGCGCGCCTGCAGGGGCTCGCGTGGTCGCTCGTCGGCGGGATGGTCGTCGGCGTCCACGAGGGGTACACCAAGACCCTGCAGCTCGTGGGCACCGGCTACCGCGCGGAGCTCAAGGGGCAGACGCTCAACCTCGCCCTCGGCTTCTCGCACCCCATCGCGTTCCCGCTCCCCGCGGGCATCAAGTGCGAGATCCCGGGCGACTCCAAGGGCACTCTCGTCATCCTTACCGGCTCCGACAAGGAGAAGATGGGGCAGACCGCGGCCAAGATCCGCGGCTTCCGTCCGCCGGAGCCGTACGGCGGCAAGGGCGTCCGCTACCAGGGCGAGAAGGTCCGCGAGAAGGCCGGCAAGGCGGCCAAGGCGGGCGGGAAGTAACAAGGGCTGTTCGCGAGACCTCGGGTACGCCGAGCGCGGCCCGGGAAACGCGAGTGTAGGAGACGACGATGGCAATGCGAATCGTGGGGCGAGAGCGCAGGAAGCTGCGCATCCGCCAGAGGGTCAGCGGGACTTCGGAGCGGCCGCGTCTGAGCGTGTTCCGCAGCGCGAAGCACATCTACGCCCAAGTCGTCGACGACGTCGCAGGGAAGACCCTCGCGCACGCGTCGACGCTCGCGCGCGACGTCCGCACGGAGGTCGCCGAGGCGACCAAGCTCGACGCCGCCAAGAAGGTCGGCCACAGCATCGCGAAGGCTCTCCTCGCCAAGGGCATCGACAAGGTCGTCTTCGACCGCAACGGGTACCTGTATCACGGGCGCATTCGTGCGCTCGCCGACGCCGCGCGTGAGGCCGGCCTGCAGTTTTGATTGGAGATCATCATGGCTCTCGACCAGCTCCAGATCGACGAAGAGAAGCTCAAGGAGCGCGTCATCTACATCAACCGCGTCGCGAAGGTCGTGAAGGGCGGCCGGCGGTTCAGCTTTAGCGCGCTCGTCGTCGTCGGCGACGAGGCGGGCCATGTCGGCGTCGGCCTGGGCAAGGCCAACGAGGTTCCCGAGGCGATCCGCAAGGGCAACGACCAGGCGCGCAAGAACGTGTTCCACGTTCCGCTCCATGGCGTGACCATCCCGCACGAGACCCTCGGACACTTCGGGAGCGGCAAGGTCTTCCTCAAGCCTGCGTCCGCCGGAACGGGCGTCATCGCGGGCGGCGCGGTCCGCGCCGTCGTGGAGAGCGCGGGGATCCACGACATCCTCACGAAGTGCCTGGGTAGCTCGAATCCGCACAACGTCGTGCGGGCGACGATCCAGGCGCTCAGGTCGCTCCGTAGCCTGGAGCAGTTCGCGAACAAGCGCGGTAAGCAGACCGAGGACCTCGTCGACCGCAAGTCGACGACGAACCTCCAGGCCGCGGCGCAGGGCTGAGTGAGGTTGCCATGAAGGCGAAGCTTCGCGTTACGCAGACCAAGAGCACCATCGGTCAGCAGCACGGGATGCGCGTCACGATCCAGGGACTGGGTCTGCGCGGGCCGGGCAGCTCGGTCGTCGTCAACAACACCCCGTCGTTCCGCGGCGCCATCAAGAAGGTGATTCACCTCGTGCGCGTCGAAGAGGTGGATCATGGCTGATACGTTGAGCAAGCTCGCGAAGCCCGCGGGCGCCACGCGTCCCAAGACGCGCCTTGGTCGCGGCGTCGGCTCGGGCCTCGGCAAGACCGCGGGCCGTGGCCAGAAGGGCCAGTACGCGCGTACGCGCGGCTTCAAGCCGCACTTCGAGGGCGGTCAGACGCCCATCCAGCGCCGCCTGCCCAAGCGCGGCTTCAAGAACCCGTTCCCGGCGCGCGTCGCCGAGGTCGTCGTGGGCGCTCTCGAGGTCTTCACCGCCGGCGCGAACGTCGACGAGCAGGCGCTCATCGCGCACGGGCTGGTGCGTGGCCGCTTCGACCGCATCAAGGTCCTCGGCGACGGCGAGCTGACCAAGGCCGTGACCGTATCCGCGCACGCGTTCTCCAAGTCGGCGGCCGAGAAGATCAAGAAGGCCGGCGGCAAGGTCGTGCTCGTCGGAAGCGTGCAGCAGTAGAAGACCGGCCAGCGCCGCCATGTCTGCCCTCTCCGCCTTCGCGAACATCGGAAAAGTCCCCGAGCTCCGGAGGCGTATCCTCTTCACGGTCGTCCTGCTGGCGGTCTACCGCATCGGCGTGTTCGTGACGATCCCCGGCGTCGACCGGACCGTGATGAACGCCGTCATGCACAAGCAGGGCGGAGGGCTGCTCGGCCTGTTCAACATGTTCAGCGGCGGCGCGCTGGGCAACCTGTCGATCTTCGCGCTCGGCATCATGCCGTACGTCAGCGCCAGCATCATCCTGCAGCTGCTGACGATGGTGTTCAAGCCCCTCGACGAGCTCCGGAAGGAGGGCGAGCAGGGGACGCGCAAGATCAACCAATACACGCGCTACGGGACGATCGTCCTCTCGCTGGTCCAGGCGTTCGGCATCGCCATGAGCCTGGAGGCGATGAACAACGGCGACCTGTCCGACTCGGCCGCCGTGGGCGACGTCGTGACGCACGCCGGGTGGGGCTTTCGCCTCATGAGCATCCTGACGCTCACCACCGGCACCGCCTTCATGATGTGGGTGGGCGAGCAGATCACGGAGCGCGGCATCGGCAACGGCATCTCGCTGCTCATCTTCGCGGGCATCGTCGACGGCATCCCCGACGGCGTCGCCGCGTACTTCGCCACGAACAAGGGCAATATCCAGCCGCTCAACCTCGCGGCGGTCGTGGCGATCGTGCTCGCGACGGTCGCGACGATCGTCTTCTTCGAGCGCGCCCAGCGCCGCATCCCGATCTACTACGCGCGCCGAACCGTGGGCCGCCGTGTCTACGGCGGGCAGACGGCGCACCTGCCCCTGCGCGTCAACACGAGCGGCACGATCCCGCCTATCTTCGCCTCGTCGCTCCTGATGTTCCCGGCGACGCTCGCGAACTTCAAGGTGCCCGGGATGGCGCAGCTCCAGTCGCTCCTGCAGCGCGGGGACTGGGCGTTCAACACGTTCTACGTCCTGCTCATCATCTTCTTCTGCCACTTCTACACGGCGGTGACGTTCCAGCCGGTCGACGTCGCCGACAACCTGAAGAAGCAGCAGGCGTTCATTCCGAGCGTGCGCCAGGGCAAGCAGACGGCCGACTACATCGACTACGTGCTCACGCGCATCACGTTCGGGGGCTCGCTCTACGTCGCGGTCGTGTGCATCGTCCCGAGCATCATCAGTCAGCAGTTTCACGTGCCGTTCCGCTGGGGAGGAACGTCGATCATGATCGTCGTGGGCGTCGCGCTCGATACGGTCAACCAGATCGAGGCTCACCTCATCACGCGCAACTACGAGGGCCTCTCCGGCGGCGGCGCTCGGACCTCGCGAATCCGCGTGAGGAAGGACTGAGCCATGCGCGTCGTCTTCGTCGGTCCGCCCGCCTCGGGCAAGGGTACCCAGGCCAAGTTCGTCTGCGCGAAGTTCGGCATCGCCCAGGTCTCGACGGGAGACATGCTCCGCGCGGCGAAGACCGCGGGCAAGCTCCCGGCCGATCTGGTGGCGAAGATGGCGGCGGGCGCGCTGGTCCCCGACGACGTGGTCATCGCGCTCATCGACGAGCGCACCCGGGCGGCCGACTGTGCCCCGGGGTTTCTGCTCGACGGCTTTCCGCGCACGGTGCCGCAGGCCCGGGCGCTGGGCGACATGCTCACCGGCCGCGGGGTCGAGCGCGGCGCGGAGCTTTCGCTGGACGTCCCGCGCGATCTTCTGATCGAGCGTGCAGTATTGCGGCGAACCGACAAACGCACTGGACAGATTTATCACTTGAAGTATAGCCCTCCTCCCCCCGGCGCCGACCTCGAGCACCGGGCCGACGACCACGAGGAGGTCGTCCGCAAGCGCCTCGACACCTACGAGGCGATGACGGCCGACCTCCTCCCGTACTACGCGGGCCTCGGGATCCTGAGGCGGGTCGACGGAGTCGGGACGATGGACGAGGTCACCGCGCGCGTCCTCGGGGCGCTCGGGGCGAAGTAGCGAGAGCCAACGAAGGAACCAGGAGACTTCTCTTTTCATGGCCGAACGTCGCGAGCGAAAGGAGCCCAAGGGCGACAAGCTGGAGTTCGATGGCGTCGTCCAAGAGGCGCTGCCGAACGCGATGTTCCGCGTCAAGTGCGACAACGGGCTGGTCGTCCTCGCGACGATCAGCGGAAGGATGCGGCAGTTTTACATCCGCATCCTGCCAGGCGACCGCGTCACCGTCGAAGTGAGCCCCTACGACCCGAGCCGGGGCCGAATCACGTACCGTCACAAGTGAGCTCTGTCATGAAGGTCCGTCCGAGCGTCAAGAAGGTTTGCGACAAGTGCAAGGTGGTCCGCCGCAAGGGCGTCGTGCGGATCATTTGCGAGAACCCGCGCCACAAGCAGCGGCAAGGCTGAGAGAAGAAGAACATGGCCCGCATCGCAGGCGTCGACCTCCCCCGCCACAAGCACATCGTCTTCGCGCTTCCGTACCTGTACGGGATCGGCAAGGCCGCCGCGCGCCGGATCTGCGAGCAGACCGGCATCGCACCCAACAGGATGACCGAAGAGCTCACCGAGGGCGAGATCCGCAGGATCCGCGAGGTGCTCGAGGCCGACTACAAGGTCGAGGGCGACCTGCGCCGCGAGGTGCAGATGAACGTCAAACGCCTGATGGACCTCGGCTGCTACCGCGGCCTGCGTCACCGCCGCGGGCTGCCGGTCAACGGCCAGCGCACGCACACCAACGCCCGCACCCGCAAGGGTCCGCGCAAGGGCCTGATCTCCCGCGCCGCGCGCAAGTCCCCGACCGGAACGACCTGAAGGTCCTAGGAGCCACTCGTCATGTCGCAGTCGAAGAACAGCATCCCTCCGGGGCCCGGCGGTGAGGGCGGCGCGGCCGCCAAGCCCAAGGCCGCCAAGAAGAGGGCGAAGAAGAACGTCGCGACGGGGATCGCGCACATCCAGTCCACCTTCAACAACACGGTCGTCACGATCACCGACGTCAACGGCAACACCGTGGCGTGGTCGAGCGCGGGCTCGCGCGGCTTCAAGGGCTCGCGCAAGAGCACTCCCTTCGCGGCCCAGCTGGCTGCCGAGGAGGCCGCGCGCCGTGCGATGGAGCACGGCATGCGGTCCGTCGCCGTGTTCGTGAAGGGTCCCGGCGCCGGCCGCGAGAGCGCGCTTCGCGCTCTGCAGTCGGTCGGGTTCAAGGTGACCCTCATCCGCGACGTCACGCCGGTGCCCCACAACGGGTGCCGTCCTCCCAAGCGTCGCCGCGTCTGAGGTCCGCAGTCCCGGCGCCACCGCGCGCCGGTCCGGGACGAAGCGCCCCTGGGGGCGTGTAAACCGGTCCTCGTAACCAGAGAGAGAAGACAGAGATGGCTCGTTACAGTGGTCCCGTTTGCAAGCTGTGCCGCCGCGAGGCGATGAAGCTCTTCCTCAAGGGGGAGCGTTGCTACAGCGAGAAGTGCTCGTTCACGCGTCGGCCGTACCCCCCGGGGCAGCACGGCCAGGCGCGCGTGAAGCTGAGCGAGTACGCGATCCGCCTCCGCGAGAAGCAGAAGGTCCGGCGCATCTACGGCGTGCTGGAGCGGCAGTTCCAGAAGTACTACTTCGACGCGACCCGCCGGAAGGGGCGCACGGGCGAGCAGATGCTCGGCCTGCTCGAGTCGCGCTTCGACAACGCCGTGCACCGCCTCGGGTTCGCGTTCACGCGCGCCCAGGCGCGCCAGCTCGTCCGTCACGGTCACTTCACCGTCAACGGCAAGCGCGTCGACATCCCCAGCTACGTGCTGCGCGCGGGCGACAAGATCGAGGTTCGCACCAAGAGCCGCGAGATCAAGGAGATCATCGCCTCGCTCGCGCAGGTCGACAAGCGCCCCCAGCTCTCGTGGCTGGAGCTCGACAAGGCGAACTTCGCGGGCACCTTCAAGGGCGCTCCGGTTCGCGAGGAGATGAACGAGCCGGCGATTCGCGAGCAGTACGTCGTCGAGTACTACTCGCGCTGAGCGGGCTATCACGGCGCCGGCGTGCTATGCGCAGGCCGGCCGATGCAGCGTTTGCACACGGGCAGGCGACGGACGCGCTCGGAGAGCGGGTTCGAAGAGGACGTCGGGATCGCCGCGTGAACCTGGAGAGAAGAGAGACCACATGAGCACGTCCAACATCGTCACTCGTAACTGGCGCGATCTCATCCGCCCCCGCGGCATCCACATCGAGACCGAGACGCTCACGGACTTCTACGGGAAGTTCACGGCCGAGCCCCTCGAGCGCGGCTACGGCATCACGATCGGCAACTCGCTTCGCCGCATCCTCCTCTCCTCGCTTCAGGGCGCGGCCATCACGGCGCTGCGCATCGAGGGCGCGCTGCACGAGTTCACGAGCGTTGGCGACGTCGTCGAGGACGTCACCGAGATCGTCCTCAACCTCAAGGAGGTCGTCCTCAAGGCGGCGTCCGCGAAGACGTACAACGTCCGCATCGACAAGGAGGGCCCCGGCACCGTCTACGCGCGCGACATCCAGCTCGTCGACGGCCTGCAGGTGCTCAACCCGGACCACGTCGTCGCGACGCTCGACAAGAAGGGCCCGCTCGTCATGGACCTCACGGTCAACGTGGGGCGCGGCTACGTGCCGGCCGAGCGCAACAAGACGCCGGGAATGCCCATCGGGCAGATCCCGATCGACTCGCTCTTCTCGCCGATCCGCAAGGTCAACTACACGGTGACCAACGCGCGCGTCGGTCAGATGACCGACTACGACAAGCTGACGCTGGAGGTCTGGACCAACGGCAGCGTGAAGCCGCAGGACGCGGTCGCCTACGCGGCCAAGATCCTCAAGGAGCAGGTCTCGATCTTCATCAACTTCGAGGAGACCGAGGAGACGCAGTACGCGCCGGCGGGCAGCGAGGAAGAGCCGCTCAACGAAAACCTCTTCCGCAGCGTCGACGAGCTGGAGCTCAGCGTGCGCAGCGCGAACTGCCTGCAGAACGCGAACATCCAGCTCATCGGCGAGCTGGTGCAGCGCACCGAGCAGGACATGCTCAAGACGAAGAACTTCGGGCGCAAGAGCCTGAAGGAGATCAAGGAAATCCTGGCGAACATGGGCCTGTCGCTGGGCATGAAGATCGACAACTGGCCGCAGATGCTCGAGCGCTGGAAGCAGCAGCAGCAGCAGAACTAGTTCGCACGAGGGATCGAGGAAGTCATGCGTCACAAGAACGCGGGTCGAAAGTTCGACCGGAACACCAGCAGCCGTCGCGCGATGCTGCGCAACCTGACGGCCAACCTGATCCTGCACGAGCGGATCGAGACGACCGACGCCAAGGCCAAGGAGCTGCGGCGCGTGGCGGAGCGCCTGATCACCAAGGCGCGCCGTCTCGGCCTGGCCGCGTACACGCCGCAGCAGGAGCTCTCCGCGGGCGACCGCGCGAAGCGCCTCGCCGCGGCGCGCGCCATCGCGGCGTACATCCCCCGCTTCGGCGTCCGCGTCGAGACGGGCGGGGCGACCACCAAGGTCGACCTCGTCGAGAAGGTGCTGCTCGATCTGGCGAAGCGCTACGCCAGCCGCCCGGGCGGCTACACGCGCATCATCAAGTTCGGGCCGCGCCGCGGTGACGGTGCGCCGATCTCGCTCATCGAGCTCGTCGCCGAGGGCGCCGAGGGTGCCGAGGGCGAGAAGAAGGGCGGCGCCAAGGCCTCGACCAAGGCATCCAAGAAGGCGACCGCCGCGGCCCCGACCGAGGCTGCCAAGGTCGAGTAGCGACGTCGGTCAGGCGGCCGCCCGCGACCCGCGGCGGCCGCCCACGACGACGATTCCGCCAATCGCCAGCACGAAGACGACGGCCGCCGCGAGCATGCGCCACCCCCTGGCGCGGCTCGCGTCGAGCCGGGCGTGGATGCGGTCGAGGTCTGCCCGGGCGCGCACGTTGCCCGGATCGAGCGCCAGGGCGCGCTCGAACGGCTCGGTGTCCGTGAGGCCGCGCGCGAGCAGGGCCTCGCCCTCGAGCGCCGCGATCTCGGCGCGGGCGTGCGCCGAGACGGGCCCGCCCTCGTCGACGCGCAGCGCCTTGCGCAGGTACGCGAGCGCGCCCGCGGGGTCGTCCTTCTCGAGCGACTCGGCCCACGCGACGTACGCCGGCGCCGTCTCGGCGCGGCGGTCGAGCATCGGCTGGCGGGCGAGGGCCTCGTCGAGGTCGGAGATCGCCTCCTTCAGGTGGCCGTCCCTCTGCTCGGCGAGGCCCCTGTCGAGCAGTGCGTAGACGTCGTGCAGCCGGAAGCGGTCGTAGGCGTCGAAGAGCTTCTTCGCGAGGTCGGCCGCCGAGATCCCCTCGGGCGGCGGTCCGCCCGTCAGCACGGCGTACGCCTCGCGCAGGCGCCAGAGGCCCTCCTGACCGTACGCGAGCGTCGCCTCGCGCGCGGCCGCGCGGACCACGACGCGGTCCGAGTTGGTGAACGAGAGCACGACCTGCATCGCGTCCAGGTCGTGGAGGTTCGCGTACGCGCGCAGGACGTCGGCCAGCGCCTGGTTGTCCCGGGTCTGCACGGCGTCGCCGGCGGTGCGCTTGCCCATGCCCTCGAGCAGGTTCGACGCCCACGTGCGCGTCTCGGGCGAGGGATCGCGGTGCGCCTCGATGAGCCCCGCCATGGCGCGGTCGCCGATGCCCTTGAGCTGCCTCCCGAGCTCGGGCCGCAGCGCGCCTCCGGCATCGGACGCGAGCAGGACGAGCTGGCGCACCGCCGGCGTCGTCGCCATGTGCGCGAGCGCGTGCGCGAGCGTCACGGACACGAGGGCGCGCGTCACCGATGCCTCCGGGCGCGCGGTGACCAGCGCCTCGAGCAGGTTGAAGCCCGGGCCTCCGCCCGCCCGCTCGCGCGCCGCCTTCACGGCGCTGTACGTCCCGCCGTCGCCCGTCTTGCGCAGCTCGGCCAGCTTCTTCGTGATGGCAGGAAGCGCGCCCGTACCGGCGCCGACCACCTCCGCCACGGCCGCCCTCCGGTCGTCGATCGCGTCGTGGCCGAGCGGCGCGAGCATCGCGTCGAGCTCCGCGACCGAGAGGCCCGATTCGAGCGACGGCGCCGACGCCGGGGGCACGGAGGTCGACATGGACGCCGAGGGGCCGGGCGCCACGGGCTGCGCCCATGCGGGCGCCGCCCCCGCCAGCGCCGCGGCCACGGTCGAGATCTTCAGCCAGGCTCGCCGCGCGCTCATCGACCGCCGGACGAACGCCTCCCGTCGCGCCCGCGCTTCCGGGCTACTCCACGATGCGGAAGTCGTGGAATTCCCCGGTGTAACCGCGCCAGCGTACGTCCACGTCGTCGACCCTGGCCGCCGAGGGGCCGTGGTGCGCCCACGACACGATCTCCTTGATGGCGTCCTCCTCGCCCTCGGCGAGGATCTCGATGTTGCCGTCGGGCCGGTTCTTGACCCACCCGGTGATCCCCAGCCGGCGCGCCTCGCGCTGCGTCGCCGCGCGAAAGAACACCCCCGTGACCCGCCCCCGGACGATGACGTGCACTCGCTTGGTCGACATAAGCTGCCGGAACACGTGCGTAGCCCAAAGTCCGTCGTCACGGCAACTTCTGTCCGCCTGCCTTGACGCTGCCCTGGCCGGACGCCTACGACCTGGCCCCGAGAAGGCGGCGGATCGGGTGGAGCGAGAGGTCGTCCTCGAGGGCGTGGGGCTGCACGGCGGGGCGCCCGCCAGGGCCGTCCTGCGCGCCACGCCCGGGCCTTTCCGGCTCGCGCAGGGGAGGGGGGCCGCCGCCACCCGGGCGGACCTCGTCGTCGCCTCCACGGCGCGCGCGACGACCGTCGAGTCGCGCGACGGAAGCCTGCGCGTCGGCACGGTCGAGCACGCCCTGGCCGCCCTGGCAGGCCTGGGCGTCCAGGAGGGGCTCACCCTGCACGTCGACGGCCCGGAGCTGCCGCTGCTCGACGGGGGCGCCTCGGCCTACTGCCGTGCCCTCGCGACCCTCGGCCTCCCCGCGGGGCGGCCGCCCCTGCGCGTCGCCCGGGCGGCGACGTACACGGTCGGGCCGAGCCGCTACGGCTTCGTGCCCGGCGACGCGGTCGACGTGACGGTCGAGGTCGACCTCGATCCCCGCTTCGCTCGCGAGGCCCGCTGGCAGGGCGATCCAGGCGACTTCGTGCGACGCATCGCCCCGGCGCGCACGTTCGCGCGGTCGATCGAGGTGGAGGAGCTGGTCCGCCGGGGCCTCGCCCGTCACGTCGACCCCGAGAGCGTCGTCGTCCTCACCCCCGAGGGGGCTCTCTCCGCGGGCCGCCCGTTCGCTCCCGACGAGCCCGCACGCCACAAGCTGCTCGACCTGCTGGGCGACCTGTATCTGCACGGCGGCCCGCCGCTCGGTCGCGTGACCGCCGAGCGCCCCGGCCACGCGTCCAGCGCGCGCGCCCTGGCGCGTGCTCTCGCCGAGGGGGTGCTCACGGCGGATCCGGCAGGCTGACCCCCAGCGCCCCGACGAGCACCCGCCCCACCGGCATCCTCGCCACGAACACGACGACGGGGAGGTGGCGCGCGCACCGCCGGCGCGCGCGTCCCTCGCCTGTGCTCGAATGCGGGCCGCGTGCGCCTGCGCCTCTTGCCTCTCGCGATCGCCGTCGTCGCCGCCCCCGCGGTCGCGCGCGCGCAGAGCGCACAGTTCTCCGATCCGTACGACGTCCCCGACGCGCCGCGGCCCCCGACGCTGCCCGAGCTCACGCACTCGGGGATCGAGGGCACGCTCGAGACGACCGAGGGCGCCCTCATCCCCAACGCCGGCGGCGTCTTCACGCACGCCTACGTGCAGCGCCTCGCCGTCGAGGCGCCGCTGGCGCTGCGCCGCTGGTACCTGGGCGCGTCGTACGAGCTCGCCGCGGGCGGCTCCGCGCGCTCGTTCGAGGCCGTGGGGGGCAACCTGCAGGTCGAGGGGCGCACGCTCTGGGCGACGCGCACGGGCCTGGGCTTCGGCGGCGGTCTCGCGCTCGGCCTGCCCACCGCGAGCTTCGACCCGAACAGCGGCGGCGGCCTGGTCGCCACCAACTCGGCCACGCTGCGCCCCTGGGACGTCACCTACTTCATCCCCGGCGTCTTCGCCGTACGGCCCTTCCTCGACCTGCGCGTGCTCTACGGGAGGCTCATCGTGCAGGGCCGCCAGGGCCTCGACCTCACGGTCGATCCGCAGCGCATCGGCGACCGCCGCCTCTACGCGCTGCTGGCGCTCTACGTCGGCTGGCGCGCGACCCCCGAGCTCGCCGCGGGCGTCGAGGCGTTCGAGGAGTACAGCATCGTCGTGCCGGGCGTCAGCGACGGCGCGCGCACGGCGTTCGTCCTCTCGCCCAACCTGCGCGTGTCGCTGCCGTGGGTGCAGCCGGCCATCAGCCTGTTCACCAACCTGGGCACCCCGCTGTACGGAGCGAACGAGAGCTTCTGGGGCTTCCGCCTCGCGGTGACCGTCGTCTACGACCCCGGCGCGGTGCTCAAGGTGCGGGCGCAGTAGGCCCCCACGTCGCGCGCGGGGCTCAGTTGATCGCGGGCCGGCTCTCGCCCGTCTTGCGCTGCTCGGCCTTGCCGCGCACGGCCTGCCGCTCCTGCGCCGCGCGCACGAACCCCGCGAAGAGCGGGTGCGGCGACGCCGGCCGGCTCTTGAACTCGGGGTGAAACTGGCAGCCGACGAAGAAGGGGTGATCGTCGAGCTCGATCATCTCGACGAGGCGCTTGTCGGGCGACGTCCCGCTCAGCACCAGGCCCGCCTCGGCGAGCCTGTCGCGGAACTCGTTCGAGAACTCGTAGCGGTGGCGGTGCCGCTCGCTGATCTCGGTCACGCCGTACAGGGCGGCGGCGCGCGTGCCGGGCACGAGCACGCAGGGGTACGCGCCCAGGCGCATCGTCGCGCCCTTCCGGGTCACGCCGCGCTGCTCGGGCATCAGGTCGATGACGGCGGCGGGCGAGTCCTTGTCGAACTCGCTCGAGTTGGCGTTCTCGATCCCCGCGACCGCGCGCGCGTACTCCACCACCGCGAGCTGCATGCCGAGGCAGATGCCGAAGAACGGGATCTTGTTCTGGCGCGCGTAGCCGATCGCCTGGATCTTCCCCTCGGTGCCGCGGTCGCCGAAGCCGCCCGGGACGAGCACGGCGTCGAGGTGAGCCAGCAGCGCCTCGGCCCCCTTTTGCTCGATCTGCTCGCTGTCGATGTACTCGAGGTCGACGTGGCCGTCGTTGCCGAGCCCCGCGTGCACGAGCGCCTCGTGCAGCGACTTGTACGAGTCCTTGAGGTGCACGTACTTGCCGACGATGCCGATCCTCACGGCCGGGCGCGACGGGTTCTTGTAGCGCCCCACGATGCGCTGCCACACCGAGAGGTCCGGCGCGCGGGCCCAGATGTTGAGCCGCTCGGCGATGAGCTCGTCGAGCCCCTCGGCGTGGAACATCAGCGGCACCTCGTAGATGCAGCCCACGTCCATCGCGCCGATGACCGCCTCGACGGCGACGTTCGAGAAGAGCGCGATCTTGTCCTTGAGCGCGCGCGTCAGCGGCATCTGCGTGCGGCAGAGCAGCACGTCGGGCTGGATGCCGATCTCGCGCATCTCCTTGACGGAGTGCTGCGTCGGCTTGGTCTTGAGCTCGCCGGCGGTCGCGATGTACGGCACGAGCGTGACGTGGACGCTGAGCGCGTTCTGCAGGCCCGCCTCGATCTTCATCTGGCGGATCGCCTCGAGGAACGGCAGGGACTCGATGTCGCCGACGGTGCCGCCCACCTCGACGATCGCGACGTCGACGCCCTCGGTCGGGTCGCGCACGCGCGACTTGATCTCGTCGGTGATGTGCGGAATCACCTGGACCGTGGCGCCCAGGTACTCGCCGCGCCGCTCCTTGGAGATGACGCTCTCGTAGATGCGCCCGGTCGTGAAGTTGTTGAGCCGCGTCATGCGCGCGCTCGTGAAGCGCTCGTAGTGCCCGAGGTCGAGGTCGGTCTCGGCGCCGTCGTCGGTGACGTAGACCTCGCCGTGCTGGTACGGGCTCATCGTGCCCGGGTCGACGTTGATGTACGGGTCGAGCTTGACGTGCGTGACGCGCAGGCCGCGCGCCTCGAGCAGCGCGCCCATCGAGGCGCTCGCGAGCCCCTTCCCGATCGAAGAGACGACCCCGCCGGTGACAAACACGTACTTCGTGGGCTTGCGGCTCATGGGGCGGCGCCTCCCTTTCCGGATGCCGTGCGCGTTTAGCATACGCGACAGGGTCGTTCGAGGCAGAGACCGGGAGCCGGTCGTGCTAGCTTTCGAAGCTCCCACCCCCCGAGCGTCGGGGGAAAGCCGCCGTCGCCCGCCCCGCTCGCGGAGCTCGGGCGCGCCGCGTCATCGGTGCCGCGTGAAGACGGGCCTCCCGTGTGGCATGCTGCGCGGCCATGTCGCCGGAGCACATCGGGGTCACGGGCTACGACTCGTTCCACTTCGTCGTGGAGAACCTCGAGCGGAGCCGGGCGTTTTATACGTCGAAGCTCGACTTCAAGGAGGTCGCGCGCGCGGGCGACGACCTCGTGGCCCGCAGCGGGCAGCAGTCGCTCGTCTTCGGCGCCGGCGACGTGCGCGTGTGCGTCTCGACGCCGCTCGGGCAACACTCGAAGGCCGCGCGCTACCTGCACCGCCACCCGGCCGGCGTGATGAGCCTGGCCTTCCGCGTCGAGAGCCTCGAGCAGACGATGGCGTTCCTCGAGAAGCGCGGCGGGACGTTCCTCGTCGATCCCCTCGTGCACGACGACGGCCACGGCGGGACGTACCGCGCCGTCGAGATCGCGACGCCGCTCGGCGACGTCGCGTTCCGCTTCGTCGAGCGCCAGGGCTACGAGGCGTTCGCGCCGGGCTTCGTCGACTCGGGCGTGGGCAACCGCGGCCGCCCCGACAACGCCTTCGGCATCGAGGTCGTCGACCACGTGACGTCCAACGGCCTCACGATGGTGCCCATCGTCGGGTGGTACCGCGACGTGCTCGGCTTCGAGCCGTTCTGGGAGATCAAGTTCCACACCGAGGACGTGGCGAAGCGCTTCGCCCACGGCTCCGGCCTCAAGTCGATCGTCATGTGGGACCCGAAGAGCAAGGTGAAGTTCGCGACGAACGAGCCGCTGCGCCCGCACTTCCGCGACTCGCAGATCTACAAGTTCGTCGAGGACAACGCGGGGGCCGGCGTGCAGCACGTCGCGTTCAACGTGACGGACATCGTCGCCACGGTCGTGGAGCTCAAGCGCCGCAAGGTCGACTTCATGGACACGCCGGCCGCGTACTACCGCGACCTGCCGCGCCGCCTCGAGGCGCTCGGCATCAAGAACGTGAAGGAGGAGCTCTCGCTGCTCGAGCAGCACCAGATCCTGCTCGATGGCTCGCAGGACCGCTACATGCTGCAGATCTTCCTGCGCGAGGCCAAGGCGCTCTACTCCGACGAGCGCGCGGGGCCGTTCTTCTACGAGATCATCCAGCGCTGCGGCGACGAGGGCTTCGGGTACGGCAACTTCCGCGCGCTCTTCGAGAGCATCGAGCGCGCGCAGAAGGCCGCGGGCGGCTGAGCCGTGATCGACCGGCAGAGCGCGGGGCTCTACCCCGACAAACCGCACACCGTCTGCCGCGCGCCCGACGGCAAGCTCCTCCACGAGGAGATGTTCACGCGCGGCGGCTTCAGCGGGCCATTCTCGTACTTCTACCACCGGTTTCCCATCACCGCGCACCGCGAGGTCGCCGTGAGCACGCGCGGCTGGCACGCGCCGCAGCCGGTGCCCGGGGCGCCCGCGCCGCTGCGGCGGCGCCTCTACCAGTCCGGCCGCATCCCCGCCGGCGGGATGCTCGTCGACCGGCGCGTGCCGGTCCTCTTCAACCACGACGTCACGATCCTGCTCGCGCGCCCCGACGCGACCGACGACGTGTACTTCGCCAACGGCGACGGCGACGAGCTGTGGTTCGTGCACGAGGGCAAGGCGCGCCTCGAGTCGCCCTGCGGCTGGCTCGACGTGAAGGCCGGCGACTACGTGTGGGTGCCGCGGTCGCTCGTGCACCGCTGGCACATCGAGGCGCCGATGCGCCTGCTCGCCTTCGAGGCGCACGGGGGCCTCTTCGTGCCCGACGCGTTCCGCAGCCCGGTCGGGCAGCTGCGCATGGACGCGCCGTACACGCACCGCGACTTCGTGCGGCCCCGCGGGCCCATCGCGACGCCCGACGACGTGCCCGACGGGCCTCGCGAGCTGCTCGTGAAGAAGGGCGGCGTCTTCACGCGCTACGCGCTCGAGCACCCGGCGATGGACGTGGTGGGGTGGGACGGGTTCGTCTACCCGTTCGCGTTCGCCATCGAGAAGTACCAGCCCAAGACGAGCAGCGTGCACCTGCCGCCCACGATCCACACGACGTTCGAGGGGCGCGGGTTTCTCGTGTGCTCGTTCGTGCCGCGCGTGGTCGACACGCACCCGCAGGCCATCCCGTGCCCGTACCCGCACTCGAGCGTCGACTGCGACGAGGTGATCCTTTACCTCCGCGGCAACTTCACCAGCCGCCGCGGCGTCGGGCCGGGCGCGATCTCGCTGCACCCGGCGGGCATCGCGCACGGGCCGCACCCGGGGGCCTACGAGGCGAGCATCGGGGCGACGCGCACCGACGAGCTCGCGGTGATGTGCGACACGCTCGCGCCGCTCGCGCCGACGGCGCAGGCCGCCAACCTCGAGGATCCCGCGTACCACGAGAGCTGGCAGATGCCGCTCTGACCTGACCCCCGTACGCCCTCGGCCGCTACCTGGGTAGGTCCAGCACCCGCGAGCCCCGCGGACAAGAAACGCGAAGGCTCTCCGTTGGGGAGGGGCACCGTGTGGACCGACGTTATCGTGGTACGTCCTGGTTGCGCGGGGGCGAACCGGCCGATCTCTACTTCGGACGAGCCCCCGATTCCCTTGGTGATTCTCGTACCTCCCGCCCTCGACCGACGCAAGCACCCCTCTACCTGGAAGCGGCGCGTCGCGTGACGGGCGTGCCCGAACCCGGCGAGTCCCTGTCGCTTCGCGACCGTCCTAAGAAGGGTGACCCACGAACCGGCGTCTTTCCTTCACGATGCACAACGCGGGTGGCATCCGCCGTGCTCATGTCCCGGTTGCACTCGACGCACAGGGCCCAGAGGTTGGGCAGCCGGTCACCGCCTCCCTTCGACCCCGCTCGTCTATGCGCAACCTCCCAGCGCCCTTTCGCGTTGGTCCCACCCCCGAGCCCGTGGTTCGTGAAGGCGAGCTTCTTGCCGCAGCAGGCGCAGTACCCTTCGGTCTTGTCGTAGATCTCGTTCAACTGTTCGGCGCTGTAGGCTAGGTCTCCAAGTCGGGACGGGTCCTTTGCAAGAAGGCGCAGCAGGTGGCTCATGGCCGTGCTGACGGCCTGCTTGCCAGACTCGTACTTCTGGAAGCCTCTGGGGCCGCCCCCGAGCAGCTCGCCCGCCGTGCGCTGGCTCAGCCCCAGTCCCTCGCGGACTCTCGCGACCTCCTTGGGGCCGAGTACGCCGTCCACTTCGGCCTTGAGCTGAAGGAACGCCCTCTCGTGCCGCACGAGAGGGTCGCCGGTGAGGATGGCCTCGCCGCACTTCGTACACCACCAGCCCAGCGTCTTGATGGTGCGCTTGTGGCCCTGGTACTCCAACACGTCGTCGTGCTTCTCGTACCGCATGAGGCCCCCGCACTCGGGGCAAGGTTGGGTCTTCACCTCATGCGCCATCACTGCTTCTCCTTGTCCTTGAACCCGATGACCAGGTAGCCCTCGGCGTCGGTCGTAAACTTCACGTAGAGGACGATCGTTCCGTAAGGGACGTGGTACACGTCCTGCCAGATCGCGCTGCTCGCGTAGCTCGTCATCGACTTGTAGAACTGCTCCCTTGTCATGCCCTGGATGATGGCGACGATGTGCTTCAGCTCGAGACCGAGAGCTTCGGCGCACTGGGTTGAGGTTTTGGTGATGCGGAGCGCCTGCACCGACACAAAGGTCGCCCTGATCGTGTCCAAGGCGTAGTGCGGCTTCTTCTTCTCCACACACCCGAGAGCATGGCACCTTAAAGGTGCCGGTCAACCCCCGGCCGGGGACGAAGGGTTCAGCCGCCCCAAGCTGATGGCTCGGTCGGGCGTAGGACGCGGAAGCCTTGGCTCCCAAGCCCTGCAATGTGTTGCACCCAGCAAATCTGCGCACCTGCGAGCGACGTACAGCAGGGGCTGCGCTGGGGCGATACGCGTGGAACCGATCGCGTCGAAGCGCCGCGTTTCGATCGTAGCCCGACGACCGCCAGGAGGGCGTTTCCACCGGCGATTGTGGCGGGACGGCCACGATCGAAGCGCGGCGTGAACCGAGGATCGCTTCCATGCGGGGGATCCGAG
>JAJYCT010000257.1 GCA_021778125.1 Myxococcales bacterium
GTCCGCCGTCGCGCCCCCGTCGCTCGCCGGAGGGGGCGACGTGGCATCGGCGCGCGACGCGTCCGGGATCGCCGCCCCCGCGTCCCTGGCACCGCCCGCGTCGACGCCCCCGCCTCCGGTGCCGGTCGTCGCGCCGGCGTCGGGCGCCGCGTTGCACGTCAGCACGCCGTCCTCGTTGCTGACGTCGCCGCTGCACGGCAGGCCGAGGGTCGGCCCCAGGCTCTGCGAGCCGTCGATCTTCGTGCACGACTGGCAGACGAGCGTGCAGCCGGTCGTACGCATCCCGGCGACGCAGCTCGAGCAGCTCTGGCCGTAGCTGCCCGAGGGCGTCGCGCAGCTCCCGCCCGCGGGAGAGCCCGGGGGGATCGCCGTCGCGAGGAGGTTGCCGTTGGGCGTCCCCCACCCCGTCGGGCCGTCGTAGCCCGGGCCCGCGGCGCACTCGTACGAGATCCCGCCGGTGCACGTGCCGTTGTCGCCCGTCGTGACGTCGTAGAAGTCGATCGGGTTCTGCCAGACCCAGGCGGGCGTGAAGTGACCGTTGGCGATGCCGAGCGCCGTCAGAGAGGCGGCCGTGAGCGGCGTCGCGGCGCTGGTCCCGCCGACCACGCCCCAGCCGCCGGCGCCGAGGGTGCAGTAGAACGACACGCCCGTGGCGGGATCGGCCACGGCCGACAGATCGCCGGCCATGCGCATCGGGCAGCCGGGATCGGTCTGCCACGCCGGCTTGTTCACCGCGGTGCCGCAGCCACTGCCGGTGCCCGACCACGTCGTCTCGGTCCACCCGCGGTTGTTCGACGCCTGCGTGAGCGTCGTGCCGCCGATGGCGAGCGTGCCCTGACAGGCGGCGGGCACCCAGCGCGCCGAGCCGGGGTAGCCGCTGTCGCCCATCGCCGCGGTGATGAGCAAGCCGCCGCCCGGATCGTCGTAGCCGAGGCTCTGGCACTGCGATCCGTTGTCGGCGTCGGAGCCGAACGAGTAGAGGATGCTGAAGCTGAACGCCACGGCGCCCTCGGAGACGACCGTCTGCAGCGCGACGTCGAGATCGCCGCCCTCGACCAGCATGATCTTGCACGCGGGGCACGCGGCGCTGACCATCTCCATGTCGAGCGCCTGCTCCACCTCGCTGCTGCCGGCGGCCGGGTAGTTGGTGCCGCCGTGCTCGTCGATCTTCGAGAAGCAGCCGTTCGCCGTGGTGCACGGCGGCAGGCCGTACTGCGCGCGGTACGCGCCGATGTCGCTCTCGGCGCTGGGGTAGTCGCTGCCGCCGCCGAAGATCGCGACGATCTTGCCCGCGCCGGGTCCGCCGCTCGTCGGCAGGCCGTACGCCGACTCGAGATCCGCCGGCGCGTAGCCGCCCACCGGCGACGCCATCGACTGCAGGGGCACGCCCCGCTCGTCGGTGACGATCTTGGTGTCGCAGCGACGGCCGCCGTTCTCCAGCGGGCACAGGTCGACGTACCCGCGGCCGGGGCCGAGCGGGTGGACCCCCTCGGCGGCGGGGGCGGCGGCGGACCACGCGCAGACGGCGACCGAGACGGCGGCGAGGAGCAGGCAGCGGGAGATGGAGGAGGGTCGAGCCATGGGCGTGACGCCCCCCTTCCGCAACTCCCGCGCCGCCGCGTCGGCCGCGCGACGTCGGGCGAAGGCTGCGCGTTTCCCGCGGATCCCGCGGTCGTGCGACGCGGGAGGTCACCGGCGCGACCCGTTCGGTCGCGGCTCTCCGATCCGGGCCGCGCTCACCGGCGCCGGCCCGGGACGCGCCTCAGCGGAACGTGAGCTTCATCGCGTCGCGCACCTTCGCGAGCGTCTCGGCCGCCGCCGCGTTCGCGCGGACCGCGTGCGCGCGAATCAGGTCGCGCAGGAGGTCCTCGCCGCCGGTGAGGTAGACGGCGTTGCCGAGGCTCTTGGACATCTTCTGCACGCCGTCGAAGCCGACGAGCCGGCCCACGCGCCCCACGAGCCCCTCGGGGACGGGGAAGATGCCGCCCGCCGCGACGTGGTCCGCGTCGGGCGTCCTGGGGTCGACGCCGCAGAAGGTGTGGTTGAAGCGGCGCGCGACCTCGCGGCACATCTCGATGTGCGCGAGCTGGTCCTCGCCGACCGGGACGAGCGCCGGGCGGAAGGCGAGGATGTCGGCGCACTGCCCCACCGCGTAGAGCGGGAAGCCGAAGCTGTACCTGTCGCCCAGGCCCTTCACCTCGAGCTCGTCCTTGAGCGTCGGGTTGCGCATCACGCGGCTGAAGGGCAGCAGCATCGACAGGTGCCACGTCAGCTCGGTGATGGCCGGCACCTCGCTCTGCACGACGATCGTCGACCGCTCGGGATCGATCCCGGCGGCGAGCCAGTCCTTGAGGATCTCGAGCGTGTCCTGCGCGATGGCCCCCGGCTCGGCGACCCGCGTCGTGAACGCGTGCAGGTTGGCGACGAGGAAGAAGCACTCGTGGTCGTCCTGCAGCCGGACGCGGTTCTCGAGCGAGCCCACCCAGTGCCCGACGTGCAGGCGCCCGGAGGGCGTGTCGCCGGTCAGGATTCGCGGGCGCGCAGGGGGGCTGGGGAGCATGACGGCGCATCCTACGCGACGGCGGGCGGCGCGCGCTCACGCTGACGCGACGCTTCATCGCGCGCCTCGTCGCTCCGCGCTGGATCCCCGCGGCGCCCCATGGAATAGAGCCAGGCATGGACATCGCTCCGCTCCTGCCGCCCGCCGAGGTGACCGACGCCGGCCTCTCGTCGCTCGCCCGCGGCGTCATCGGCTCCGAGATCCTCCGGATCGCCGCCGAGATCCGCGCGCTCAAGGCGAAGGGCGCGGCGATCTGCAACCTGACCGTCGGCGACTTCGACCCCGCGCACTTCCCCATCCCCGCCGAGCTGCTCGAGGGGACACGCGCCGCGCTCGCGGAGGGTCACACCAACTACCCGCCGTCCGACGGCGTGCCCCAGCTGCGCGAGGCGGTCACGCGCTTCTACGCGCGCGAGCTCGGCCTCTCCTACCCCGTCGAGAGCGTGCTCGTCGCCGGCGGCGCGCGCCCGCTGCTCTACGGCTCGTACCGCGCGCTGCTCGATCCGGGCGACGTGGCCGTCTACCCGGTGCCCTCCTGGAACAACAACCACTACGCGTACCTGACGGGCGCGCGCGCCGCTCCGCTGCCCGTCTCGGCCGCGTCGAACTTCTTCCCCACCGCGGAGCAGATCCGGCCGCACCTCGGGGGCGCGCACCTGCTCACGCTCAACTCGCCGCTCAACCCCACGGGCACCGTCATCGACCGCGACGAGCTGCGGCGCATCTCCGACCTCGTCGTCGAGGAGAACCGGCGCCGCCAGCGCGCCGGCGCCCGCCCGCTGTGGTTCGTGTTCGATCAGGTGTACTGGACGCTGACCTTCGGCGGCGTCGAGCACGTCACGCCCGTCGAGCTCGTTCCCGAGGTGGCCCCGTACACGGTGCTCATCGACGCGATCTCCAAGGCCGTCTGCGCCACCGGCATGCGCGTGGGCTGGGGGCTCATGCCGCCCGCGGTGCGCCGCCGCATGGCCGACATCCTCGGGCACGTGGGGGCGTGGGCGCCCAAGGCCGAGCAGCTGGCGTCCGCGGCGCTGCTCGACGCGCCCCGGACGCTCGAGACCTTCCAGACGACGATGAAGGCCAAGGTCCGCGAGCGGCTCGACGCGCTGCACGCCGGCTTCTCCGCGATGGCCCGCGACGGCATGCCCGTCGAGGTCATCGCCCCGCAGGGCGCCATCTACCTGTCGGTGCGCTTCGATCTCTTCGGCCAGACCGTGCGCGGCCGGACCGTCGCCACCAACGACGACATCCGCAGCCTGCTGCTCGAGGCGGCGGGGCTCGCCGTCGTGCCGTTCCAGGCCTTCGGCCTCGAGGGCGACACGGGCTGGTTCCGGCTGTCGGTGGGCGCCGTGTCGATGGCCGACATCGCCGCGGTCCTGCCGCGCCTGCGCGACCTGCTCGGGCAGGCCCGCGGTCGCTGACCGCGCGGCCTGCCGCCTCTTCCTCGTCGCGACCGCGCGCCGGGACGCCACCCGGCTGGCGCCGAGCAACCGCGCGAGCGCGGGGTAGCGCGCGGGGAGCGTCGGGTCGACGGCCGACGCGAGCTGGAACGCGGGCTTGAGCCTCTGGACGAGCTCCAGCGCCGCCTTCCACGCCCTCCCCTCCTCCGAGCGGACGTACGCGAGCCACGCCGCCGTCTGCGTCAGGACGACCGTCCACTGCGACGCGGGCGAGTAGGCGAAGCTAGGCCCGATCCGCGTCCAAGCCGCGCCGAAGGCCCCTGGACTGTCACAAGACGAACACGTTGTGAACGCAATCGACAACTCGCCCCGTTGCCGGCCCCTGAGGCAGCCTCGGTCGGCGGATCGGTGTCAGTCGGAGCAGGCGCCCGCGGCGCCGAGGGGAGGCGGTACACGACGGTGGCACCGGTCTCGTCGAGCTCGATCTTCGCGACGAGGGTCCGGATGATCGTGCGCCGCTCGAGCCACGAGAGGGTGTCGAGCCCCTGGCGGACACGCGCGGAAAAGTCGTCGAGAGCACATCTCCACGACGTTGATGCGACCGGTGCTCGTCGTCGACGAGGCCCAGGAGATGCTTTCCACCGTCTTTGGCGAGCTGCGCGTGCTGACCAGCAAGGACCTGGACTCGCGGTCTCTGCTCTGCGTGGTGCTCGCCGGCGACGGGCGCCTGCCCGAACGGTTGCGCGCCCCCGATCTGCTTCCGCTCGGCAGCCGCATCCGCCGCAGGCTCCACATCGAGCCTGCCTCGCGTGACCAACTCTGTGCGTGCCTCGACCATGTCCTGGACGTCGCCGGCAACCCGGGGCTCATGACGACCGAGCTCAAGGTGACGGTCGCCGAGCACGCCGCCGGCAACTACCGAGTCATGATGAACATCGCCGACGAGATGCTCGTCGCCGCCGCAGAGCGCGAGCTGCCGAGGCTCGACGAGAAACTCTACTTCGAGGTATTCCAGACGCCAGCGCCCTCGCCCAAACGCGCGGTCGCCAAGAAACGGTGACGCCGCCATGGCGCGCGGGGCTCGTCGTCGGCGCGCTGTCCGGTCGGCGCCCATCACACCGCTGGATCTGATCTCAGCCCCCGAGCTCGCCGCGCTCGATCTGCTCAGCCATGCCGTGCACGTCGCAGGGCTGGCTCTGCTCGCCCAATACCCTCACTTGCTCGGAGACGAACACGGGCTGGTGCGGCATCACGGCGACACCGTCGCCGAGCTGGCCGAGCGGCTGCTCCACCGCGCCCACGCTCTCGACGACGTCATCGCCCGCTACCGCGAGGCGATCGCGAACGCCCACCCCCCTGCTGCCGACGACGACCTGCCATTCTGAACCTCGCGATCGATCGCGCTCCGCCCCCTCCGTCGGACCGTCCATCGAATTCCACGAACTGAGGGCCATCGATCCACGCGAACACGCTCAGCTCAGCGAGGCGTGTACGCACATCGGAAGCCTTCCTTGCCGTAGTCGTCCTCCCTGAGGTCGCGCCCGCGGTGGCTGGCGAGCAATCTTTCGGGCTGCTCGTCCATGGCAGCGCCCCCCTTGACGACGTGGAGAGTCGTGCAACGGCGTGTCTCCGGATCGCAGAATGGGCTGGAGGTCCACTCCGCGCCGGCGCCTGCCATGTCGAGGAGCCCGAAGGGGCTGCGATCGCTGGGGTATTGACCGAGCGTGCAGGGCCCGGTGCGCGGGTGCTCGTGCCCGACGCGCTGTCGATCGAGCCAGAACCCGTAGCCGCTGCCCGGTCCCGACCAGCAGACTTGGTTGGAGGGCGGGGCGTTGCCCCAGGGATAGCGGCGGCCGTCGGTGCCGCGCGCGGCGTACTCCCACTCGTCCTCGGTGGGCAGCCGCTTGCCCACCCAGCGGCAGAAGCGCTCGGCGTCCTCCCAGGTGGCGTCAACCGCAATGACCGCCGGTGTGGGCGATTGGATCATGAGATACAGACCGCACGATCCGGCCCTGCCGCACTGCCAGTACGCGGCCTCGGTGACCTCGGTGCGATCCATCTGGAACGCATCGAAGTGGACCCTGTGCGGAGGCAACGCCGTCTCGTCGTCGGCGGCGCCGAGCGTCACGTCGGCCGCGGGAATCGTCACCATTTCGCCCGATGAGGCGAAGTGGACGTTGTCCGGCCCCACGGGCCCCAGAGGCATGTCCTGACACGACGGGTTCCCGGACGGCACGACCTTCACGCAGCGCAGGCCTACCCGAGGATCGCCCATCGCGTGGAAGACCTGGTCCAGGAGCTTCTCCGCTTCGTTGTAGCTTCCGCCCCTGGCGCGCGCCCTCAAGGCGTCGGCCTCGGGGACACCCGTCGCCGGCCCATCGGACACGAGCTCCGCGACGTTGCCGATCATGTCGTAGGTGTGAAAGAAGCTCTGGCCGAGCGGGTAGGTTCCGACCGGGGCGGTGCCTGTCATGTCCTCCTGCCACGGTAGGTTCGTGCCGTCGGGCCTGTCGTCGAAGCCCCATGGGTGCGGGCGGCCGTCGTTGGCATAGGCGATCATGTCCCACTCGACCGACGTGGGAAGGCGCTTGCCGAGCCACGCGCAGAACGCCGATGCCTGCGCGAGCGACACGCAGTTGATGGGGTGGTTGCCGTGGTCGGCGCGGCCCTCGTTGCAGAGCTCGCGCTGAATCGTCCACTCGTCCGGCGGGTCGGTCGGCTCGCAGTACCCCGCGGCCTCGCACGCGCGGTACTGGTCCACCGTCACTTCGTAGGCATCCACCTGCAGATCGCCGTCGGGCGGTTGACCGTCCCGGTGCGGACCGGTGCTGGTGGCGCGCCCGCGGATGCACACCGTGGGCACGAGGTTGGCCGGAGGCGGCCCGGCGACCGCGCGACGCCGCAACCGTTGGAGGGCGTGCAGCGCGTCCGGGCCCATCGTCACCGCGAGCCCGAGGCCGACGAGGGTGAGGAGGCCGAGCGCCATCCAGACCAGGGCGACGCGCGACCGGGGCCTCAGCGGCCAGGACTCGCTCGCGGAAGGCTGGATGATGCGCGCGGTGATCGCGCGAGCGGTCCGGTGCAGCATCGCGGCCGCCAGTGCCGTCGCCAGCCCCACGGTCGTGAGCCACATGCCGAGCGGACGGAAGCCCATGGCGATGAGGCCACCGAACATGGTCGCGCCGAAGACGGGCGCCAGCAGCACGACGAGGCGGCATGCCGAAGCGAGCCGGCCCACCCCCTCGGGGTGGCCACGCAGCACGGCAAGCCCTCCGCGCACCAGCGAAGCGCCGACCGTCGCCAGGGAGCCCGACGCCGCGATCGCCAACAGCGCGATGGTCATCGCCAGGGCATGCGCGGGCCTCCCCACGACGACCCAGCTCGTCGCGCCGACGACACCCACGGCGCCGAGGAGCCCCCAAACGCCGCCCACCAGAGCGGCGGCGAGGGCCACGACTCTCAGGGGCTGGCGCGGAGCCTCCACGCGCCCAGGATCTAGTCAGGTCGTGCGCCAAAGGAAGGCCCAAGGTCGTCTGTTCGCTTCGTGGGGGGGCGGGGGGGGCAGTGGCGCCGCCCGGCCTCGGCCGTCACACCCCGCCTGTCTCCTCCGAAGTAGGGGCGCACATGCTCCACCCGGACGGCACGCACCGCTGGACCGTGTTCGAGTCGCCGGACGAGATCGTCCTGGAGCTCGGGGGTCCGTGGAGGTCGGACGCGGACCCGACGATGTCGTGCCGGGAGCTCGAGGGCCTGCTGGCGCGGGGCCTGGACTCGAGCGAGGTGGGGCTGCACGGGGTGCTGCTCAAGGCGCTCAGCGAGCAGGCCGTGTCGCACGACGCAGATCCTCTTCGACTACGACTCGGCAATGTTGCCGAGCGGCCCGATCCGCAGAAATCGGAGCAGGCCGCGCGGGTGCGAGAAGCTGTCGCGCCGAGGGGTTCAGGTCGGCTCGTCGGCGACGGGCTTGCCCTTCTTGGGCCGGGCGTCTCGCCGCGCGGCGTCGAGCTCGGCGTCGCGTAGTCGGTAGCTCTTGCCAGCGATCTTGACGACGTCGGCATGGTGGACGACGCGCTCGACGAGAGCGGTGGCGCAGGCGGCGTTGGGGAAGATGGTGTTCCAGTCCTTGAAGGCGAGGTTGGTGGTCATAAC
>JAJYCT010000258.1 GCA_021778125.1 Myxococcales bacterium
GCTCGGCCACTGGGTGCACATCAAGGACGGCGCGATCGCCAACTACCAGTGCGTCGTGCCGAGCACCTGGAACGCCGGCCCCCGCGACGCCAGCGGCAAGCGCGGCGCCTACGAGGAGGCGCTCCTGGGCACCCCCGTCGCCGACACAGAGAAGCCGCTGGCGATCCTGCGGACGGTGCACTCATTCGACCCCTGCATGGCCTGCGGCGTCCACGTTCTGGATGCCGCGCACCGCGAAGTCGTCAAGGTGAGGACGCCATGAACGCCACGCATCCCTCGAGCCCCCTCGTCCAGGTGCGCGCGTGGGATCGCGTCGTGCGGTCCACGCACTGGGTGGTCGCGCTCGCCATCGTCGTTCTCTCGGTCACGGGCGTGTACATCGGGCACCCCTTCCTCATCTCGCCGGGCCCCGACGCCGCGCGGTTCACGATGGGCACGGTGAAGGTCATCCACTTCTACGCCGCGATCGCGTTCACGATCGCGGTGCTCTCGCGCATCCTCTGGATGTTCGTTGGCAAGGGGCACGCGACGTGGAAGGAGTTCATCCCCGTCGAGACGGAGCGGAGGCGGGGCCTCGTCCACGCGCTGCTCTTCTACCTGTTCGTCCGCAGGCGCCCCGACCCGGCCATCGGCCACAACCCGGCCGCAGGCGCCGCGTACACCGCCGTGTTCCTCTTGTACCTGGCGGTGATCCTCACGGGGCTCGGCCTCTATGGCGCCGACGCCGCGTTCGATTCCCCGCTGCACGTCTTCCAGGCCCTGCTCGGCCCGTTCGGAGGCGCCCAGATCGCGCGCTGGATTCACCACGCGATCATGTGGCTTCTGCTGATGTTCGTCGTGCACCACCTGTACAGCGCCGTCCTCACGTCTGCGGTCGAGTCGAACGGCGTCATGGACTCCATCTTCTCGGGCAAGAAGTGGGTCCCGGAGCATGAGGCGAGAGCCGACGCGCAGGCACGCCCGTGAGCGACACCGGCCCGATCGGGCTCCTCGTCCTCGGGCTCGGCAACCCTCTGTTCGCGGACGACGGCGCCGGCGTCCTCGCCGTGTCGCGCCTGCGCGAGCGGTACCGGGCCCCCCACGACGTCGAGGTGCTCGACGGAGGCACGCTGGGCCTCGCGCTGCTGTCGTACGTGCAGCGGGCGAGGCGGGCGATCCTCGTCGATGCGGTGCGCACGGGCGACGTCCCGGGCACGCTCGTCCGCCTGCGCGGGGACGACGTGACGCGCGCGACCGCCTACAAGCTGTCGCCCCACCAGGTCGGGGTGGCCGACCTCCTCGACGGCGCGACGTTCCTCGGCGCGGGCCCGCGCGGCGCCGCAGACCTCGTCCTGCTCGGCATCGTGCCCGATCGCCTCGAGCTCGCGTTCGGTCTGTCGCCGACCGTGGAGGCAGAGCTCGACGGCCTCGTGCGCACGGTCGTCGACGAGGCGGCGAACATGGGCTTCCACTTCGAACGGGGCACGAGCGATGCACCGGGGACGGATCGCGGGGGTGATCCAGATGTCGCACGCATCCTCGGCGTCTAGCAGGCCCTCCGGGCGCGTCATCGAGGTCCGGGGGACCGTCCAGGGCGTGGGATTCCGCCCCTGGGTGTACCGGCTGGCGACCGAGGCGGGCGTCACCGGCTCCGTCGCCAACGACGTCCGGGGTGTCCGCATCGAGGCGTTCGCCACCGACGAGTCGCTCGACGCGTTCGTCTCACGCTTGCAGCGCGAGGTCCCGCCCGCCGCCCACATCGACCGCCTCACGTGGCGCTCCCTTCCGGGCAGCGAGGTCCCGCGAGACTTCCGCATCGTCGAGAGCCGGGGCGGCGGCGACGCACGCGCGTCCATCCCACCGGATCTCGCCACCTGCGACGCCTGCCTCGCCGAGATCCTGGACCCTTCGAACCGCCGGTTCCGGTACGCCTTCACGAGCTGCTCGCACTGTGGGCCCCGCTTCACCATCGCCCTCGACGTTCCCTACGACCGCGCCGCCACGACGATGGCGGACTTCCCGATGTGCCCCGACTGCCGCCGGGAGTACGAGTCGGTGGCGGACCGCCGCTTCCACGCTCAGCCCAACGCGTGCCCGCGGTGCGGCCCGTCGCTCTCGCTCCGCCGTCCCGACCGCGCCGGGCTCGACGCCGAAGTCGACGCCATCGCGCAGGCCGCGCGGCTCCTTCGTGGGGGCTTCATCGTCGCGATCAAGGGCCTCGGGGGATGGCACCTGGCGTGCGACGCTCGCTTGGAGAGGGCCGTCGCGGAGCTGCGCCTGCGCAAGCGCCGCGAGGAGAAGCCGTTCGCGGTGATGGTCGTCGACGCCGGCGTCGCCGGCTCGCTGGTGGACGTGGACCCGGTCGCGCGTGACCTCTTGCGGTCTCCGGAGCGCCCCATCGTGCTCCTGCCGCGCCGACCCGGCGCCCGCGTGGCCCGCGGGGTCGCCCCCGACTCGGCGCGCCTCGGCGTCATGCTCCCCTACACACCGCTGCACCACCTGCTCCTGCGCGACGTCGACGCGCCGCTCGTCATGACGTCCGGCAACCTGAGCGACGAGCCCATCGCGTGCAACGAAGAGGCCTTCGCGCGGCTCGGCTCGATCGCCGACGCGTTCCTCGACCACGATCGCCGCATCGCCGGCCGCGCCGACGACTCGGTTGCCTCGATCTGCGCACAGAGACCGCTCCTCGTGCGCCGCTCGAGGGGCTTCGTGCCGCGCCCCATCCTCACCGGCCGCTCGTTCGCGGCGCCGGTCCTCGCGTGCGGGGCCCACCTCAAGAACACCTTCTGCCTCGCGAGCGGCGACACAGCCACGCTCGGACCCCACGTCGGCGACCTTGAGAACGTCGACACCTACGACGCGTACCGGGCCGCGATCGCACGCATGGAGGACTTCCTCCACGTCCGCCCCGAGATCGTCGCGCACGACCTTCACCCCGACTACCTCTCCACACGCTACGCCCAGCGCGAACGCACGGGCGTCACGCGCATCGCCGTCCAGCACCACCACGCGCACGTGGCCAGCGCGATGGCGGAGCACGGCCTCGCGGGCCCGGTGATCGGCGTCGCGTTTGACGGCACGGGCCTCGGGACGGACGGGACGTCGTGGGGCGGCGAGGTGCTCGTCTGCGACCTCGCCGGCTTCACGCGCGTTGCGTCGCTGCGCGCCCTGCGTCTGCCGGGCGGCGACCGCGCGATCCGCGAGGTGTGGCGCGCGACCCTCTCGCTCCTCGACGACGCGTTCGACGGAGCTCCCCCGCTCGACCGCGTCCCGCTCTTCGCGGCCCAGGGGAAGCGCGTCGTGGCGACGCTGCGCCGGATGATCGCCGCCGACGTGAGCGCGCCACGCTCCAGCGGTCTCGGCCGCTACTTCGACGCGTTCGGCGCGCTGGGCCTGGAGCGGACGCGAGCCGCCTACGAGGGCCAGATCGCGACGGCGTGGGACCAGGTGGCCGACCCGGACGAGCGGCGCCCCTACCCGTTCGCCCTCGAGACGTCGGCGTCGCCGTGGCGGATCGACCTGCGCCAGGCCGCGCGCGCAGCGACGGCCGACGTGCTCGCGGGCGCAGCGGCCGGCACGATCTCCGGCCGCTTCCACGCGACGATCATCGACGCCACCTGCGACGTCGTGCGCCGCGTCCTCGCCCAGCGCGGCGCGATGCCCGTCGTGCTGACGGGCGGCTGCTTCGTCAACGTCCGCCTCGCCGAGGGGATTCTCGCGGGGCTCTCCCCGCACGCCGTCGTGCACCTGCACTCGCGCGTACCGCCGGGCGACGGCGGCCTCGCGCTCGGCCAGGCCCTCGTCGCCGACGCGATCGCCCGCACGCGGCGGTGAAAGGAGCTGCGCATGTGCCTCGGTGTCCCCGGACGAGTGATCGCGGTCGAAGGCGACGTGGCTACGGTCGACTTCTGGGGCGTGCGCAAGACGGTCCGCCTCGACGTCGTCGACGAGCCCGTGGCCCCCGGCGACTACGTGCTCAACCACGTCGGCTTCGCGATCCGCCGCATCCCTGCGAGCGACATCCAGGCCACGCTCGCGCTCTACGAGGAGCTGCTGGCCGCCGAGGACGAGCGTGATCCGATGGCGGCCGACGTGGCGGGCGAGCTGCGCGGCGGTGGCGGGGGCCGGCCGTGACCACGAGCGCCTTCGTCCCCCTGCGCGATCCCAGGCGCGCCCGTGCCCTCGCCGAGGCGCTGTCCCGGCTGACGTCGCGGATCGGCCGCGATCCCGTGTCGGTCATGCACGTCTGCGGGAGCCACGAGCAGGCCATCGCGCGCTACGGCCTGCGGGCGACGTTCCCCCGCGCGCTCGACGTCATCATGGGCCCTGGCTGCCCCGTCTGCGTGACGGACCTGCCCGAGGTCGACGAGGCCGTGGCGCTGGCCAGCAGCGGCGTGCGAATCGCGACGTACGGCGACATGCTCCGCGTCCCGGGCACGGCCTCGTCGCTCGCGGAGGCGCAGGCGGAAGGGGCGACCATCGACGTCGTCTACAGCGTCTCGCAGGCGGTCGAGCTGGCGCGAACGTCCTCCGAGCCGCTCGTGTTCTTCGCCTCGGGCTTCGAGACGACCGCGGTGGCCACAGCCGCCGCGCTGCTCGGCGAGCCGCCCGACAACTTCTCCGTGCTCTCGGCGCACAAGTACATCCCGCCCGTCATGGAGATCGTGGCCGAGATGCCAGGCAACCGGGTCGAGGGCTTCCTCGCGGCGGGCCACGCGGCCACGATCACCGGGTGGGGCGTGTTCGAGCCCTTCGTCGTGCGCCACGGCATCCCCGTGGTCGTCGCGGGGTTCGAGCCGCTCGACATTCTCGCGGGCCTGGTCCGGCTGCTCGAGCTCGTCCTCGAGGGGCGGGCCGAGGTCTCGAACATGTACCCACGGTGCGTCACGCACGAGGGCAACCGGCGAGCCCAGGACACGCTCTGGAGGGTGTTCCGACCCGCGGGGGGCAACTGGCGCGGTATCGCCCACGTCCCGAGCGGCAACCTCCGCCTGCGCGACGAGTTCGCGCACGCCGACGCGCGGCGACGCTTCTCCATCGACCTCACGAGCCTCTGGGGCCACGCCCCCTCCCCGCTCGTCGCGCAGTGCCTGTGCGGCGAGATCATGGCGGGGACGGCGTCTCCGGCCGGCTGCGCGCTCTTCGGACGGGCGTGCACGCCCGACGCGCCCGTGGGCGCCTGCATGGTCAGCAGCGAGGGCACGTGCCACATCTGGCACCAGTACGGCGGCCGGCCGTTCCTGGGAGGTGACTCGTGAGCGATCGGATCCTCCTCAAGCACGGGGCGGGAGGGCGCGCGATGCGCGCGCTCATCGAGCAGACGTTCGTGCAGGGCGCTCCCGGAGAGCTGCCGCCTGGCTCGGTGGGGCTCGACGCGATGGACGACGGCGCCGCGGTCCGCCTGGGCGACCGGTGGCTGGTCGTCACCGCCGACTCGCACGTGGTCTCGCCGCTCTTCTTCCCGGGCGGCGACATCGGGCGCCTCGCCGTCTCCGGCACGGTCAACGATCTGGCGATGATGGGCGCGACCGAGGTGGTCGGGCTCACCTGCGCCGTCATCGTCGAGGAGGGCTTCTCGCGCGACACGCTGGAGCGCGTCGTGCAGTCGATGCGCGCGGCCTCGCGCGAGGCCCGCGCCTCGATCGTCACGGGCGACACGAAGGTCATGGGGCGCGGCGAGATCGACGGGCTGGTCATCAGCACCGCAGGCGTCGCGCTCACCGACCGCGTCGTGCGCGACGCGGGCCTCCATCCGGGCGACCGCATCGTGGTGACCGGGACGATCGGCGACCACGGGATGGCCGTGATGTCGCTCCGGCACGATCTCGGCCTGGAGGGCGACCTCGCGTCGGACGTCGCGCCGATTGGGCAACTCGTGGCGCTCGTGCTGGGCCGCCACGGCGACGCCGTCCACGCGATGAAGGACCCGACGCGCGGTGGCGTCGCGAGCGCGCTGCACGAGATGGCCGGCAAGAGCGGGGTGGGCGTCGTGCTCGACGAGGCGAGCCTGCCCGTGCGCGACGAGGTCCGAGCGGCGGCGGAGCTCGTGGGCATCGATCCGCTCTACATCGCCAACGAGGGCAAGGCGATCCTGGGGGTGCGCGCGGACGCGGTCGACGCGGTCGTCGCCACGCTGCGCGAGCACCCGCTGGGGCGACGAGCCGCCGCCATCGGGACGTGCGTCGTCGAGCGCCAAGGGACGCTCGTGCTCGACACAGGGTTCGGGCGCAGGCTGGTGGCCGAGCTCGAGGGCGAGCCGCTGCCCCGGATCTGCTGAGAGGTTGCCCATGAGGTCCATCCGCGTGCACAGGGAAGGCCCGGACGACGCCGTCGGCGTCATCACGATCGAGAGGCGCGAGCGCCACAACTCGCTCGACGTGGAGACGGCCCGCGACCTGCGCAAGGCCGCCCTCGGCCTCGCGCGCGACGCGTCGGCGCGCGTCGTCGTCGTGCGGGGCTCTGGGGGCGTCTTCTGCAGCGGCGCAGACCTCAAGTACATCCGCGATGGCGGCGAGCCCGCCGAGCTCCACTACCTGCACCCGGCGGGTCGCTCCGTTCCGCGCGGGCACGGCGAGGTCTTCCGCCAGATCCTCGAGTACCTGCACGCCACGCTGTCGGAGCTGCGTCGCGCACCCAAGCCGGTGGTTGCGGCCGTCGACGGCGTCGCTGCGGCGGGCGGGCTGGGCCTCGCCCTCGCGTGCGACCTGGTGGTCGCGTCCGCGCGCTCGACGTTCGAGTACGCCTACTTCAAGACGGGCCTGTCCGGGGCGGAGGGCACCACCTTCCTCTTGCCGCGTCGCGCGGGGCTGGGGCAGGCGCTCGCCCTCGCGCTGCTGGGAGCACGACTCTCCGCACGCGAGGCCCAGGCGATGGGGCTGGTGAGCACGACGCTCCCCGACGACTCGTTTGACGCCGACGTCTCGGCCCTGGCGACGCGCCTCGTCCAGGGGCCCGCGTCGGCCTACGCCGCCGCCAAGCGCCTGATGAACGAGTCGCAGGCGATGGACCGGTTCGACCGGCACCTCGACCGCGAGCTCGACGAGCTCGCGCGCGTGGCCGATGGGCCGGACTTCGCGGAGGGCCTGGCGGCCTTCTTCGACAAGCGCGCACCGCGCTTCCGGGGGACGTGATGCACGAGTACTCGCTGGTCGCGGCGCTCATCGAGCGTGTGGCCGCGGAGGCGCAGGCGCACGGCGCGAGCCGGATCGCGCGCGTGCACGTGCGGCTCGGGGAGCTTTCCGGGGTCGATCCCTCCCTGCTCTCGACGGCCTACGAGACCTTCCGGGAACGGACCGTATGCGACGGGGCTCTCCTGAGCCTGTCGCTCTCGCCCGCCGTGTGGGCGTGCCCCCGGTGCGACGCGCGCCTCGAGCGCGGGCAGCCCCTGCGCTGCGCGGCGTGCGGCGTCCCCGCCCGTCTGCTCGAGGGCGACGAGCTGTTGCTGGAGCGGATCGAGATGGAGGTGCCCGATGTGTGACACGTGTGGCTGCGGCGATTCCAGGCTCGTGCCGGTGGACGTCCACGAGCGTATCCTGGCGAGCAACGAGCGCACGGCGCGGCACAACCGGCATCACCTGCAGGCCGACGGCGTCTTCGCGATCAACCTCATGGGCTCCCCCGGGTCCGGCAAGACCGCGCTGCTCGAGGCGACCGCGGCCGCGCTGCGCGACCGAGGCCAGCGGATCGGGGCCATGAGCGGCGACCTGGCGACCGACCGCGACGCGGAGCGCCTGCGCCGGGCGGGCATCCCGTCGGTGGGCATCACGACCGGGCAGGCCTGCCACCTCGACGCCGAGATGGTGCACGAGGCCCTGCACGCTCCGCCGTGGAAGGAGCTCGACTACCTCTTCATCGAGAACGTCGGCAACCTCGTATGTCCCGCGATCTACGATCTGGGGCAGCAGGCGAATGTGGTGGCCCTCTCCGTCACAGAGGGCGTGGACAAACCGCTCAAGTACCCGGTGATGTTTCGCAAGGCCGATCTGGTAGTCATCACGAAGATCGATCTGCTGCCGCACCTGGGAGACGTGTCGCTCGAGGCCATCGACGACGCCCTGGGGCGCGTGATGCCTGTGCCCAACTCGATCGCCGTCTCGGCCCGGACGGGCG
>JAJYCT010000259.1 GCA_021778125.1 Myxococcales bacterium
ACCTCGAGGCGCAGCGGCGCACGCGCGACATCGAGAGGCTGCTCGCCGAGGCCATGGCCGAGGCCGCCCTGGCCGTGGCCCAGGCGGAGACCACGGAGGCCCCCCCGCCGGCCGCGCCGCCTGCCGCGCCGCCGCGCACCGGCGCGCCGGTTCCCCCGTCTCCGGCCGCGGCCTCCAGCCTGGCCGCCCGCCGCGAGGCGCTGGCCCGCCGACTGCTCGGCGGCCGCGCCCGGGAGGCCCCCTCGAGCCCGGAGCGGTCCCCGGTGTCGCCCGTGGAAGCGCCGCGCCCGGACGTCCGCGAGGCCCAGGACGCGCTGCGGCGCCGCTTCGAGGATCGCAGGCAACACGCCCAGACCGTCCAGCTGCGCGGCTACGTCGACAAGGCCCAGGCGGCCCTCGCGTCGGGCGACGTCGTCGGGGCCGCCAACGCGTACCGCATCGCGGTCGCGCTCTCCCCGGACGACGCCGCGCTGCAGCAGCTGAGCAGCGAGACGCAGGCGAAGGCCGACGCCCTGCTGGCCGACACCTTCACGCGGCAGGCCACGTACGAGGAGAAGAACGGCCAGTGGCCGCAGGCGGCCATCTCGTGGCTGCGCGTGTGCAAGGGGCGTCCGGACGACGCGCACGCCCAGGACCGCGCCGCGCACGCGATGCTGAAGGCCGACGGCGATCTCCACGAGGCGGCGAAGCACGGGCAGCGCGCCTGCGCCCTCGACCCGGAGAACGCCCGTTTCCGCGTCACGCTGGCGAACGTCTACCTGGCGGCGGGGCTCCTGCTGAACGGTCGCCGCGAGCTCGAGACGGCCGCGCGCCTCGCCCCGCATGATGATACGATCGGCGCGATGCTCAAGCGGGTGGGCAAGCCTGCCTGAAGGGGCGTCCGCGCCGAGGGAGACTTATTCGGATGGAGAAGGTGATCGGCATCGATCTGGGGACGACGAACTCGTGCGTGGCGATCGTCGAGAACGGCGTCCCCACCGTGATCCCCAACCGCGGCGGCTACAAGACGACCCCGTCGATGGTCGCGGTCACCGAGGCGGGCAAGCGCCTGGTGGGGCACATCGCCAAGCGCCAGGCCATCACCAACGCAGAGAACACCGTCTACGCGGCCAAGCGCCTCATCGGCCGCAAGTGGAGCTCGCCGCAGGTCAAGAACGCCGTCGCCACGTCCAGCTACCGCATCGTGGAGGGCCCCCACGCCGACGTGCGCGTCGTGCTCCGCGACAAGGAGTACAGCGTGCCCGAGGTGAGCGCGATGGTGCTCCAGGAGATGAAGGTCATCGCCGAGGACTACCTCGGCGAGCCCGTCTCCAAGGCCGTCATCACCGTGCCGGCGTACTTCAACGACAACCAGCGGCAGGCGACGAAGGACGCGGGCGAGATCGCCGGGCTCGACGTCATCCGCATCATCAACGAGCCGACCGCGGCGGCGCTGTCGTACGGATACGGAAAGAACGCCGAGAAGACCATCGCCGTCTACGACTTCGGCGGAGGCACCTTCGACATCTCGATCCTCGAGATCGGGTCGAGCGGCATCTTCAAGGTCGTCGCCACCGCCGGCGACACGTTCCTCGGGGGCGAGGACGTCGACGCGCGCGTGATCGACTGGCTCGTGAAGGGCTTCCGCGACGAGCATCAGATCGACCTGCGGCAGGATCGCATGGCCCTCCAGCGCCTCAAGGATGCGGCCGAGAAGGCCAAGTGCGAGCTGTCGAGCGTGCGGGAGACCGAGGTCAACCTCCCGTTCATCATCTCGAGCGGCCGCAACGAGGCGCTGCACCTGCAGCGGCCCATCAACCGCAACACGCTCGAGGAGCTGTCGGGCGACCTCATCGAGCGCACGATCGACATCTGCCGCCAGACGCTCGCCGACGCCCGCCTGGAGAAGGGGGACATCGAGGAGGTGCTCCTGGTCGGCGGCATGACGCGCATGCCACGCATCCAGCGCGCCGTCGCGGACTTCTTCGAGCGCGAGCCGTCCAAGGGCGTGCACCCCGACGAGAGCGTCGCGCTCGGCGCCGGGATCCAGGGCTCCGCGCTGCTCGACAACAAGCAGGACATGGTCCTGCTCGACGTGACGCCGCACGCGCTGGGCATCATGACCCAGGGCGGGTACTTCGAGGAGCTCATCCCCCAGAACACGACGGTGCCGACGCACCGCACCAAAACGTTCACGACGAGCCGTGACAACCAGACCGCCGTGAAGATCGTCGTGATGCAGGGCGAGAGCCAGCGCGCCGAGGACAACGAGCTGCTCGGCGAGTTCATCCTCACGGGCCTGCGCCGCGCGACGAAGGGCACCGTCGAGATCGAGGTCACCTTCGAGATCAACGCCGACGGCATCGTCAGCGTCCACGCGAAGGACCTCGAGACCGGCAAGGAGCAGTCCATCGAGGTGACGGCGTCGAGCGGCCTGACGCGCGACGAGATCCGCAAGATGATGGAGGGCGCCAAGGACTACATGGTCGAGCGGCGCTCGAGCGAGGACTTCGAGGCCGCCAAGCAAGAGGCCGAGCGGATCGTCGGCGAGATCGAGCGCCTCTTCCCCCAGGTCGAGCAGATCGTGGCCGCCAGCGACTTCGGGCGCGACGCCATCGAGAAGGCGCGGTCGGTCGTCCACAAGGCGCGCACCGCCATCGGCAGGCGCGACGCCGCCGCCGTCAAGGCCGAGATTGACGGCCTGGTGCGGACCCACAGAATGTTCAAGGGCGTGGTGGCCAAGACGCACTGAGATGACCGACGAGCCTCGCAAGAAGGGCGCACCGGAGCCTCCGGCGCGCGACGACGACGACCGTCCCACGCTCCAGCCGAGCTTCGACCTCGAGGCGTTCGCGCGTGCGTCGGCGAAGTCGGCTCCCCCTCCCAGGGCGGGCGCCCCTCCGGAGGGCCCGCGCGAGGCGCAGATCACCATGACGAACGAGACGGAGCTCGAGAAGGCGCGCGCCCGGTCGGCGGCGCGCTCCGAGCCTCCGCGCGCGCCGACGCCGTCCGTCCTCTCGATCGTCGACGCGCGGGCCAAGAGCTCGGCGAACATCCCCCAGGTCCGCCCCGAGGCCCCGAAGCGATCGCTGTCGCCGGCGAGCATCGAGGCGGCCGTGCTCGGGGCGCTCTCGGACCAGCCCGCGCCGGAGATCTCCGAGCGGACGATCGAGGACCCCGTCGCCGAGATGAACGAGCGCGTCTCGCTGGGGGACTACTCGGGAGCGCTCGAAATGGCGGAGCTGATCCTGACCGATCAGCCGGGCCACCCCGAGGCCGCCGCGTGCGCCGAGCGGTGTCGCTCCGTCCTCGAGAGCATGTACTCGGCGCGCCTCGGCGCGCTCGGCCGGGTGCCCATCGTGGTCGTCCCCCGCACGCAGATGCAGTGGCTCTCGATCGACCACAGAGCCGGGTTCGTGCTCTCGCTCGTCGACGGCGCCTCGACCCTCGAGATGATCCTCGACGTGTGCGGCATGCCGCGCCTCGACGCGCTGCGCATCCTGAGCGAGCTGGTCGAGCGCAAGATCCTGGCCTTCCGCTGACGTGCTCGCACGACGCCGCGCGCCCGCCGCCGCGCCAGCGGACGCAGAGGCGCGCGGCTACCGCAGAATTGGCGAAGCGCAAGTTAAAGTACGCGCACACCAGGACCCGCGTTGCACCGTCGTTTCGTGGAAGCTATCACCCAGAAGAACGATGGAGAGCCGGAGGCAGCAGATCGGAGAGCTGCGCCACCAGATCGAGTGGACGCTGTCGCGCGCCCTCGATCCCCGCGACGTGCTCCCGCTGCTGCACCGGCTCGCGCGCCTGGCCGCGGACGGGTCCGACGAGAGCGTCTTCGCGCACCTGCACCTCGCCGAGCTGCTGGTCGAGCGTGATCCCTGGAGGGCCGCGCTGTACGCGCGGCGCGCGCTGGCCCGCCGGCCCGACGACGACCGCGGCTGGGCCACGCTGGCGCTCTGCCAGACGCTGCTCGGCAACTACCGCGTCGCCGTGAGCGCGTACCGCCACGCCCTCACGAGCGCGCCGAAGAACCCCTGGTACGCGCACAACCTCGGGCACCTGCTCGACGTGGCGCTCGGGCGCGCCGACGAGGCGCTCGGGTGGCTGCGGCGCGCCTACCAGAGCGCCGCGTACAGCGGCGAGGTGGCCGCGAGCTACGCGCACGCCCTCGCCCGCGTTGGCCGCATCGCCGACGCGCGCCGGGTGCTCACGCGCGCCATGAAGCGCACCCCCTCGCGCGAGCACGCGGCCCTGCTGCGGTGGCTCGACCAGGGCGCTCCGCCCGACAAGGACCACCCCCTGCCCCGCCCGGCGCCCATCCACACGATGACGGCGAGCGAGCGCGCGGAGGAGGTGTCCGGGCGGACGTCGCCCGCGCGGCGGTCGCCGCGGTCGCCGCTGCAGGCGGAGCTCGACGCCGTCCTCGCCCAAGGGCTGGCGAGCCTCCCGCTCGACGCGAAGCAGCGGGCGCGGGCCAAGGCGCTCGCCCGCGACGCGATCCGGCACTTCCTGCGCCCCGCCGGGTCCCGCGGGGCGTCGGCCGTCCATGGGCTCGCGGCGGCCGTCGCGTACGCGATCGTGTACGTGGACCACGTGCCTCTGACCCAGGCGGAGGTCGCGTCCTCGTTCCGCGTGAGCGTCGCCAGCCTGCGCGGGCGCTTCGCGGAGCTGCGGGCGCACCTGGACCTGGCCCCGGGCGACGGGCGGTACGCCACCCAGCGCCGTCGCTGAGGGCTCTCCCCTCGGTCGCCCCTCGGTCGCCTCGGGCCGGTGAAATTCCGGGGGGGGGGTGCGACGAAGGGAATGGCGACCGCACCGAGCGCGCTTTGGCGTGCATCGAAGCGCCAACCTGAGCTAGCGAGTAGCCATGCGCACGGCCTTGATCCCGCTCTTCCTCTTCGCCGTCCCGGCCTCGGCCTTCGCGCAGCAGGCCGCGCCGGCCGCGGCCCCCCCGCCCCTCACGGCGCAGGCCGCAGCCGCCTCGGTGCCGCCGCCGCCGGAGGTGAACGATGCGATGCTGGCGCCGGTCCCCAGGCCGAAGCGCATCCTCGCCTCCTGGCAGGACGCCGTGGCGTACCTGCGCGCCCGCTCGACGGACCTCAAGATCGCCATCGATCAGGTGCTGCAGGCCGAGGCGCAGACGCGCGCTGCGCTCGCCCAGTACCTGCCGTCGCTCACGTCGACGGGCGTCATGACCCACCAGCTCCTCACGTCGGCCGGCATCTACCTGTCGGGCGCCAGCGCCAGCGCCAGCTCCACCACGCTGGTGGGCAACCTGCAGATCCAGCAGGCGCTCGTCAACGTCCAGCAGTTCGACCAGATCAGCATCGACGAGCTGAACGAGGACGCGGCGCGCCTCTCGGTGGACGACAAGAAGCGGCTGCTGGCCCTGAGCCTCGCCAACCAGATCGTGGCGGTGGTCACGGTCGAGCGGAGCGCGGAGATCACGCGCGTGGGCCTCCGGGTCGCCCTCGAGCAGCTCGAGATTGCGCGGCGCAAGGAGGCCCTCGGCGCGGCCAACGGCCTCGACGTGGTGCGCGCCGAGCAGAACGCGGCGAACGCGCGCGCGACGCTCGTCAGCGGCGACGAGAGCCTGCGCGAGGCCCGCGAGGCGCTCGGCCTCGCGCTCGGCGTGCCCGAGGAGACGGGGGTCGCGCCCGACGTGAACGTCGACGGCCTGGCGCAGAACGCGATGGACTCGTGCCGCGTGGTCAAGGACGTCGACGAGCGCCCCGACATCGCCGCCGCGCGCACGAGCGTCGACGTGGCCAAGCGCAACCTCCGCAACGTCTACTACCAGTTCCTGCCGACGCTCTCCGCGCAGAGCGCGATGACGTACGTGTCTCCGGCGCCGGCGTTCGGCTCGCCCAATCCGACGTGGAACGTGCAGGCGGTCCTGAGCATCCCCTGGTTCGACGGCGGCCTGCGGTACGCCGGGCTCCGCAACGCGCGCGCGTCTCAGGACATCGCCGCGCAGAACCTCGAGGCGGCGCGGCGTCAGGCGATCATCCAGGTCGAGCAGACCCGGAGGCAGCTCGAGGTCGCGGTGCAGTCCGACAAGGTCGCGGGCGAGCAGCGCGATCTGGCCGCGAAGAACGACACGATGACGCAGACGGCGTACATGGCGGGCCAGGGCACGAGCCTCGAGCTCGTGACCGCGTCGGAGGCGCACCGCCAGGCGGAGCTGAACCTCGCGCTCGCGGACTTCAACGTCGTCAAGGCGCGCCTCCTCGCCGGGCTCGCCCTCGCGACGTGCCCCTGGTGACTCCGTCCAGGTGTGCCCTTCGACCCCTCGGGCCCGCCTGCGGCGAGACCTCAGGTCCCGCTCGGCGCCGCGGTGTCCCAGCCGCTCACGAGCGCCAGGTTGCTCATCGCCACGTTCAGGTCCATCAGCGCCTGAAGGTGCGCCACGCGCGCGTTGCCGTAGGCGCGCAGCGGCTCGAGCAGCTTGCTCTCGTCCCACGTCCCCAGGTCGATGTGGTCCTGCACGATGCTGATCCACTGCTTGGCCAGGTGCTCGGCCTTGTCCCAGGTCTCCTCGCGGCTCTTCGTCTCGACGGCGTCGGCGTAGGCCTTCTCGACCTCGAACTCCGCGTTGCCGAGCGCCAGGCGCTCCATCGCCCGCGTCTCCTCGAGCTGCGCCTCGGCCTGCCGGGTGCGCGCCGCCTGGGGCAAGAGGTCGAGGTTCCATTTCAGGCCGAAGCCGACGTAGTAGTAAAACGCGTTGAACGTGTCGTTCGCCCAGAGGTTGTTCTGCGCGATGGCGCTCGGCGTATTGGCGTAGTTCGCGCCGAGCCCCAGGCCGAAGTCGGGGAACAGCTTGCCGCGGTTGAGGTCCACGAGCGCCCGCCGCGCCACGATCCCGGCCCGGGCCATGTTCACGTCGGGGCGTAGCAGGCGCGCCGCCTCGAGGTACTGCGCGATCCCCACGAGCGGCCGATCGGGGCGCTTGAGGGGCTCGTCGACCACGTCGAAGCCCGTCTCGACGCCGGTCATGAAGCGCAGCGCGGCGAGGGCGTACGCCTCGCCCTTGGGCGCCTGCAGGCCCTGCGCCGTGATGTCCTGGCGGAAGGTCTCGAGGCGCAGCCGATCGACGTCGCCGACGCTCTGGTCGCCCCGGGCGATCTTGTCCCTGACCCCCTCGATGCCGCGGTCGATGCGCGACAGGGCGTCGGTCAGCAGGTACTTCGCGTCGCGCGCGAACTGCAGGCCGTAGTAGGCCCGGCGCACGTCCATGCGCGTCTGCTGGCGCGAGCGCTCCATGTCCCACTCGCTCACCCGCACCCCTGCCCGCCCGGCCTCGATGGCGCCCTCGATCTTGCCCCACGTGTACAGCGGGACGACGCCGTTCAGCGAGAAGTTGAAGAAGGGCTGCAGGTTGTCGAGGGAGCTGATGTTGCGCGCGGTCAGCGTGCTCTGGGGGAAAAGGACGCTCCCCTCGAGCGGCGGCGCCACGCCGAACTGCGAGCCCGCGGTCCACTGGGACCAGGGCGACCACTTGGCCTCGTCGAGCTGCGCGTGCACGGCGGCGAGGCGCGCCCGGGCGGCCCAGAGGTTGGGGAAGTTGTGCTCGGCGAGCGAGAGGCACTCGTCGAGCGTGTACTGATGCAGGCGGATCGTGGACGGCGCCGTCGGGACCGCGAGGGGATCCGGGTCGGCCTGCGCGGCGCGCGCGACGAGCGCGATCGCCAGGACGGACAGGGGCCACTTGCGGATCATCGCGGGCGCACCTTATCGCGCGTCGGCGGCGGCGGCGAGGAGCTTGGTCGTCAGCGCCGGGTGCCCGTAGGCCCCCAGCCGGGCGCGGGGGACGACCTCCGCGGCGTCGTCGTCGGGGCCGGGGACGGGCCACCGCCGCCGCCGCCCGAGCGGCCCGCGAACGACCGTCACGCGCATCCGCACATGGGAGAGCGCGTGCTCGACGACGCCGACGCGCTCGAGCGCCGCGCGCTCGATCCCCAGGCGCTCGCACAGCGGTCCCAGCCCGCGCGCACCGCCGGGCGCGAAGGGCGGCAGCCAGAGCCCCCCGAACAGCGAGGCGGGGCGCCTGCGGGCCAGCAGGACGCCGGCGGGCGACGCGAGCACCAGCGCGACGTGGCGGGCGGC
>JAJYCT010000260.1 GCA_021778125.1 Myxococcales bacterium
CATGCTTGAGCAGACGCGTGAACGGGGCTATGGCGAGCGCTGCCGCGAGATCATGAGTGAATCGAGCGCCATTGCCGTTCCCATTGTGGTGGGCAAGCGGGTGCGCGGCTGCCTGAACATAACCTTCATCGCGGCCGCCCTGGATACGGGCGAAGCCGCCCAGCGGTATCTTTCCGACATGACAGCCTCGGCGCAGAAAATTGCCGAAGGGCTCTATGATCATCACATCTGAGGTCTGATATCCGAGGACGAGCCCGGGCCCCGGCCCGGGCTCGCAGAGGCCGCAGCGCGCGCTGACGCACACGGCCGCGGCGAGCATCACCGCCGGGCGCACGCGCTCACCGGTCGAGGCTCGGCGGGGGGGGCGTCACGTCCTCCACCTCGGCGGGGAAGATGTCGGCCGTGATGTCCTCGGCCGAAAGCTCGCGCTTGGCCGCGTGAAGCTGCGAGTTGGTCTGGTCGAGCCGGTCGGCGAGCACGCCGAGGAACTGCCAGAGCATCTTGACGGCCACCTCGTGCTCCTTGCGCAGGATCTCGAAGAAGTCGGCGCGCCGGATGGCGATGAGCTCCGCGGGCCCCGCCGCGACGACCGTAGCCGAGCGGGGCACGCTGCGGATGAGCGCCATCTCGCCGACGTGCTCGCCCTGCCCCAGGTGGGTGAGCACCTGCTCGCCGCGCTGCACGCGGACCTTGCCCTCGAGCACGATGAACAGCTCGTCGCCCTTGTCGCCCTCGCGGATGACGGTGTCGCCGTCCTTGTACTGGCGCACCTCGACGGCCTGCATCACGCGCAGCAGCTCGCGCTCCGAGAGGCGCGAGAACAGCGGCATGTGGGCGAGCACGTCGCGCTTGAGCGCGAAGCGCTTGGCCTGCGCGGCGTCGACGGCGCCCACCTCGCCGACGCGCACGACGACGGAGGTGATGTTGTCCTTGCCGCCGCGGTCGTTCGCGAGGGCGATGAGCGCCTTGACCCCGGCGTCGCCCTCCAGCGCGAGCGGCTCGCGCAGCTCGTCGGGCGACTCGAGGTAGCCGTGCAGGCCGTCGCTCGCGAGCATGAGCGTGTCGCCGGCGATGAGCTCGATGACGAGCGTGTCGACCTCGACGCGCTCGTAGACGCCCACGGCGCGCGTGATCGCGTTCTTCTGCTGGACCTTCTCGATCTGCTCGCGCGTGAGCTTCCCGCGCTTGATGAGCTCATTGTAGACGGTGTGGTCCTCGGTGACCTGCTGCACCTTGCCGCCGCGCGACAGGTAGATGCGGCTGTCGCCGACGTGCGCGATGAAGCCCTGGTGCCCGGCGATGAGCAGCGCGGAGAGCGTCGTGCCCATGCCGCGCTTGGCGGGATCGGCGCGTGACTCCTCGTGGATCTTGGAACAGGCGCGCTGCACGGCGTGCTCGAGGAGGGCGACGACGTCCTTGGGCGTGACCTTGCTCGCGCCCGTGGCCCCCGACGCGTAGTCGTCGAGCAGCTCCTTCTCGCGCTTGATCTCCTCGTGCAGGGTGCGCACGGCGATCGCGCTGGCCACCTCGCCGGCGGCGTGGCCGCCCATCCCGTCGGCGACGACGAAGAGGGCAAGCTTCTTGTCGACGAGGAAGTTGTCCTCGTTGTGGTCGCGGACCTTGCCCACGTCGGTCGCGGCGTAGAAGCGGAGGGAGTCGGTCAGCGCCATCGGGAGCCCCCATGATGCCACCAAGACGCGGCAGGAAGGAATGGGGGGCGATCTACGGGTCGGTCTCGCTGCCGCCGCCGCTGCCGCCCTCGTCGTCGCCCCGGGTGCCCGATCTCAGCCCCAGGGCGCGCGCTTTCTTGTAGAGGTGGCTCCGCTCGAGGTCGAGCGCCCGCGCGGTCGCGGCCATCTGGCCGCCGTGGTGGGCGAGCGCCTCCTGGAGCACCACGCGCTCGGCCTCCTCGACCAGGACGCGGAAGGGGACGCCCGGCCGGTACAGGCCCGCCGTCCGGGCGCCGCTGCCGCCGGGCAGGCACGCGCGCACGTCGTCCTCGCCCACCACGTCGTCGGGCGTGAGGATGACGAGCCGCTCGATGACGTTGCGCAGCTCGCGCACGTTGCCCGGCCACGAGTACGCCGAGAGCGCCGACAGCGCGCTCGGCTCGAGGCGCACGCCCCGCCGGTCGTTGGCCTCCATCGCGAGGGCCAGGAAGTGGCGCGCGAGCCCGGGGACGTCCTCGCGGCGCGCGCGCAGGGGCGGGATCGCGAGCGGGAGCACGTGGAGCCGGTCGTAGAGATCGGGCCGGAACGCGCCGCTCTCGCAGGCGGCGACGAGGTCGCGGTTGGTGGCGGCGACGACGCGCACGTCGATCGCGATGGTCTCGCTGCCGCCGACGCGCTCGATCTCCCGCTCCTGCAGCACGCGCAGCAGCTTCGCCTGCATCGGCAGCGGCATGTCGCCGACCTCGTCGAGGAAGAGCGTCCCGCCCGACGCCCGCTCGAACTTGCCGCGGCGCTGCCGCGTCGCGCCGGTGAAGGCGCCGGCCTCGTGGCCGAAGAGCTCCGACTCGATGAGCTCCGACGGGAGGGCGGCGCAGTTGAGCTTCTCGAGCGGCCCCTTGGCGCGCGGGCTCAGCGCGTGGATCGCGCGCGCGACGAGCTCCTTGCCCGTGCCCCGCTCCCCGGTCACCAGCACGCTCGCCGAGCTCTTGGCGGCGCGCCCGATCTGCTCGACGAGCCCGCGAAGCGCGGGCCCCTCGCCCACCAGCTCCCCGGTCGTCCCCGCCGCGCGCCGCAGGTCGCGCGCCTCGGCCTCGGCCCGCGTGAGGCGCAGCGCCGTCTCGATCGCGATGAGCAGCGCGTCGGTGTTGAGGGGCTTCTCGAGGAAGTTCAGGGCGCCCACGCGCACCGCCCGCACCGCCGTGTCGATCGTGCCGTGGCCGCTCATCATGATGACCGGCGTGTCGACCTTGGCCGCGCGGAGCCGCTCGAGTAGCTCGACGCCGTCGCCGTCGGGGAGCATGACGTCGAAGAGGCACACGTCGTACGTGCGCTTCTTCAGCTTCTCCTCGGCGATCCTGACCCCGCCCGCGACGTCCACGCCGTAGCCCTCCAGCGAGAGGGCCTTCTGCAGGGTCGTCAGGATCGAGAGCTCGTCGTCGACGACGAGGATGTGGGCGCGGGCCATCGGCGGGAGTCTACGCCGTGCAACGCACCGCCGCCGGGGACGATTCCCGGCCGTCTTTTGCCCGTCGGACGCGAGCGGTACTAGGGTGGCCGTCGGCGCGCCCACCCCCCCCACCGCGCGCCCCCACGCGGAGACGAGAGCGATGAGCACGACCGGCAAGAGCAAGTGGCCCCTCACCCTCGTCGCGGCCGCGGGCCTCCTCGCCGCCAGCACCGGGAGGGCTCTCGCCGCCGACGAACCCGCCGCCCCGGAGTCGGGCGACAAGCCGCCGAGGGCCGCCGAGGGCGCCGAGAGCGCCGAGAGCGCCGAGGGAGACGAGCTGGGCGAGAAGGGGGAGGCCAAGGAGGAGAAGGAGTCGGAGGGCGCCGTCGTCGCGGGCGCGGACCTCGTCCTCGGCTGGGGCAACGTGCCCTTGGCCGTCCTCAACCCCGCGTCCGCCCACGTCGCGCAGAACCCGCAGACCAACACGTACGGCCGCTCCGACGCGACGAGCTCGAACGTCCAGTCGCTCGTGCTGGGCCTGGGCGCCGAGATCGCCGAGCACGTCGGCCTCGGCGTGCGCGTGCCGATCACGTTCGCCGGCTTCTCGCCCAACGGGTCGGACTCCCGCTCGACGGCGGCGGCGGGCAACGTGGAGTTCGAGGGCGAGTACGGCGGGCGCGTCGCCAGGGGGCTGCGCCTGTTCGGCGCGCTCGGGGTCGCCTTGCCCACGGCCGACGGCGACGAGATCCCGCCGGATCTCAACGCGCCGGTCGGGGCGGTCAACCAGGCGGCCTTCGACCGCTACTCGCTGGCGAAGGCCGCCGCGTACGCGCGCGGCTACGAGGACAACGCGCTCTTCGAGCCGCACCGCTTCGGCCTCATCCCCAAGGTCGGCCTGCAGTACCGCGTCGCGGGCTTCACCCTCGAGCCGTACGTGAAGGTCGAGAACCTCGTCGCCACCTCGAGCGCCCTGGCGAGCAACTACGTCGGTGAGCTCGTCGGCGCGCTGCGGGTCGGCTACTGGGTCCAGAAGCAGTTCGAGCTCTCGGTCAAGGCCTGGTTCAACACCGGGTTTGCCGGCACCGACGAGGACAAGACGACCTCGGCGTCGGTCGAGCCTCAGGTGGTGCTGCGCTTCGGGTCGGTACGCCCGTACGCGGGCTTCATCCTGCCGTTCGCCGGGCCGCCTCAGGACGCTTCGTTCAGGGGCGTGCGCGTGGGGGTGGCCGCGGCGTTCTGACGGCTGACTCGCCCAAGCCGTCGCGCCGTGTAGACTCCAACCCCGAGATGCCGCGCTCCTGCGTGCCCGGTCGCCTTCAGCGGTCCCTGGTTGCCCTCGCGCTGGCGGCGCCGTGGCTGGTGGGGTGCGGTGCGCACGGCGCCCTGCGCGGGCCCGCCGCGCACGGAGAGCGGGCCAGCCCTGCGGTCGCCGAGGTGAGCGACGATGCCTTCGCCGGCGCGGTCCACGACCTCCTGCTCAGCGACCCCGGGACGCCCGAGCGAGCCGTTCGTCTGCGCGCGGTCGAGGCGCGCCAGATGACCCGCGCGGCGGCGCGCTTCAAGGCCCACGGGGCCGAGCGGGGCGTCGCGGCCGTGAGCGGTGGGCTCTACCTGATGCACGTGGGCGAGGCCACGCAGGGCATCTTCGGACCGCAGGGGGCCGACGCGCTCCGGGGCGCTGCGCACGAGATCGCGCTCAAGGGCGACGAGGGGCGCGCGCGCGCCGTCTACGATCTCTTCCTGCAGGTCGCCCCGGCGGCCGAGCGAGCGGACGTGCGCGGGCACATCGACGCGCTCGACGCGTGGACGCGCAACGCCGTCGCGACGGGCGGGTCGGTCGAGAGCGCCGGGGGCCTGGAGCGGGTCACGGTGCGCCGGCGCATGCTCGAGCCGAGCCACGAGGCGCTCGCCGACGCGGAGAACGCGACGTCGGACTGGATCGCGCGCGCGGTGATCCTGCGCGATCGCTTCCGCAAGGACCGCGTGCAGCCGCCGCGCGAAGAGGGCGCCGAGGCGTGGCGCGCCCTGGAGACCGGGGCCATCGTGCTCGCCTCCCTGCACCTGCGCGACGGCGACGCGGCCGGGGCCCTCGCCGCCGTCGAGCGCGCGCACGCCCGCGAGCTGCTCGAGGCCGAGCGGCCGCAGTTCGCCATGGCGCTCCTGGCCGACGCCCAGGAGCCGTCGGTCGACCGGTGCATCGATCTCCTCCACCAGCTCCGTCCCCTCACCGGTCGCGAGCGCTCGCACGACGACGAGGACTTCGCCGACGACCGGGAGCTGTTCGGCGCGGCGGCCTTCGGCGTCGCGAGCGAGTGCTACCGGCTCGATCCCACCGTGCCCGACGTCGCGATCGCGCTCGGCGTGGGGCTCGAGGAGCTCGGGATGGCCGAGGCCACGCCGGCGGTGCTCTCCGACGCCGTCCGCGCGCACCCCGAGGCCCGCGTGGCGAGCGAGGCGCTCGCGCTCTCGCTGGACGCGATCACCTCCGAGGAGGACGCTGGGGATCCGGACGCCGCTCGCCGCGTCTTCCGCGCCGCCGCGCCCCTGCTCGACGTGGCGCAGCGCCACGGGCTCGCCGGCAAGGTCCACCCGAGCGCGGCGCGGGTGCGCGCGGTCATGGGGGAGCTCGAGCTCCGCGAGGGCCGCCTCGACGACGCGCGCAAGCTGCTCGAGGAGTCGGCCCGCGAGGAGAAGCTCGGCACCGTGCTCCTGTCGCTCGCGCGCATCGAGCGGCGCGACGGCAAGACCCAGGCGGCGCTCGATCACCTGCGCGAGGCCCTCTCGGCGGGCGACGCCGCGCGCGACGGAGCGCTGCGGGGCGAGATCCTGCTGACCATCAGCGACGTGACGCGTGACAAGGGCGACGTCGCGGCGGCGCGCACGCCGCTCACCGAGGCGCTCAAGGACCTGGTGCAGTCGCGCAACGTCCCCGACGCCGACACGCGGGCGCGCGTCGAGCGCGTGCTGTCGCGCGTGCTCGACCGCTTCGGCGCGTCGCAGCCGGCGCAGCGGGCGCTCGAGCGGGCGTTCGCGGCCGCGCCGGGCGACAAGCGCCAGATCACGCAGACGATCGAGCTGGTCATCGGTCGGGCCTTCGTCCGGGGCGACCTCCCGGCGGCGCGCGAGGGCCTGCAGCGGGCCCTGGCCGCCGATCTCGCGACCGACGACCTCGTCTACTACGCCCTCTGGGTGCGCCTGCTCGAGCGTCAGCTCCGGGCGCCGACCGACGGCGCTCCCGATCGCGTCTTCGCCTCGGCGCCCGACGACGGGCGCTGGGTGTCGACGCTCGCGCGCTTCGGCGAAGGCAAGCTCCGCGGCGACGATCTGGCGGCCCGCGCGGCCACGCCCATCCAGCGCTACGAGGCGCTCTTCTACGACGCCATGGACCACCGCGCGTCGGGCGACACCAAGGGCGGCGACGAGCTGCTGCGGCAGGTCGTGGCAGGTACGGGGCTCGACCTCAGCGAGGTCCTGCTCGCGCGCGACCTGCTCGACCCGGCGCGAGCGCAGCTCGGCGGGCCGCTGCCGCCCGACGTGCCCATCCCGTGACCCCCGCGCTGCGCCCGCTGCGGCATGCCATCGACTGGGGCGTGCTCGCGCCGCTGCGGCTGCGCGCCCGCGAGGTGGCCGAGGGCGTCTACGCCGGAGCGCACCGGAGCGCCCGGCGCGGGGCGGGCGTCGAGTTCGGCGGGTACCGCGAGTACGTCCCCGGCGACGACCTGCGCTGGCTCGACCGGCGCTCGCTCCTGCGTCACGAGCGGCTCGTCGTGCGCCAGTTCGAGACCGAGACCGACCGGGCGCTCTGTCTGCTCGTCGACGCCTCGGCGTCGATGGCCTTCCGCGGCAGCCGCGCGCCCGGAGCGAAGCTCGCGTTCGCGTCCGTGTGCGGCGCGGCCCTGGCGCGCATCGCGCTGGCGAGCGGCGATCCGGTGAGCCTCGACTTCCTCGGTGGCGGCGCGCGGTCCGGCCCCGTCCCGCGCTCGGTGGGGCACGAGCAGTTCGAGCGCGTCGTCGCGGCGCTCGAGGCCGTGGAGCCGGGGGACGACGCGTCGATGGACGTCCCGACGCTCGACCGGGCGCTGCAGAGCGTCGCGCGCGCGTCCCGCCGCGGCGCCATCGTCGTGCTCTTCAGCGACCTCGTCGATCTGCCCGAGGGGGCCGCCGACCGCGTCGCCGCGCTCGCTTCGCGCGGCCGCGTGCTCGTCGTCGTCCAGACGCTCGACCCCGACGAGGTCGACTTCCCGTACACGGGGCACGTCCGGCTCCGGGCGCTCGAGGGCAGCGCCGTCGTCGAGACCGACGCGGACACCGTGCGCGATCGCTACGTCGCGGCGATGCGCGAGCTGTCGCGCGGCTGGCGCGAGGCGATCGTGCGGCGCCGCGGCCGCCTCGTCGAGACGTCGACCGCGCGCAGCCCCGTCGACGTCGCGCGCGCGGTCGTGGAGCGCATCCGGTGACGCCGCGCCTTCGCGGCCCCCGCCTCCCGTGGTAACCGACCCCCCGTGACGTTCCTCAGCACGCTCGCCCTGGCGGTCGCGTTGCTCGTGGTCGCGCCGGTGCTCGCGCACCGCCTCCGGCGCCGCAAGGCCGAGGAGCAGCCCTTCCCGCCCGCCCGGCTCGTCGACCCCTCGCTGCCCAGGGCCCGGCGGCGCTCGCGCCTCGAGGACCGGGCCCTCCTCACGGCGCGCGCGGCCTCGGTCCTGCTGCTCGCCGTGCTGGGGGCGACACCGCTCGTGCGGTGCTCGCGCCTGTCGCTGCAGCGCTCCGGGGGCGCGTCGGTCGCGATGGTCGTCGTGATCGACGACTCGATGAGCATGCGTGCGCCGGCGGCAGGGGCCTCCCGCTTCGCGCGGGCGCGCGAGGGAGCGCGCCAGCTCCTCGCGTCGGCGCGCGAGGGGGACGCCATCGCCGTGGTCCTCGCCGGGACGCCGGCGCGCGTCGCGCTCGCCGCCACGAC
>JAJYCT010000261.1 GCA_021778125.1 Myxococcales bacterium
TGCGGGACCTGGGGCACGAGGACGATTTCGTCGACCTGCTGGTCAAGGAAATCGTGCTGGCCCTGGCCCGCTAGCGCAGATCTCCGGGAAGATCCATGTTGCGCTCGATTCGTCGTTGGCTCGGGGGCGCCTCGCCCGGCGTCGCAGAGGCCGACGCCTCCGCCGAGGCCTGCGTGCTCGGATCGGCCGGGGGCTCGTGGCGCGTCTTCTTGAGCGCGACCGCCCCGAGGATAGCCACGCCCATGACGGCGCCGCCGATCATCGTGTTGCGCCTGGTGAGGGGGACGCGGCGGGTCGCCGCGGGCGCCTCGGGCGGCAGGCTCGGCTCGCCGCGGACGACCTTCTTGCCCGACGCGTGGAGGCCTCCGCCGGGGGGCGGCGCGGTCATGCGCTTCGGCGCGTTCCCCTCGCCCTCGCCGCGCGCGCGACGGGCGGCGAGCAGCGCGATCGTGGTCCTGGCGCGGCCCGCGAGGCGCTCGATGGCGGGGCCGACGCGCGCAATGTGGCGCGCCATCGCGCCCTTCATCTGGGCGCCGGCCTCCTCGACGGCCGCGAGGTCGTCGGCGGGGCACGCCTGGACGGGCGCCTCGCCGCGCGGCGCGGGCGTGGCCTGCGTCGCGTCGTCGTACCGGAGCGTGATGACGAGCTGCGGGACATGCGAGGAGGGATCGATCTGCACCTCGACGCGATCGATGCTCGCGGGGCGCTTTGCGCCGCCGTCGGTGGCCTCGAGCTCGAGGTGTTTTCCCACCTTGAGGAACCCGAGCTCGCTGCCGACGGTGACCTCGCTCGACCTGGCGTCCCTGACCTTGGCGCGCATCGGGGCGGCGAGGCCGTCGATGTGCAGGCGGACCTTCGAGCCCGCTGCGGCCGGTGCGATCTCCGACCCGTCGCCCCCGGCGACCCCGCAGAGACGCTTGAGCGACTCGACGGCGTCGACGTCCATGTCCGTGAAGCGGAGGGCGAACTCGCCGCCCTTGTCGGCGCCGTGCGTCCAGACCACCTCGCCCGAGGCGAGTACGGTCTGCCCGCCGCCGGCGTCGAAGCGACACGTCAGAGGCTGGCCCGGCTCCGGCAGGTACGCCGTCCGGAGCATCATCCCGTCCTCCGAGACGTTCACGGCCTGCGCCTCGAACGAGGGGCCCAGCGCCCCGCCCACCTCGACCAGTCCATCGAAGGACATCCGCGTCGTTCCCGGCGCGCGGCGATCGTCGCTGCTCATCTCTTCCTCCGTCGACCATTCGCGATAGAGAATCGGTGGACGGAGGGCCAAGTTTTCATGGGCGCACACCTGGTGCTGGACATCGAGACGATTCCCGATCCGGAGCTACCCCGGCTCGACGAGAGCGACCGCGTGCCGCCGCCGCCGTTCAACCAGATCGTCACGCTCGGGTGCTTGCTGCTCGAGGATTACGTGCCGAAGCGGCTCGGCGTGGTCGGCGAGGGTAAGAGCGAGGCGGAGATGCTCGCCGACTTCACGCAGTGGCTCGACACGAAGAAGCCGACGGTCGTCACGTGGAACGGCCGGGGCTTCGACATGCCGGTCATCACGAGCCGCGCGCTGCGCCACGGTGTACCGATGCCGTGGTGGTTCTCGGACCGCAACACGCGCTACCGCTACTCGACCGAGGGGCACTTCGACCTGATGGACTTCCTGGCCGACTTCGGGGCGACCAAGAACGCGCGCCTCGACGTGTACGCCAAGCTCGTGGGCTTCCCCGGCAAGGTGGGCGTCGACGGCTCGCAGGTGGCGCCCATGGTGCACGCCGGACGGCTCGAGGAGGTGAGCGCCTACTGTCTGTGCGACGTCGCGCAGACGGCGGCGATCTTCCTGCGCGTGGAGCTGCTGCGCGGGGTGATCGATCGGGCCCGCTACCGCGCGCTCGCGCGCGGGCTGCTCGCCTTCATCGACGAGCAACCGCGGCTCTGCGCGGTGGGCAAGAAGATCGACCGGCCGCGTTTCCTGGTGGAGTGAGGCTTCCCGCCGCCGTCGTCGCCGCGCGCGCCTACTCCGAGGAGATGAAGCCGCTGCACTTCACCGGCGAGCCCGAGCCGTTGAGCAGCTGGGGGACGCCCGCCTCGTTCGGCGCGAGCGACGTGCAGTGCCCCGCGCCCGGCGCGCCCGCGTCGGCGATCGTCTTCGATGCGATCCAGTCTGCGACCCAGTCGGCGTTGTCGGCGACCGAGCCCGGGTGCCCGACCGGGTCGGTGTCGTAGCAGATCTGGTAGTCGGTCCCGTCGGTGCTCAGGCGGTTGAACACGCATTGCATGAGGTCGGGCGTGATGGTGGTGTCACCGGCCGCGTAGACGAGGGCGATGGGCACCTTCGACGCGCCACCATCCAGGTGCGGGTAGTCGGCGGTCATTCGGTCGATCCACGTCTGACACAGGGCCGAGCCGCCGCAGTTGCCGCCCGAGCCGAGCGGCGGGGGAAGCGCGGCGTTGGTGATTGCGTTGATGTACGTCGACGAGAAGAGGTCGTTCGCGCTAGCGCCGGCCTCCATGAGGTCGGGATACGTGGCCGCCCAGCAGTCGTTGTCGACGAACGCCTGGACCGCCGCGGCCTTGGACGGGTTGAACAGCTCGAGCGCCGCGTCGGGGCCGTCGAGCAGGTAGCTCTCGGTGTAGTGGTACAGGGTGCTCACGATCCCCCCGGCGCTCTTGCTGAACGCCTCGCTGCTCGGCTCGGCGAAGACCGCGCCCCAGCCGCGCTGCGAGAACCAGAGCGGCGCGTAGAGCGCGACCGCGGAGATGACGCCGGTGCCCGCGCCGCCGTAGCGGTCGGACATGGCCAGGGTCGAGAGCGCGGCGAAGCCTCCCTGCGAATGCCCCGCGATGACCGTCTGATCGGTCAGATCCGACGAGGCGAGGAGGTTGCGGATGGCGCGCGCGCCGTCGAGCATGCTCTTGCCGATGTCGGACGCGTGGCTGTACGTCGGCGGCGGGTTGTTCGCGCCGCCAAAGTTGGCGTAGCCCGCGTAGTCGGGCGCGATGACCGGATAGCCAAGGCCGACGAGCGGATACACGAGGTGCAGGAAGTCCTCTTTCACGTAGTCACCCGCAGGGTCGAAGCGCGACGGCGCGCACTTTCCGGCCTGCCCGCGGCTGCCGTGCGCCGCGACGATGGCCGGCAGCGCCTCTCCCGCGCCGAGGCGCGGCTTCTCGGGCAGGAGCAGCAGCGCGCTCGAGTACCCCGGCGAGCCGATGCCCGCCGCGTTGTCGTCGCCGCGCTCGGTCCGGTAGAGGACGCGGTAGAGGTGCGCGCCGCTGGTGAACGGCCTGCCCGCGTAGGGCGGATCGCCACCGTCGACGTTGGCCTGCGCCTCGGCCATGAGCTCGGCGGCCGTGAGATCCCTATCGTGAGCGCACTTGAGGATGGAGCCCTTGGGCTTGGCGCTCACGTCGCCCGGATCGGCGTAAACGGAGTCGATCGTGTCGGTGCATGCGAGCTGGGGTACGAGCCCGTTGCCCGCGTCGGCCGCGATGTGGTCCAGCGTGGAAGCGTCGGTGCTCCCGGATGGAGACCCGCCCCCGCTGCCGCTGGAGCAGGCGGCCAGACCACCGGCGGTTCCCCCACCCACCATCGTGGCCACCAGGAAAGCGAAGACCGCACGTCTCATGTCGAGGGATCCTCCGTGAACTTTCAGTGTACACGGTGAATCGCGATCCATGCAGTTCCCCGCGACAGACGCGGCGCCGCGACGTGGGCTCGTAGGCCACCTCGGGCTCGCCTCCCTGGAGCCCATCGTTCTCGGCTGGATTGCGCTTACGTTTGCGCACCTCGCGCTCGTGGGGCCGCTGCTGCAGAACGGCGACGCCGCGGTCTACGCCGACCAGATTGCGCACCGCGTCGTAAGTGTTCGCACGACGCACATCGGCTACATGCTCCTCGGCGTCGTGTTCGACGCGGCGCTCCCCTTCAGCGTGGAGCAGAACCTCGACCTCATGTGCCTGGCGTTTGCGTCGGCCGGCGCCGTGGCGCAGGGGCTCGCCGCGCGGCGGCTGGGGGCGTCGCGGGCGGCGGCCTGCGTCGCGGCGATCTTCACGTTCGCCGTCCCTGCCTACCTGCGCGGCGCCGTGCTCGCCGAGGTGGACGTCGTGGCGTGCGCGCTCGTGCTTGTCTCGCTCTCGGCATGGCTGGGAGGACGCCGCCCCGCGGCCGCCCTGGCCTTCGGCGCGGCGATGCTGACGACCCCCGTGAGCGCGCTGTCGTTGCCGCTCCTCGTGCTGACGCGCGCGGGCGCTGCGCGCGGCGCGCGTCCGCGGTGGGCAGACGCGAAGAACCTCGCACTCTTCGGCGCCGTGAGCCTCGCCACCTACCTGCCGCTCGTCCTCTGGTTCTGGCAGGACTACTGGTTCGGCGGGCGCGGTCTGCTACACGCGCCGCGCGAGCGCTGGGACGTCGGGCAGCACGTCGCGCGCTCGACGACGTTCCTGCTCGCCCAGGCGCCGGCGTGGCTCGCGATGGGGCTGGGCGGCGCGCTCGCGGCGGCGCTCTCGGGCGCGTCGGTGGGGCTCGGGGTGCTTGCCTCGCTCGCGGTCACGGCCGCGCTGGGCGAGCGGTTCCTCGATGTCCCCGTGCAGCTGCCCAACGTATGCGTGCTCGCCACGCTCGCCGTGGTCCTCGTCGACCGTCTGCCCCGGCGGCAGCTTGTTCTGCCGGTGCTCGCCGTGACGTGGGCGCTGGCGGCGTGGCCGGCCTACGGCGCGGTGGCGCGCGAGGTCGACGACAAGCGCGAGCGCCGGGCGACCTACCTGGCGATGGCCTCGCAGACGCCGCGGCTCCTCGTCGTCGGTCTCCCCAGCACCTGGGAGGATGGGCTGCCGTTCGAGTGGATGGTCTATCGCAAGACCAAGCTGGACCTGGGCCTCGAGCTGCGCGCCTTCCGGGCGGCGGCGGCGACGATCGCGACGACGCGGCAGGACTACGCGATCTGGCTGCTGTCGCCCGTCCCGCCGGGGACGATGGACCCGTTCGTGCGCGGCTGGCGCCGCGAGCCGCGCACCGTGCGCGGCAAGACGTACGAGGTGTGGCTCCCGAACGCGGCGCCCTGAGACGGCGCCGTCCCGCGCGCGTCACAGCGGGATGTTCGTGTGCTTCTTCGGCGGGTTCTGGTCGCGCTTGTCCTTGAGCAGCTCGAGGCTCTGGTGGAGGCGCGCGCGCAGGGTGCGCGGGTAGATGACCTCGTCGACGAAGCCGAGCTCCGCGGCCTTGTACGGATTGGCGAACTTTTCGCGGTAGTCGGCGACGAACGCGGCGCGCGCGGCGGCCTGGTCCTTCGCCTGCGCGATCTCGCCCTTGCGCACGATGTTGACCGCGCCCTCGGGGCCCATGACGGCGATCTCGGCGGTCGGGAACGCGAGGTTCACGTCCGCGCGAATGTGCTTGCTCGCCATGACGTCGTACGCGCCGCCGTAGGCCTTGCGAAGGATGACGGTGACCTTGGGCACCGTGGCCTCGGCGAAGGCGAAGAGGAGCTTGGCGCCGTGCTTGATGATCCCGCCGTACTCCTGGTCGGTGCCGGGCATGAAGCCGGGCACGTCGACGAGCGTGACAAGCGGAAGGTTGAAGCAGTCGCAGAAGCGCACGAAGCGCGCTGCCTTCATCGACGAGTGGATGTCGAGCACGCCCGCGAGCACTGCCGGCTGGTTGGCGATGACGCCCACCGCGCGTCCGCCGACGCGCGCGAAGCCGACGACGATGTTCTGTGCATACGCCTCGGCGATTTCGAACAGGTAGCCGTCGTCGACGACCGCTCGGATGACGTCTTTCACGTCGTAGGGGCGGGAGGGCTCGAGCGGGATCATCGTGTCGAGCTCGGGGACCTCGCGCGTCGGGGGATCCTGCGACGGGCGGACGGGTGGGTCCTCCTGGTTGTTCGATGGGAGGAAGCCGAGTAGCTCGCGCGCCTGCGCCAGGCACGTCTTGTCGTCGGGGGCGGTCAGGTGGCTGACGCCGCTCTTGGTCGCGTGTGCCGTGGCGCCGCCGAGGTCCTCCTTGGTGACCTCCTCGTGCGTCACGGCCTTGATGACGTCGGGGCCGGTGATGAACATGTAGCTCGTGCCCTCCACCATCAGGATGAAGTCCGTGATGGCGGGCGAGTACACGGCCCCGCCAGCGCAGGGGCCCATGATGCAACTTATCTGCGGCACGACGCCGCTCGCGAGCGTGTTGCGGAGGAAGATGTCGGCGTAACCGGCGAGCGACTCGACGCCCTCCTGGATGCGCGCGCCGCCCGAGTCGTTGAGGCCGAGGACGGGCGCGCCGACCTTCATCGCCAGATCCATCACCTTGCAAATCTTCTGCGCGTATGCGCCGCTCAGGCTCCCGCCGAAGACGGTGAAGTCCTGCGCGAAGACGAAGACCTTGCGGCCGTCTATGAGGCCATGGCCCGTGACGACGCCGTCGCCGAGGACCTTCTGCCCGTCCATGCCGAAGTCGGCGCAACGGTGAACCACGAAGGCGCCGATCTCGACGAAGCTGCCCGGGTCGAGGAGCAGGTCGATGCGCTCGCGCGCGGTGAGCTTGCCGCCCTCGTGCTGCTTCTTGATGCGGTCGGCCCCGCCGCCCAGCCGGGCCCGCGCGTTCATCTCGTCGAGGCGCGCGATGGGCGCCGGGGGGGGGAGCGAGCCGGTCGAAGGCATGGATCTGTCTGCGGTCTATAGCCCATTTTGCCGTGGCTATGCCGCCCCCGACTTCCCCGCTATCCTGCAATACTGAGGAGGCAATCGGGCGTTCGGCATGTCAGAGCAGCCCCAGCTCATTGCTGCCAGCCCTTACCCGCAGCCGGGCGACGTGCTCGACAGCAAGTATCGCGTCGAGCGCCTGCTCGGCGAAGGCGGGATGGGCGCGGTCGCGAAGGCCACGCACCTGGTGCGCCGGGCGCCGGTGGCGCTGAAGTTCATGAGCCCCGCGGTCATCGCGCTGCAGGGCGCCGTCGACCGGTTCGTCAACGAGGGCGTCGCGGCGTCGCAGATCGACAGCGACCACGTGGTCAAGGTGTTCGACGTGGGCCGGCTCCCGAGCGGGGCGCCCTACCTCGTCATGGAGTTTCTCGACGGCGCCGACCTCGCGCAGATCCTCGAGCGCGACGGGGGGCGCCTTCCCGCGCCGCGGGCGGTCCACTTCACGCTGCAGATCCTTCGGGCGCTGCAGACGGCGCACGCCGCGGGGATCATCCATCGCGACATGAAGCCGTCGAACTGCTTCGTCATCGAGAAGGACGGCGAGCCGGACTTCGTCAAGCTGGTCGACTTCGGCATCAGCAAGGTCCGCTCCGAGGAGGGTGGCGCGCCGCAGGCGAACCTGACGCGGACCAACAGCGCGCTCGGCACGCCGCTCTACATGTCGCCGGAGCAGGCCCGCTCGGCGCGCGACGTCGACCACCGAGCCGACCTCTACTCGGTGGGCGCGATCCTCTACGAGTTGCTCTCGGGGCGGACGCCGTACACCGCCGACTCGGGGCAGTTCACCGAGATCCTCTACAAGATCTTCACGACCGATCCGGAGCCGCTGCGCGGCTTGCGCCCCGACGTGTCCGAGGGGCTCGCGGCGGTCGTGCACCGGGCGCTCGCGCGCGATCCCGAGCAGCGCTACCGGTCCGCCGTCGAGATGGCCGAGGCCCTCGAGCCGTTCGCGGACGAGCGAAGCCAGACGCTGCTGTCGCGCCTGCGCGGCGGGCGGTCACGCAGCCTGGTGCCGCCCAGGCCGGGCGGGGTGCCCACCTCGGTGGTACCGGCCGCGCCGAGCTACGGCGAGGCGGCGATGGCGAACACCTTCCCCGGGGAACCGGCGCGCTCCGCGAAGGTACGGACCGACGTCGGCATGACCAAGGAGGCCGCGCCCTCGGAGGGTCGATCCGGCAGGGCACCGATCGCGCTCGCCGTGGGAGCGATGGCGATGCTGGGGCTTGCCGCCGCGGGCGCGCTGGTGCTGCGGCATGGCAGCGGCACCCCGGCGACCGCGGAGCCTGCGCCGGTCGCCCTGTCCGCACCGACCCCGACGCCCTCGCCGCCGCCGGTCCGGCCGGCGCCGGCGCCGTCGGCCGCGCTCGTGCC
>JAJYCT010000262.1 GCA_021778125.1 Myxococcales bacterium
CGTCGGCCCAGCGCGCGGTCGGCTCGAAGGCCAGCGCCCCGTCGAGCACCTCGGCCACCGCCGGCGTCACGCCGGGCACCAGCCGCCGCGCCGGCGGCAGGACCTGCGTCTGCGCGAGCGCGATCGACTCGAGCACGTGGGGCGCCTCGTGCAGCACCCTGCGCGTGAGCAGCGTGTAGAGCAGCGCCCCGACCGACCACACGTCGCTCTGCGGACCCACGCGATCGGTCTGCCCGCGCGCCTGCTCGGGCGCGAGGTAGCCCGGCGTCCCCAGCACGGTGCCGGCCAGCGTCGCGTCGGCCCACGCGCCGCTCAGGCGCGCGACGCCGAAGTCGAGCAGGCGCACGCCGCCGCCGGTCTCGAGGAAGACGTTCTCCGGCTTGAGATCGCGGTGCACGATGCCGCGCGCGTGCGCCGAGACGAGCACGTCGAGCACGGCGTCGGCGATGACCAGCGCCTCGAGCGGCGACAGGCCCGCCGCGGTCGCGTTGACGCGGGCGAGCGCCGTCTCGCCCGAGAGCAGCGGCATCACCAGGAACGGCGCGCCGTCGTCGGTGGTGCCCTCGTCGACGACGGCCACGGCGCCCGGGTGCCCGACGCGGTTGGCGACGATGCCCTCGCGGCGGAAGTGCGACGCGGCCGTGGGGTCGAGCGCGAGGTCGGCGTCGAGGATCTTGACGGCGACCCGGTGCCCGTTGCGGTGCGTGGCGGCGTAGATGGCCGACGTCCCGCCGACGGCGAGCAGGTCGTCGAGGCGCCAGCGGCCGTCGACGAGGGCGCCGAGGCGGGCGCGCGCGGCCTCGGCGACGGGGGAGATCGGGGAGATCATGGGAGCGCTCGCTTCTGGCTCTTCGTACGGACGAGCCCTCGCAACCCTTCCCGAATGCAAGCGGAGGGCCACGCGCAACCGTGCGAGATCACATCGGCATGGTGTGCCAGGCGTGCCGGAGCTCACGGACTGTCACGCGTCAGCCGGCCGCCGAATTGCCGCGCTGCATCCACGCCGGAGGTGCCAGACTCTCCTACCCATGGCCACCAGCTTCCGCCCCCTGTCCAAGAAGATCCGGCGCGAGGACGTGCTCGACTATCACTCGCGCGGGCGCCCCGGGAAGATCGAGGTCGTCCCCACCAAGCCCACGGCCACCGCGCGCGACCTGTCGCTCGCCTACACGCCGGGCGTCGCGGAGCCGTGCCTGGAGATCGCCCGGGATCCGGACCTCTCCTACACGTACACGGCGCGCGGCAACCTGGTGGCCGTCGTCTCCAACGGCACCGCCGTGCTGGGCCTGGGCGACATCGGGCCGTACGCCGGCAAGCCGGTGATGGAGGGCAAGGGGGTGCTCTTCAAGCGCTTCGCCGACATCGACGTCTTCGACCTGGTCATCGACGCCAAGGACGTCGACACCGTCTGCACGGTCGTCAAGGCGCTCGAGCCGACCTTCGGCGGCATCAACCTCGAGGACATCAAGGCGCCCGAGTGCTTCCTCGTCGAGGCGCGCCTCAAGAAGGAGATGCAGATCCCCGTCTTCCACGACGACCAGCACGGCACGGCGATCATCAGCGGCGCGGCGCTGCTCAACGCCGCGGAGCTGGTGGGCAAGCCGCTCGAGTCGCTGCGCGTGGTGGTGTCGGGCGCGGGCGCGTCGGCCATCGCCTGCACGCACTTCTGGGTGCGCCTGGGCATCCGCATCGACAACGTGCTGATGGTCGACACCAAGGGCGTGCTCTACAAGGGCCGGCCCGACGCCATCAACGAGTGGAAGGCGCCGTTCGTGCGCGACACGCGCTGCCGCACGCTGGCCGAGGCGCTCGAGGGCGCCGACGTGTTCCTGGGCGGCTCGGTCAAGGGGCTGGTCACCGGCGAGATGCTCAAGCGGATGGCGCCCAGGCCCATCGTCTTCGCGCTCGCCAACCCCGATCCGGAGATCAGCTACCCGGACGCGCGCGAGGCGCGCCCCGACGCCATCGTCGCCACGGGCCGCAGCGACTACCCCAACCAGGTCAACAACGTCCTGGGGTTCCCGTACATCTTCCGCGGCGCGCTCGACGTGCGCGCGCGGCAGATCACCGAGGAGATGAAGCTCGCCGCCGCGCGGGCGCTGGCGGCGCTGGCGCGCGAGGACGTGCCCGACGCGGTGTCGCGCGCCTACGGGGGCGAGCGCTTCACGTTCGGGCCCGAGTACATCATCCCCAAGCCGTTCGACCCGCGCGTCCTGCTCTGGGTGGCCCCCGCCGTGGCCAAGGCGGCGATGGACGGCGGCGTGGCGCGCAAGCCCATCGACCTCGAGGGCTACCGCGAGCACCTCTCGCGCCTGCAGTCGCGCCGCCAGCAGGTGATGGCGACGGTGTTCGAGAAGGCGCGCAAGCAGCGGGCGCGCATCGCGCTCAACGACGGCGAGGACCTGCGCGTGCTGCAGGCCGCGGCGACGCTCAAGGAGGAGGGGCTCTGCGAGCCGGTGCTGCTCGGCGAGCGCGAGGCGATCGAGAGGGCGATCACGACGCACCGCCTCACCGACGAGCTGGCGGGCGTCAAGATCGTCGACCCGCAGACCGGCGCGCACGCCGACCGCTACGCCGAGGCGCTCTGGAAGAAGCGGCAGCGCCGCGGCCTCACGCTCGCCGAGTCGCACGTCCGCGCGCGCCAGCGCGGCGCGTTCGGGGCGCTCATGGTCGACGCCGGCGACGCCGACGGGTTCGTGACGGGCCTCACGCAGAGCTACGCGGACGCGGTGCGCCCGCCGCTCGAGATCATCGGCGCGCGCGCCGGGATGCGCGCGTGCGGCGTGTACATCGTGATCACGCGCAACGACTTCAAGTTCTTCGCCGACTGCACCCTCGCGCCCGACCCCACGCCCGAGCAGCTCGCGCAGATCGCGTCGACGACGGCCGACCTGGCGAGGTACTTCGACGTGACGCCGCGCGTGGCGTTCCTCAGCTACTCCAACTTCGGCGACATCCCGCGCGAGAGCCCGGGCAAGATGCGCCGCGCGGCGGAGCTGGCGCAGAAGCTCCGGCCGGACCTCGAGATCGACGGCGAGATGCAGGTGGACGTGGCGCTGGTGAGCGAGGAGCGCGACGAGCGCTACGCCTTCTCCAAGCTCACCGACGACGCCAACGTGCTCGTCTTCCCGAACCTCGACGCGGCCAACATCGCCTACAAGCTGCTCTGGCGCTTCTGCGGGGCCGAGGTCATCGGGCCGCTCCTGCTCGGGATGAACAAGGCCGTCAACGTGCTGCAGCAGAACGCGGGGGTCGAGGAGATCGTCAACCTCGCCGCCGTCGCCGCGCTGCGCGCGCAGCCGGGAGGGCTTCCGTTCTGACGCGCGCCCCTCGACACGACGCCCGCCGTGGCGCACCCTGGACGCATGGGGATCGCGCTTCGTCTCGGGGCGCCCCTCGGCGCGCTGGCGCTCGTGGGGCTCATGGTCGACTGCGGGGGAACGACGTTCGTCGGCGGCGGGAGCGGCGACGCGTCGGTCGACTCGGGATCGAGCTCCGGGTCGAGCAGCGGCTCGTCGAGCGGCAGTAGCTCGGGGAGTAGCTCGGGGAGTAGCTCCGGGAGTAGCTCGGGGAGTAGCTCGGGGAGTAGCTCGGGGAGCAGCTCCGGGAGTAGCTCCGGGAGTAGCTCCGGCAGCTCGGGCGGCGGCAGCTCCGGCGGCTCCGGCGGCGGCAACTGCCCCATGTGCATGCGGCCGATGCTCTGCTGCAACGGCGTAACCTGCGACGTCGACTCGCTCAACGATCCGCTCCACTGCGGCGACTGCGGCACGGTCTGCACCGATCCGAACCCGGTCTGCTCCAACGGCCAGTGCGGCCCCGCCCCCTGCACGGGCGGGACGACGTGCAACCTCCCGGCGACCTGCTGCGGCACCTCGTGCTGCGACGCCAACCAGCTCTGCTGCGAGTTCATCGGGCCGAACTACTACTTCGACTGCTACACGCCGACCCCGACGCAGGCGACCTGCCCCCCGGGCAACCCGCAGGCCGTGAGCGACCGCAACGTCAAGCGCGACATCGTGCCCGTCGATCCGCAGTCGGTGCTCGACGGCCTCGCGCGCGTCCCCGTCTCGACCTGGTCGTACCGGTCCGACGATCCGAGCGTGCGGCACATGGGGCCGATGGCGCAGGACTTCCACGGCGAGTTCGGCCTCGGCAACACCGACAAGGGCTACAGCCTCGTCGACTCGACGGGCGTGTCGTTCGCCGCCATCCAGGCGCTCTACGCGCGCGTGCAGGAGCAGGAGGCGCGCCTCGAGCGCCTCGAGCGCGAGAACGCCGCGTGCCGGAGCGCCCCTTCGCGCTGACGATCGCGCTCGACGCCCGGGCGCGGGACGCTACGGTGGCGCCGGCCGTGGCTCGCCTCCCCGCCCCTCTGCTGCTCGCCGCGCCGCTCGCGTGGGCGGTCGCGGCGTGCCGCGGGCACGCGTCGCCCGGCGACTGCCGGGAGATTGTCGACCACTACCTCGATCTCGCGGTGCGCGAGTCGCCCGGCGCCGCCGCCATGTCCGCGTCGCAGGCCGAGGCCGTGCGCGAGGTCGAGCGGGGCCTCAAGCGCGCCGAGCCGACCTTCCGCGCCGTGGAGGATCGCTGCGAGGCTGTGACCCGGGCGGAAGTTTCCTGCGCCACGGGCGCGAAGACCACCCGGGCCTGGGAAGCCTGCGTAGAGCGGCCCGACGCACGGTGATATCGTCGCGGCCCATGAGAGCCGCCGCCGTCGCCACCCTGGCCCTGCTCCTCGCCGCCGCCTGCGGAGGCGCGAAGAAGGACGCCGACAGCCCCGAGAACACCGAAGAGAGCGCGTCGTCGGAGAGCGCGGAGGCGGCGAGCTCCGCCCCCGGCCCCTCGGCCGCCGCGGCCGACGAGGCCCCCGCGGGCAAGGCGGTCGCCGGCGACGACGGGCCCAAGAAGAGCACGCCGTGCGGCGGCTTCGACCTCCCCGACCTCGCCTCGGTGCTCGCGCAGAGCGAGTGCGAGGTCGCCGGCGCGACGCCGGGCGCCGCGCAGGACGTGAAGGACACCCTCGAGATCAAGGTCGTCCCCGACTCGCCCTCCATCGCGCCGGGCGCGACGGCCACCATCACCGTCACGTTCAAGAACAAGGGCAAGAAGGACCTCGCGCTCGACTTCGTGGTCGATCCCGAGCCGCACTTCGCCTTCGAGCTGTACACGCTCAAGGGCGCGCGCGTGGATCGGCCGAGCGGCAGCGAGCCCTCGCTGCCGCCCGAGGTCACCAGCGCGCCGCAGCCCGAGCCGAAGATCGCGCGCATCAAGCTCGCCCAGCAGGGCACCGCCCGGCTGACGCTCAAGTGGAGCGCCGTGAAGTACAAGTGGGCGTCCAAGGAGCGCGCCAAGGGCGCCGTGCCGGGGCGCGGCTACCCGAAGGACCCGGCGGGCCCGCTGCCCAAGGGCAAGTACGTGCTGCGCGTGGTGACGCCGCTGACGGGCGTGTTCGAGGGCGTCGATCACGAGATCAGCCAGCCGCGGATCCCGATCACGATCGCCCCCATGCCGTGATGGCGCGCGCCGTCTTCTTCGGCTCGCCGGCCTTCGCCGTCCCCTCGCTCGACGCGCTCGCCGAGGTGGCCGAGGTCGTGGCCGTCGTCTGCCAGCCCGACAGGCCGGCGGGGCGCGGCCTCGCGCTCACGCCGCCGGCGGTGAAGGTCCGGGCGACCGCGCGCGGCCTGCCGGTCGTTCAGCCCACGACGCTGCGCACCGGCGAGGTCGCGGCGTGGCTGCGCGAGCAGCGCGCCGACGTGGCGCTCGTCGTGGCCTACGGGCGCATCCTGCCGCGCGACGTGCTCGACGCGCCGCGCCTGGGGTGCGTGAACGTCCACGCGTCGCTCCTGCCGAAGTACCGCGGCGCGGCGCCCATCACGTGGGCCGTGGTCCGCGGCGAGCCCGAGACGGGCGTGACGCTCATGAAGCTCGACGAGGGGATGGACACCGGGCCCACGTTCGCGCGCGTCGCCACGCCCATCGGCCCCGACGAGACGGCCGGGGAGCTCGGCGAGCGCCTCGCGACGCTGGGCGCCGACGCGGTGCGCGCGTGGTTGCCGCGCTACCTCGCGGGCGCGGTGACGCTCGAGCCGCAGGACGGGGCGCGCGCGACGACGGCGCCGCTGCTCGGCAAGGACGACGGGCGGATCGACTGGACCCGCCCGGCGCGCGCCGTGCACGACCACGTCCGCGGCATGAGCCCCTGGCCGGGGGCCTCCACGCGCCTGCGCGGCAAGACGGTCAAGGTCCTCGCGACGCGCGTGGTCGAGGGCTCGCGCGAGGGCGCCGGCCCGGGGGCGGTGCTCGTCGCCGACAAGTCGCGCGTGCTCGTGGCGTGCGGGGCCGGCGGCAGCGTGGAGCTCTCGCGCGTCCAGCTGGAGGGCAAGCGCGCGATCGCGGGCGCCGAGTGGGCGATGGGGCGCGGCGTGGCCGAGGGCGACGCGCTCGGCGCGTGACCCTTCGGCCCTTCAGCCGAGCAGGCCGAAGCACTTGCCCGTGCCCAGGGCGCAGTAGACGACCAGCGCGATGGCCCCGAGCATGCCGATCATCAGCAGCACGAGCGTCATCCCGAAGTAGCGCCGCAGCTGCCCGACGGCCTCCATGAGGTAGCCCACGTCGCGGCCGCGCGTGCGCATCATCGCCGACAGCGACCGCCCCGCGGACATGAGCCACGAGGCCATGAGCATGAGCACCACGGCGTACGCGCCGATGACCACGCCGTTGGGCACGAAGCCCTCGTAGAGCGCGCCCAGCGCGAAGACCGCCGCGAGGCCGCCGAGCAGCATGAGGAAGACGCCCAGGAAGCTCAGCGACGCCGCGAGCGCGCGGAAGCTCTCCTTCTGATCGTCGGAAAACTCGTAGCCCTCGCCTTGGGGCTCGCGCGGGACGGGCGTCGCCTCGGCCATCGGCAGAGCGACCTTACCTCGGTCCCGGCGCGGGGCGCGCTAGATTCGAAGGCGTGAGCTCCCCTCCCCTGTCGCCCGACGAGCTCGAGGTGCGCCTGCGCGCGATCGGCGCCGAGCGCTACCACGACAAGCACCCGTTTCACCGCCTGCTGCACGGCGGCCAGCTGTCGCTCGGGCAGGTGCAGGCCTGGGCGCTCAACCGCTACGTGTACCAGGCGGCGATCCCGCGCAAGGACGCCGCGCTCCTGGCGCGCACGGAGGACCGGGCGCTGCGCAGGGAGTGGCGTGGCCGCATCGTCGACCACGACGGCGACGCGCACGACGAGGGCGGCATCGAGCGGTGGCTGCGCCTGACCGACGGGCTCGGGCTCGACCGCGCGTACGTGGTGTCGCAGCGGGGCGCGCTGCCCGCGACGCGCTTCGCCGCCGAGGCCTACGTTCGCTTCGTCGCCGAGCGACCGACGCTCGAGGCGGTCGCGTCGTCGCTCACGGAGCTGTTCGCACCGGCGATCCACGCCGAGCGCATCGCGGGGCTGCTCGCGAACTACCGGTTCATCGACGAGCGCCTCGTGGCCTACTTCCGCAGGCGGCTCGACCAGGCGCCGCGCGACGTGACGTTCGCGCTCTCGTACGTGCGCGAGCACGCGCGCACGCCCGAGCAGCAGGCCGCGGCGCTGCGCGCGCTCGAGTTCAAGACCGAGGTGCTCTGGGCCCAGCTCGACGCGCTGCACTTCGCCTACGTCGAGCCCGGCCTCGTCCCGCCCGGGGCGTTCCGGCCGGAGTGCTGAGCGCGCGCCGTGGCAGGCAGCGGCCCCTTTGCCCTCGACGCGATGCACCCGGCGGTCGCGGCGTGGTTCCGCGCGAGCCTGGGCGAGCCGACGCGCGCGCAGGCCCTCGGCTGGCCCCCGGTCGCGCGCGGCGAGTCGACGCTGCTGCTCGCGCCCACGGGCTCCGGCAAGACGCTCGCGGCGTTCCTCGCGGCGATCGACCGGCTGGTGCGGCCGGCCCCGGCGGCCGCGGGCACACGCGTGCTGTACGTCTCGCCGCTCAAGGCCCTCGCCGTGGACGTCGAGCGCAACCTGCGGGCGCCGCTGGGGGGCATCGCGGCG
>JAJYCT010000263.1 GCA_021778125.1 Myxococcales bacterium
CCCGTCGCGACCGAGCCGCTCCCAGAGCAGCGCCGCGCGCGTCGCGCTCGAGAGCGCGCGTCCGACGTGACCGACGTCCGCCGCCGCTGCCGCGTCGCTCGTGAGGTAGGACGCCTCCTCGACGACGGCGCCGGCATGCGTGGCCAGCTCCACCGCGCGCCCGAACGACGCGAGGGCATCGGACGAGGCGCCGCGGGCCAGCTGTAGCATCCCCAGCGCCGCCTGGAGCCGCGCGAAGACGTCGGCGTCGAGAGGCTCGGTCAGCGCGGCGCGCAGATCGTCGAGCGCTGCGTCGGTGGCGCCTTGCCGGTAGGCCACGAGCGCGCGAACCTCGGCCGCCGCGGCCCCGCTCACGCCGTCGACGAGGCGCTGGGCGGCGTCCAGGTCCCCGCGGTCCCACGCCAGGCGCCCGAGCGTGGCGCGCGCGCTCGCCTCTGACGCGGGATCGTCCGCCGCCACGGCGCGCTCGGCGGCCTGCCGGGCAGCCTCGGGCTCCCCGCGTCGTCGCGCGATCTAGGCGCGGAGCGCGTCGCTCTCGGGCCCGTCGCTCGCGCGCAGCGCCGACCAGGCACGCCCCGTCTCGCCGGCGCGCAGGAGGGCAGAGGCCAGGGGGACGGCGAGCGTGCCGAAGCGCCCCGCCGCGATTTCATCCTCGGCGACATCGAGCGCCTCCGGCGCGGGCGCGGGCCGGGCGAGCTCGCGCACCAGGCGCACGAGCACCTGCTCGTCGCTCCCGACCATGCGCTGGCGAGTCGCGACCGGGCCCGCCCCGAAGACGTCCTGATACGTCAGGCTCGACGGATCACGCTCGCGTGCGAGCTCGACGAGGCGACCGATCCGTCCCTCGGTGACGGTCGGCGACGGAAGTGGCCACGCCGCCACCGACGGGCCGACGAGGCGCACGAGGCACTGCGCCCAGGCGAACGCCCCCACGGGCGCCAGGATCGCGCCGCGCGCGGCCCCGTCCCCGAGCCTCGCGCGCCACGCGAGGGACTCTTCGATCCACGTGCGCGCCGGCGCGGGCACCTCGGCTGAAACGCTCGCGCACGCGTCGATCTCCTCGGCGCGCGCGGCGAGGTAGGCCCTGCGCACCCGGTCGACGCGCCGCTGCCGGCTCGCGTCCGCGTCCGGCGCGAGCTCGAGCCAGCGTGCAGCCCGCGACGCGACCCAGCCGGCGCTCGGCCGCCCGCCCGGCGCGGTCGCCAGGAGCGCCTCGATCCAGCGCGCGGGCTCGCCGTCGCGGCGCCAGGCGACGATCGCAGCGTGCGCGTCCGCGGCGCGGGCCACGTCGGGGTCGAGGATCTCGGCGAGGAGCATGCCCAGCGCCCACAGGTCCGCCGCGGGGCCTGCCTCGCCGCGCTCGCGCAGCTCGGGTGCGGCGTAGCGTGGAGTCCCGCCGCGCGCAGGCTCCCGGACGTCGTCGGCCAGGCCCAGATCGATGAGCGTCGCGCCTCGTTCGGACGGGGTATCGCGACGCGGAGGCGCCGCGTGCAGCAGGACGTTGTCGGGCTTCACGTCGCCGTGGCGCACGCCCGCCTCGTGCAGCTCCTCGAGGGCCCGCCCTACCGCATGCGCGACGATCGCCACCAGCCGCTCGCGCTCCTCCCGCGCTGCGGGCAGGGCGAGCGCCACGGCGTCGGTCCACGCCGTCACGAGGAAGCCCGGTCCGGCCTCGAGCAGCGCGGGCCCCCAGCGGCGGGCGACGCGGGCGAGCAGCCCCGCCTCGCGCGAGACCGCCTGCCGCGCGGCGGCGCTGTCCCTCGCCACCTTGAGCGCGCCGAGCGCTCCGTCGTCGACGCGTTCGGCACCCCACACGACGGACGACGCTCCCTCGCCCCTCCGCGCGAGAACTTTCCAGCCCGGCACCGCCGGGAGGCCCGCCAACTCGACTGACGCCACCCCGGTGCGCCGCATACCCACTAAAGCAAGCGCGCGCGGGGCACATAGTCAACTGTGGTGACGTCAGTACCGGGCATTCCGGGGCGCCGCTGCAGGTGCGCGGGCGCGGTCATCTTCCGCCCGGGGTGATCGACGGGCGATTTTGTCGATGCGTGCCCTTGCCGGGTCGAGGCGCGCCGCCCAGCATGGGGCGCGAAGGCGGGGGCCTGTCGTTGCCATGAAGCCATCCACCCGAAAGCCGGTCGTCTCGGCGGAAGCCACCCAGGAGCTCAGCGCCGTGAGCGCGCTCAGCCTCCTCGAGGCACGCGCGCTCGACCCCGCGCGCCCTCCGCGCGTGTCCTTCGCGTCACAGCCCTCGATCGCGCCGGTCGGGCTCGACCTCGCGCGCGCCCGCAGCGCAGCCGCGGTCGACGAGGAGGCCAACGCCACGCTGCAGATCCGCGTCCCGGCGCGGCGGCGAGCCCTCGGCAAGATCGTCGTGGGGGCCCTCGGCGCGTGCGCGCTCATCCTCGTCGCCGCGGGGATTGCACGGATGAGCCACGCGAGCAGCGCGCCCACGGCGGGCGCCGTGCCCTCCGCCGCTCCGGCCCCCTCCGCCACCGCACCGCAGGCCACCCCGAGGGCGCCTGCCGTCGCCCCCGCAACCGCGCCCGTCGCCGCGATCGACCTCAACCCCTCGAGCACGGGGACCATCCGGCTCGACGCGCCGGCCAGGCCCGGCCACGTCTGGATGGATGGCAAGAAGATCGCCGGGACGTCGCTCGTCGTGAGCTGCGGCACCCACCAGATCAAGGTGGGCTACGGCCGCAAGCACTCGATCGACGTGCCGTGCGGCGGTGAGATTCGCGTCGCGCGCTAGCGGCGCGCGCGAGGTGCGCCTGCGCTACTTCGAGCGCAGGCTGTCAGAACTTGATCCCGTTCCGGGCGCGGTGCTTCCACCAGCGGACGCCGAGCCAGACCGTGGGGACGGCCGCGACGACGGCGATAGGCAGGCCGACCGTGGCGCCGAGCGCGACGGTCGCGACGGCCGCGGCCCCCGCCACCGCGCCCTTACGGCGTGACTCCTCCAGGACTTCGCTGCGCGACTTGCTCATCGTCCTCGCAGGGTGGGGCCGGTGCCGGCGCGGCGCAAGGTCGACCTGCCCGCGCGATTCGTCCGCAAGAAACCCTTTCTCGTCGGTTCTCCGGCGCGATAGACAGTCGCCCCGGGGCAATCTGTCCCAGGTGCTGCGGGAACCGTGAAACTCGTCATCCAGATCCCTTGCCTCAACGAGCGGGACCAGCTCCCCGGTGCGCTCGCGGATCTGCCGCGAGCCATCGACGGCATCGACGAGATCGAGGTGCTGATCATCGACGACGGGAGCACCGACGGCACGAGCGAGCGGGCGGCGGACCTCGGGGTGCACCACATCGTTCGCTTCGCGCAGCGGCGCGGGCTGTCGTCGGCGTTCATGGCGGGGATCGACGCGGCCCTGCGCCTCGGAGGCGACGTCATCGTCAACACCGATGCCGACAACCAGTACCGGGGCGAGGACATCCCGCGCCTCGTGGCGCCCATCCTCGCGGGCCGGGCCGACGTCGTCGTCGGCGACCGCCAGACCGATACGATCGCCCACTTCTCGCCCGTCAAGCGCGCGCTGCAGCGGTGGGGCTCGCGGGTCGTGCGCCGCGTCTCGGACACGCGCGTCGCCGACGCGACGAGCGGCTTCCGCGCCATGAGCCGCCAGGCGGCCTCGCGCCTCTTCGTCCACAACCGCTTCAGCTACACGGTCGAGACGATCGTGCAGGGCGGGCGGGCGGGGATGGCGTTCGAGAGCCTCCCCGTCGGCACCAACCCCCAGACCCGCGAGTCGCGCCTGTTCACGGGCATGACCCAGTACCTGCGCCGCAACGGCCCCGTCATCCTGCGGGCGTACGGGATGTACCGCCCGGTGCAGACGTTCTCGTCGCTCGCGCTCGCCTTCCTGCTGGCGGGGCTCGTTCTCGTGGGGCGCTTTCTCTACTTCTACGCGCGCGACCCGGCGCACAGCGGGCACTCGCAGTCGCTCACCCTCGGGGTGGGGTGCCTGGTGCTCGCGTGCCTCGTCGGCGTCGTGGCGATGTTGAGCGACCTGCTGGCTGCCAACCGGCGCTTGCTGGAGGACATCCTCGCGAGGCTGCGGCGCCTGGACGGCCAGCTCGCGGCCGAGGCGCACCGGCGGGGCGAGCCCATCGACGGGATCCGGAGCACCGGGGCGCCCCCGTGGAGGCGGGCGCCATGAGCGAGCGTCAGGCGCGCCGCGCCCCCGCGGCCTCCCGGACCATGAACGGCAGGCCGACGACGGCGAACACCCAGGTGGCCACGGCCGAGTACCCCACCGTCGCCACCAGCACGCTTGGCAGCTCCACGTGCGTCCCGTGCTGCGCGAGCAGCGCGAGGAACGCCGCGTCGCGGGTGCCCATCCCGCCGAGCGTCAGCGGCGCGACGCCCACGAGCATCGCCGCCGGCCAGAGCGTCAGCGTCAGCAGGAACGGTACGTCGGCCCCCACGGCGACGAGCAGCGTGTGCGTGATGACGACCGTGAAGAACCGGACCCCGAGCGACGCCGCGGCGATCGCGGCCAGCGTGCCGGGAGCGCGCGCGAGCGCGGACAGCGCCTCGAAGAGCCGCTCGACCGTCTCGGGCCTGCGGCGCAGCAGCGGCAGCCTCTCGAGCCACCGGCGGCGCCTGAGCACGAGCGCGACGACGACGATCTCGAGCACGAGCACCGCGGCGACCGCGACCGCCCACGCGAACAGCCCCGCGAACGCCGCGCCGATCGACGCGACGACGAGCAGCAAGAACAGGTCGATCGCCTTCTCCGCGACGACGCCGCCGGCCCCCGCGGCGAGCGGCACCACGTCCGTCACGGCCAGAGGCCGGAGCAGGTCGTTGGCGCGCGAGGGCGTGACGACCGCGAGCGGCCAGGTGGCCAGCACGATCTCGAGCGCCCGCCAGAACCCCAGCGTATACCCGGTCCCGCGGACGATGAGCTGCCACCTCACGGTCGTCAGCAGCAAGCACACCGTCGACGCCGCGAGCGACAGCCCCACCCACCCGGGGCGCGCCCTGCGCGCTGCCGCCACGAAGTCCGCGCCGCCGCCGAGGTCGCGCGCGAGCAGCACGAGGATCCCCACCGTGACGAGCACCGTGACCAGAAGCCGCAGCCCCCGGCGCGCCCCGCCGGTCATGATCTGCGCCCGCGCGGGGGCAGCCGCGTGAGGGGCGAGCGAGCCACCTGGAGGGCCACGACCGAGCTGCTCGCGCTCGGCGTCGTCGTCGCCGCGACGCTCTGGTACGCGCTCGCGCTCGGCTGGTGCCTGTTCGCGCGCGTGGGCGCGGGCCACGACGCGCTCACGGCCTCGCGCGGCATCATGGCCGACAACATGATCCGCTGGGGCATCTGGGGCCCTGTGCGCGAGTACACGATCGAACCGCCGGGCGTCGACCTCTACTACACGCACCACCCGTTCGGCACGTACTGGATGGTCGGCCTGCTCGCGCGCGTCTTCGGGCGGCACGCGTTCGTCCCTCGCCTGGGCCCGGTGCTGATGAGCATCGCGACGCCGCCGCTGATCTACGCGATCGGTCGGCGTATCTGGGATCCGGTGTCCGGGGCGCTCGCCGCGGCCGGGTACGTCGTGCTCCCGATGACGCTGGCGTTCGGCAACCTCGCCGGGTTCGAGGTGCCGACCGTGTTCGCGTGCATCGTGACGACCTGGGGCTACGTACGCTTCACCGAGCGCTGGCAGCGGCGCTGGATGCTCGTGAGCCTGCTGGGCGTCGCGTGGGGCTGCAGCGTCGACTGGAACTACGTCCTGTTCCTCGGCTTCGCGCTGGGCGCGATCGGGATCGGAGCGTTCTTCCTCCCCCCGCGGGCGTTCGCGCGGGTGCCCCGGCGCCCGCTCGCACAGTGGTGGCTGCTGGCCGCCGCCGTCGCGACGATCAGCGTCGTGGCGTGGGTCTGGTACTTCCACAAGATCGGCGCGCTCGAGGGGCTCCTGCAGTCGGACACAAAGCGGAGCAAGGGCTCTGAGTTCCCGATCGTCGCCGTGGTCGGCGCGCGCCGCTACTGGATCGACGTCACCTTCACGCCGCTCGCGATCGTCGTCGGGAAGATCGCCCTGCCGATCTTGCTCCTGCGCACGGTGGTCGGGCGACGATGGCACGAGGTCTTCCCGCTCGCGATCTGGTTCATGGCCTTCGTGACCTACACGAAGTTCAAGAACGGCGCGGACGTCCACATCTACTGGCCGTTCGCCTTCGGCGCCTACTTCGCCTTCGCCCTCGGCGTCGTCGCGCGCGCCGCCCTCGTCGGCGCGCGCTGGATCCTCGCGCGCCTGCGCCGCGAGGACACGCGCGAGCGCGTCCCGCTCGTCGTGCTCGGCGCGCTGGGCCTGGTGCCGCTCGGCATCGTACCCGACGGCATCGAGGGCCTGCACTACGGACGGCAGACGGGCGGCCGCTTCAACGAGAAGGGCACCCGGTCGTTCCGCGACGTCGACAAGGCGCAGGCGCTCGAGTGGATGTCCGCGCAGATGGCCCCCGACACGATCGTCGAGATGCACGACGGCATGAAGTCGACCTGGGCGCTCGACTGGGCGCTGCGGCGCAAGATCCGCAACTTCCCGGCGCAGCCCACCACCGACGCGCCCCCCGTCGAGCGCTACTTCGTCGCCGACCTCGACCTCCAGCCGTCGATCGACCAGCAGAAGATGGCCGAGCTGTTCAAGGTCGTCGTCGTCGACCACTTCGTCATGGTCGACCGCGCGGCGCCCAAGGGCCCCGCCGACGCGTACGTCTTCGACACGCGCGAGCCGACCTTCCTCGAGTGGTACCTCACCAACGGCACCGAGCCCGTGCGCACGATCCGCCCCGACCCGTGGGCCACGTGGGAGGTGCGCGACGCCTGGGGACAGACGCCCAACCCACCGCCCACCGGCGAGCCCCGGACGCTCGAGCAGCTGCGCATCGCCCACAATGTCGCGCTGTCACGCGGCGATCCCGCGGGCGCGCTCCGCCTCGAGCAGCAGCTCGTCGTGCGGCTCGACACGAGCGTGGCGGCCGGCTTCAACGACGGCACGCGCCTCGTCGGCGAGAAGTACGTGCCCGGCGTGCTGCCGGAGCTCACGCTCATCGTCCGCGCCTCCGGGCCGGCGGGCGGTGACTTCGAGCTCGCCATCGAGTCCACGATCGACAAGCGCCGCACGTGCTCGATGGTGCCCTACGACGACCGGACGCAGCACCTGGGCGCGCCATTCCCCCTGCCGCCTCGCCTCTGGCGCGCGGGCTACCTGTACGCCGAGCATGCCCCCATCCACCACCGGGCGGGCCGCGAGCACTTCATCGGCCGGTTCACGTCGCTGGCCAAGGAGGGCAAGGCGCCTCGCCTGATCAACGGCCAGGAGGCGGTGCCGCTGCTGACGCTCGAGTGAGCGTCCCCACCGGACGCGGGCGTGCGCGCCGGACGCCGACGCGCACCTTTGTTGGCCCTGCGGGGCGTGGGCTCCCTACGATCTACGCATGCGCCCCGTGCTCCATGCGTCCTGCTCCCGCGCCCTGCTCCGCCGCGACGTCCGGACCTCGTGCGAGGTCGTCCGCGAGCGCGACTTTCGCCTCGTCGGCAAGAGGGTCCTCGACCTCTCGGCCAGGGGGATGCTTCTCGAGAGCGACGCCCGCCTGCTGACGGGCGAGGAGGTCATCGTGAGCTTCCGCGGCCCCGCGTCGTCGCGCTGGTACGACTGCGTCGGCAGCGTGGCGCGCGTCCTCCACGGGCGCCGCAAGCGCGACCGTATGCGCGCCGTGGGCATCTCGTTCGACACGCTCGACGTCTTCAGCGAGCTGCTCCTGTGCGAGGAGCTGCGCGACGCGCCCGTGGCCAGGCGCCACCTCGCGGCGCACGCCTGCGCGCGCTGACCGCCGGTCGTCGTGCGGGGATCACGACGACGTCCGCCCTTGACACCCCCGCACCTCGGCCGCCAAGCTCGCTCGCGCTGCGCCCTCCGCCCTGCCCGCTCCCCTCCTGCCCCGCGCACGCCACGCGCGTGTTCCTCGA
>JAJYCT010000264.1 GCA_021778125.1 Myxococcales bacterium
GAGCGGATCGCGCCCGAGCGCCAGCCCGGCGGTGACCGCCGCGCCGGCGACGGCGACGTACGCGCCGAGGATGGCCAGCAGCGGCCGCCGCTGCGCGAGCGCGCCCGGGCCGACGGCGCCGAGGCGCTCCGCCTGGGCTCCGAGCTCGTGCGCGCGTCGGCTGGTGGCGGCCATCGTTTCCCGCGCCGTGAACCTTCCACGAGAGCGGCGGCGCGCGCAAGGCGCGAAGGCCGGGCCGGACCCCGCCCGGATCTGGTAGAGTCCGTCGTCGACGGGGTCGCCGCCGAGGCTCATGACGTTCTCCAATTCTCCCGACGAACGCCCCCGCGTCCTCATCGTCGACGACGAGAAATTCATCCGCGACATCCTGGCCGACTTCCTCGGCATGGAAGGCTACGTCGTGCGCACCGCCGAGGACGGCGCCGCGGCGCTCCAGGAGCTGGGCAACGCGCACTACGACCTCATCATCAGCGACCTCAAGATGCCGCGTATGGGCGGCATCGAGCTGCTCGAGTCGGTCGGCTCGGTCGCGCCCAACGCGCTCACCGTCATCATGACCGGCTTCGGCACGGTCGAGACGGCGATCGACGCGATGAAGCGCGGCGCCTACGACTACATCCTCAAGCCCTTCAAGGTCGAGGAGGTCATCCGCGTCGTGCAGCGCGGCCTGGAGAAGCAGCGCCTCGCCGCCGAGAACCTGCGCCTGCGCGAGGCCGTCTCGCTCTACGCGGTGAGCGAGGCGATCGCCGCGAGCCTCTCGCTCGACGAGGTGCTCGCGACCATCGGCGACACGGCCATCCACGAGCTCAAGGGCGACCTCGTCTCGACGTGGCTCGACGACGGCGAGGGCGGGTACTTCGAACGCCAGCGCCTCGTGCCGGCGCGGGCGGGCGAGACGTCGGTGCCCCCTCCGGGCGAGCCGCGCGTCAGCGACGTGCCCGTGTCGGGCGAGCGGAGCGTGAGCGTGGCCCCCGACCTGGGCACGCTCTCGGCCCCGGCCTTCATCGAGCACTACGCGAGCAACGCGGGCCTGCTCGAGCAGGGCACCAAGGGCACGCGCTTCTTCGCGACGCAGCCCGGCCCCGCGCTCGCGTCGCTCGTCTCCGTGCCGATGCGCATGAAGACGCGCCTGCTCGGGTGGATCACCGTCGCGAGCTTCACCAGGCAGAAGCGCTTCAACGAGGGGCACCGCAAGATGCTCTCGATCGTCGGCTCGCGGGCCGCCGCGGCGATCGAGAACGCGCGCCTCTACGAGGACCTGCGCGCGACCTTCCAGCAGACCATCGAGGGCCTCGCCCGCGCGATCGACAAGATGGACCGCTACACCGCGGGCCACTCCGAGCGCGTCGCGACCTACGCCACGTACCTGGCCATGCGCCTCGGCCTGCCGCTCGACGTCATCGAGATCGTCCGCCAGAGCGCGCTGATGCACGACATCGGCAAGATCGGCTGCGTGATGAACCTCAACAAGCCGGGCAAGCTCACGCAGGACGAGTACGAGACGTTCAAGCGCCACCCGGTCTACGGCAAGGACATCCTCGACCCCATCCGCTTCCTGCACCCGCTCGTGCCCGGCGTGCACCTGCACCACGAGCGCTGGGACGGGCGCGGCTACCCGCTCGGCCTCAAGGGCGAAGGCGTGCCGCTCATCGCGCGCATCATCGCCGTGGCGGACACCTACGACGCGATGACGAGCGACCGCGCGTACCGCCGGGCGCTGCCCCACGAGGTCGCGGTCGGCGAGATCGAGCGCTGCAGCGGCAGCCAGTTCGACCCCGAGGTCTCCCACTTCTTCACCGGCGGGCTCGACGAGTTCCGCGAGGAGCTGGGGGCCAAGGGGCAGAAGATCCCCGACTGAAGACCGGTACGGCCGCCGTCGTCGTTTTCCCCCGCCCGGGGCCGCGCTATACAGCGACATGCTCGACGACAAGCTCCGCGAGTGCCTGACGTTCGACGACGTCCTGCTCGCCCCGGCCTACAGCGAGGTCCTGCCCAAGGACGTCGACACCCGCACGCGGCTCTGCCGCGGCCTCGACCTGGACATCCCCATCCTCGGCGCCGCGATGGACTCGGTCACCGAGAGCCGCGCGGCCATCACGATGGCGCGCGAGGGCGGCATCGGCATCGTGCACAAGAACCTCTCCATCGAGGCGCAGGCCCGCGAGGTCGAGCGCGTCAAGCGCGCCGAGAGCGGCATGATCCTCGGGCCCGTCACCGCCCGCCCGTCGCAGTCGCTGCGCGCCGCCCTCGAGGTCATGCGCGAGCACGACATCAGCGGCGTCCCCGTGGTCGAGGGCGATCGCCCCGTCGGCATCCTCACCGCGCGCGACATCCGCTTCGAGCAGAACCTCGACCAGCCCGTCAGCGCCCTGATGACCCGGGAGCTCGTCACCGTGCCCCCGGGCGTCGGCGTCGACGAGGCCAAGCGCCTGCTGCACAAGCACCGCATCGAGAAGCTGCTCGTCGTCGACGCCGACGGGCGCCTCGCGGGCCTCATCACGATCAAGGACATCCTGCAGGCCGACAAGTACCCCCAGGCCGTCAAGGACGAGCAGCGTCGCCTCCGCGTCGGCGCGGCCATCGGCCCCGGCCCCGACCGCCACGAGCGGACGGCGGCGCTGGTCGCGGCGGGCGTCGACGTCGTCGTCATCGACACCGCCCACGGTCACTCCAAGGGCGTCCTCGACGCCGTGCGGGCCACGAAGGCCGAGTTCCCGGGCGTCAAGGTCATCGCCGGCAACGTGGCGACCGCCGAGGCGACCGAGGCGCTCATCGACGCCGGCGTCGACGCCGTCAAGGTCGGCATCGGCCCCGGCAGCATCTGCACGACGCGCGTCGTCGCGGGCGTCGGCGTGCCGCAGATCTCGGCGGTCGCCGACTGCGCCCGCGTCGCCGATCGCCACGACGTCCCCATCATCGCCGACGGCGGCGTCAAGCACTCCGGCGACGTCACCAAGGCCATCGCCGCGGGCGCGAGCTCGGTCATGATCGGCTCGCTCTTCGCCGGCACCGACGAGTCGCCCGGCCACCTCGTGCTCTACCAGGGCCGCAGCTACAAGGTGTACCGCGGCATGGGCAGCCTGGGCGCGATGAAGAAGGGCAGCCGCGACCGCTACGGCCAGGCCGGCACGGCCGACGAGAAGCTCGTGCCCGAGGGCATCGAGGGGCGCGTACCGCACCGCGGCTCGCTCGCGTCGATCCTCTACCAGCTCGTGGGGGGCCTGCGCAGCGGCATGGGCTACACCGGCAGCCGCACGATCCAGGACCTGCGGACCCGGGCGCACTTCGTCCGCATCACGTCGCAGGGCCTGCGCGAGAGCCACGTCCACGACGTCTTCATCACCGAAGAGGCGCCGAACTACTTCCGGTCCTGATCGATGCGCTCGCTGACCGCGCACTGGCTGGGGCGCGTGCGCTACGCCGACGCGCACGCGCTGCAGGAGCGCCTGCTCGACGCGCGCATCGCGGGCGCCGTGCCCGACACGCTGCTCCTGCTCGAGCACGAGCCGGTGGTGACGCTCGGGCGCGGCGCCCACGCCGAGAACGTCCTGGTCCCGCGGGCCGAGCTCGCGCGGCGCGGCGTCGACCTGCACGAGACGGGCAGGGGAGGCGACGTCACCTACCACGGGCCGGGGCAGCTCGTGGCGTACCCCATCGTCGACCTGCACCCCGACCGCCTCGACGTGCGCCGCTACGTGCGCGACCTGGCGCGCGTGATGATCGCGCTGGCCCGCGACCACGGCGTCGAGGCGAGCTTCATCGAGGGCGACGCCAAGCTCGTGGGCGTCTGGGTCGACGCCGCCCGCCCGGAGCGCTGGTCGGGTGATCCGCGCGAGCCCGGCGGCGCCGCGCGCCCGGAGAAGATCGGCGCCATCGGCGTGCGCCTCTCGCGCTGGGTCACCATGCACGGCCTCGCGTTCAACGTGTCGACCGCGCTCTCGGGCTTCGACCTCATCGTCCCGTGCGGCATCAAGGCCTACGGCGTCACGTCGCTCGCCGCGCTCGGCAGGTCTCCCGGCTCGGTCGAGCAGGTCGCGCGCGCCGCCGTGCCGCACTTCGCCGCTGTGTTCGACGCGACGGCGACGATCGCGACGGCCGACGAGACGGCGCGGCTGCTCTGTCGAGACGGGGTGCGGGCCGCGAGGACGCGCCATCCGACGTAACGAGCCTTCGCGCCGCGCAGAGGACCGACGAGGAGGTCGCGCGCCTCCGCGAGGCGCCGCGGCTCTTCGCGGCGGAGCGGGTGGACTTCGGGGCGTCACGCCCTCTCGTCGCTCCGGGACGCGGTCCCGTCGCAGCGTCACGGGGTCCCGACGAGCCGGGACGCGGTCCCGTCGCTCCGTCTCTCGATCCCGTCGTTCGGAACGTCCATCCCGGCGCACGGGATCGCCAGGCGGACGCTCGGGACCGCGAGACGGGCGCTCGGGACCGACGTTCGGACGCGACCTGTCGCGAGACGGAACGTCGGGCTCGTGATCCCGTCGAACGAGAGCGCGTCCTCGCCGCTCGTGAAGGCGATCCCGTCGCTCCATCCCGAGAGTCCTTCGCTCCGTCTCGCGCTCGCGTCGCGCGGAACGTCGGTGCCCACGCACGGGACGGCGAGACGAACGCACGGAGCCGCGTGTCGCTCGCTCGGGATCGGCCTTCGGACGGGAGACCTCGCGAGACGGCGCCTCCGCGTCGCGGTCCCCTGGAACCGAGAGGCCTCCTCGTCGCTCGAGAAGGCGAGTCCGTCGTTCGGTCCCCGCTCCCCTGCGCTCCGTCACGCGATCCTGTCGCTCGGAAGGGAGATCCCGACGCGCCAGAACGCGAGAGGCGCGCACGAGATGGCGAGACGGACGCTCAAGATCACGGGACGGACGCTCGAGACCGGGCGACGGACGCTCGGAATCGCGTGTCGATCGCTCGGGAGCCCGGTCCGCGCGCGAGCCCGCGCGATCCGCTCGCACGGGACCGGAGCCCCGTCGCTCGCGATCGCGAGGTCGCGCGCCCATGACGCGCGACGATCGCTCGGGATCGAGCCGCGGTGGCGGGCGGCCGTCTCGGGGTCGACAGAGAACGCGTCGCGATCGAGAGAGGACGCGTCAGCCTCGCGCCCGCAGCACGCCCGCCCGCTCGAGGAGCCGTCGAAGCGCGCGCGAGCGTCATGGAGGCCGAATCAGGCGCGCTTCTTCCTCCTCGGATGGAGGGTCTCGCCCTGCGCAAGCATCTGCACGTAGGCGGCGATGCGCTTCGCGCGGGTCTCGGGCGACCTCGCGTCGTGGACGCGATAGAGGATCGCGTACCGGTTGTGGCTGTCCAGCGCCTCGAAGAAGCTCCGAGCCGCAGCGTTCGAGGCCAGCGCGCGCTGCAGGTCGGGCGGCACCGAAGCGCGGCTCTGGGGCTCGTACGCTGCGGCCCAGCGCCCGTCCGCCTTCGCGCTCTCCACGGCGGCGAGCCCCGCGGGCCTCATGCGCCCCTCCTTCGTGAGCCGCAGCGCCGCGGCGCGGTTCGCCTGGGACCATCGACTCCTTGGACCGCGAGGCGTGAACTTCTGAAGCCAGAAGGTGGCGTCGAGCGCGCCCTTCTGCCCGTCGATCCAGCCAAAGAGAATCGCGACCTCGAGCGCCTGCGCGTACGTGAGGGAGGCTGTCTCGGCCCCACGCTTGGAGAGCTTCAACCAGAGGCCCCGTGAACGGCCATGGTTCGTCTCGAGCCATGCCTCCCAGTCGTCCGCCGACCGGAAGAGTTTCGTGGGCAGCATCGCCACGCTCATCGCGACCGGCGTCTCCTCTTGCTCCGTCCCCGTACTGCGGCTCTCTTCTTCATGGCGGCTCCTTTCCCCCGTGGGGCTGTCCTGGCAGACCGCCGGAGCACGAGCTTCCGCGCGACATGCTCTACCAGCTGTCGATCTACGCGCTGAGTCAGCGCGACGCCACCACCGCCGCGATGGTCTACCCGACCTCGCAGGGGTGGCTCCGCCGGCGGTAGTTGCCCAGACTGCGGCCCTCTGAGATCGGACGTGGTCCAACGGGAGGCCGCCGCGGGAGGCCCTCGCGGGCAGCGGCATGGCCGATGCGTCCTTCGCGGCGTCGTGGTCGATATTCGCGCAACCTCGCGGTCTCGCACGGGCGCTGCCGTGGCAGCGGCTTCACAGTGGGCGCTCCGGGGGACGGTCGTCCTTGCGTGCGTCGGCTGGGCAGGGACGGCGCTTGCGCAGGACGAGCCCGTTGTCCGCGATCGGGGGATCGCGCTCGATGCGTGGCTTGGCGGTGGCGCGACGTCGGCGATCAAGGAGAGCGGAACCCAGGGCACCCTGGCTCTCGGTCTGACGGGGCTCTACCGCCGACGCTGGCTCGAGCTCGGTCTTGGATACAGACGGGAGGGCGCACTCTTCGAGTTCACCGCCGACATCCCCGGAGCTCTCGCGGGCGTGACGATGGATCCAGCCCCATGGCTCCGCTTCGACCTGCTCGCCGAGGGCGGGGCGTACGTGGTGTCCAACGTCGGCCGGGACCTGTTCGCGACGAGCCTCAGCGGGGGCACGGCGGCGTTGCCGTACGTGGGCGGAAGGGCTGGCGTGGCCTTCCTCCTCTTCACGGGCCCGACGCATAGCCGATTCCTCCTCGGCTGGTGGGTGAACGCCGGGGACACCGTGGGCGCGACGACCCTGGCCCCGGTCGTGAATCACTGCTTCTTCGGATGCGCCGCGAGCTCGGACACGTTCACGTTCGGCGGCCCGAGCTGGAGCACGGGGCTGCGCTTCGGGGGTGACATCGGGTTCCAGTGAGTGCGCCGTTCCAGTACGGGTTGAACGCCGCTCGAGCCGCTAGCGGGGAGTGTGGGGTTCGTTGGCTCCCATGCCCCCCGGCCCGTCCGCGGACAGGCCCGCGGCGCGCAATGGCGCGGAATCGCGTGCACGCGACCGGGTGCGCCATCGCCGATCCGCTCGCGCAGACGCTCGAGGTCTTGCGCCGCGAGGGGCAGCACTGGCTGCTGCCGGCGCGCGTGCACCGCCGAAGCAGGTCGGCGGGGGCCGCTGGCCGTCAGTGCGACGTGCCGCCGGCCCCCCCGGGCAGGGGCGGCGGGCGCGACGACGCGGACGCCATCATGCGCAGGTACATCTTGGCGCGCGCGTTGTCCGGCTCGAGCTCGAGGACCTTGTTCCACTGCTCTCTCGCGCGCTGGCTCTCGCCGAGCGACAGCAGCGTGATGCCGAGCTGGATGCGCGCCGGGACGTAGTTGGGCCGGGACGCCGCCGCGGCCTCGAACTGCTCGCGCGCGCGCGGCAGCTCGTTGAGCTCCTTGTAGAGCGTCCCGAGCTTGGTGCGCAGGTCGGCGAAGTCCGGGCAGAGGCCGACGGCCTTCTCGTACTCGACGATCGCCTCGCGCGGCAGCCCCGCGTCGGCGTACGCCTGCCCGACCTCGGCGTGCATGTTGGCGATCTTGCCGCGCGCGAACGGGTCGAGCCCGGGCAGGGCGCCCGTGGGGCTGCCCTTGATGCGCGCGTAGACCTGGCGGGCGGCCTCGTACTTGCCGCGGTCGTTGTAGGTGACCGCGAGGTTGAGGGCCGCCTCGGTGTAGTTCGGGTTGATGGCGAGGGCGCGCTCGAAGTGGTGCTCGGCCTGCGCGAAGTTGCCGCGCGCGTGGCAGATGACGCCGAGCATGTCGTGCACGTCCGCGAGGCGGTCGTCGTGCTCGACGACCTGCCGGAGCATCGGCTCGGCCTTGTCGAACTCGCGCTTCTGGTAGTGCTCACGGCCCAGAAGAAGAACCTGTTTGGTGTGCTCGTCGATCATTCGGGTGAGGCCCGCGAGCCCTCGGGGAAGGGTACGCCGAACGGGCAGGCCGTGGGAGGGGCAATCGGCCCCGCCGCGCGACGGAGGTTGCGCCCGGGCCCGGCGCCGGGTAAGGGCCTTTCCCCGGTGGACGCCCCGGAGCCCAAGACCCCGGCGGACGCTTCCG
>JAJYCT010000014.1 GCA_021778125.1 Myxococcales bacterium
GGACAGGTCCGGATCGTGCCGGCGACGAGTCCGGGGATCGCGGGCGACGAAAGGCGTGCCGATCGGCGACAAGAGCGGGATCGTCGGGCCACAAGTCCGGGGTGTGCGGGAGACAAGTCCGGGGTGTGCGGTCACAGAGAGGCGTCGACGCGAGTAGTCTGTCGAAGCGGGGCGCGGGCGGCAAGGACGCATCATCCGACGTAACCAGTAGGCGATTGCGCGACTGCGCCCCGCGAGGGAGCGGTGATGTTCGTGAGCGCCGCGGCGCAGTTGCGCAATCGTCCGATTGGACGGAGCCGGTGTGCGGCAGCGACAGGGCGCGACTGGTGGCTTGCGGAGCTGCTATGGGCAAGAAGGCGGATCAGCAGGGGCATCGCGCCGATTGGCTTGTGCCTGGCGTGTTGCAGTCCCCTCGTCTTCGGGGCTCTCGGTGTTCCTTTCTCGCGGCGAACGCGGGCGCCGAGGTGTTCACGCGTTGCAGTCCCCTCGTCTTCGGGGCTCTCGGTGTTCCGGCAGATCGCGGAGGCCAAGGCCACCGACCCGAAGCGGTTGCAGTCCCCTCGTCTTCGGGGCTCTCGGTGTTCCTCGCTGGACACATCCACGCTCCGCAGGCATTCCGCTTGTTGCAGTCCCCTCGTCTTCGGGGCTCTCGGTGTTCCCCTCGCGCTCCCATTTCCCTGGATCCACGATCTTGAGTTGCAGTCCCCTCGTCTTCGGGGCTCTCGGTGTTCCTCCAGGTGATCCCGTGGCGGTCGTGGCCGAGCAACTCGGGTTGCAGTCCCCTCGTCTTCGGGGCTCTCGGTGTTCCAGGGGACGCTCGGGGCGGGACCTACCGTCTCGACGATGTTGCAGTCCCCTCGTCTTCGGGGCTCTCGGTGTTCCACATCGAGCGCGTGTACCTGCGCGCGGGGATGCTGCCGTTGCAGTCCCCTCGTCTTCGGGGCTCTCGGTGTTCCTCGCAGCGCGGCGCGGACGATGACGACGCACGGCTACGTTGCAGTCCCCTCGTCTTCGGGGCTCTCGGTGTTCCTCTGACCGGAGCCACGTGAGGAAGTCCTGCTCGGCCGTTGCAGTCCCCTCGTCTTCGGGGCTCTCGGTGTTCGGGGCAAAAGGTGCGCGCGGAAGGTCCCGATCCGGGTTGCAGTCCCCTCGTCTTCGGGGCTCTCGGTGTTCGCCGTCGCCGCCCGGTCAGGCCGGCTTCACGAGCCTGTTGCAGTCCCCTCGTCTTCGGGGCTCTCGGTGTTCTCGACCTCATCCAGCAGGAGCCCATCGGGCACACCGTGTTGCAGTCCCCTCGTCTTCGGGGCTCTCGGTGTTCCGCCCGGCGATCTCGTCGAGCCGCGCGATCGTGGTGTTGCAGTCCCCTCGTCTTCGGGGCTCTCGGTGTTCAGCCGGTGCAGGACCGGGGGCGCCCCCTCGATCTTCGGTTGCAGTCCCCTCGTCTTCGGGGCTCTCGGTGTTCCTCTCCACCATCACCGGGTCGATCCCGGCCCGCTGGAGTTGCAGTCCCCTCGTCTTCGGGGCTCTCGGTGTTCCCTGGTCGAGAGCCCATTCAACAAGCGCCGCACGTGGTTGCAGTCCCCTCGTCTTCGGGGCTCTCGGTGTTCCTCCCCCCACTGCGCGACGAGCCGACGCAGGTACGCGCGTTGCAGTCCCCTCGTCTTCGGGGCTCTCGGTGTTCGCTGGTGGTGGAGGGCGTGTTCGATGCGCTCGCGCACGTTGCAGTCCCCTCGTCTTCGGGGCTCTCGGTGTTCCGACTTGCCGTCACCGCCCAGGACCCGGGCGTGTTGGTTGCAGTCCCCTCGTCTTCGGGGCTCTCGGTGTTCGCTGCAGGCGCTGCAGGTGACGCGCATCCCGTGGGGTTGCAGTCCCCTCGTCTTCGGGGCTCTCGGTGTTCCCCGGCGTTGCCCGCGTACTGATTGCCCATGGGTTAGTTGCAGTCCCCTCGTCTTCGGGGCTCTCGGTGTTCCCGCCAATGCGGGGCGGCACTCGTCGGGGGAGAACTAGTTGCAGTCCCCTCGTCTTCGGGGCTCTCGGTGTTCCTCCGGCCGCGGTGGCGTTGCCGCTCGACTGGCACCCGTTGCAGTCCCCTCGTCTTCGGGGCTCTCGGTGTTCACGGTGCGCAGGAGACCGATCAGGGTGAGCATCCCCTGTTGCAGTCCCCTCGTCTTCGGGGCTCTCGGTGTTCCGCTCCAGCTCCTCGCGCACGATGGCCCGGACGATGTGTTGCAGTCCCCTCGTCTTCGGGGCTCTCGGTGTTCCGCTTCGCTTCTCCGGGCAAATCGCTCAAGTCTCGCGGTCTCTTTTCGGTGAACCTCCAGGTTGCCAAGGAGCAGGGGGGGTCCACCTGAAACTCGACGGTGGGGACCCAAGTCAGAGAACGTCGCCGCAGAATCGAACGTACTCGCATTGGGCGCAGAATGCGCGGTGCTTCGTCGGCGGCGGGAAGCGCTCGTGCACCAGCATCGCCCGGATGTCCTGCAGCGCGCGCTCGAAGGCGGAGCGAAGATCGGTGCCGAGCTTGACCGGCACGAGCCGCTCCTCCGGAAGGAGGAGCAGGAACCCGGTGTCCACCGATCCTTGGGGGCGCGCCTCGTGTTCTTCTAGGAGCATCGCGTAGCCGGCGAGCTGGATGGTGTGGTGGCCGGACGCGCCACCCTCGGTCCGCTTCACCTCGACGGGATGTGCCTGCCCCGGAGTCGCCGCACCGGGCGCCACGTCGAGCACGAGATCGCAGACGCCGCAAACGCCCAGCCGCTCACTCTGGAGACGGACGTTGAACCGGCGCGAGGCGACCTCGAGCCCGTATCGACGCGCACCGCGACGACGCTCCAGTCGTTCGAGCGCGGCCTCGGCATCCCGCCCCAGCGCCATCTTCGCCGTCTCGCGGACGCGATGGGGCATCATGCGGCGGTGCCAGAGCACGCGGGGGCAGAATGTCCACTGCCGCGCATCGGCGACTGCTAGCGGAATCGATTCAGCCGACGCGGTGCCGAGATCAAACATCGTCACCCCCTGCTGCGTCCGGGACGAGCACCGCGGGCGCTGCGGCGGGCGCCGGCATCGTCTTCTTCACTCCGAGCGTCGAGTGCCGGTACGCCCACGCGGCTTCGCGGTGGCCGATCGCGTAGATCGCGGCGCGGCCGCCGCCCTTGGCGGTCGTGAGCATCTTCAGAAGGCGTGCCCACAGCTCCTCGCGCCGGTTTCGCGTCATCGGCCCTTCGAACAGGCTCCACTGCGCGCGGGTCAGCCCGTAGTCCTTGCACACCTCCCCGAGCCTGTGACGAACCTTGTCGGACGGGATGTCGAAGGCGACGATCGTGAGCAGCTCGTCTTCCGGGTCCAGTCGCGCGGTTGCGGCGCCCGGGCGGGGCCCGTTCCACGGCTTGCGGCCGCGGATCACCATGTCATCGCGAAAGGCTTGTAGGCGCCTTCCCCCCGAACGTGCATGGCGACGGCCCGCGCCTGCCTTTGAATCACGCTCCCCAACAGCAGCTTGCGACCGGCGATCGTCACCTTCGCGTCGAGGCGCTCGAGCACCGCGTCGGCGATCGCCCTGCGCGCGGTCTCGTCGAGGCGCGAGCCCTCGAACCGAACGGGGCGACCGAGGCGCACGTGCGCAAGCACAGCGCGATCGACGGCGGGCGGACGCAGCTCCTCCATGACATCGAGCACGAGCGACGGCTTGCCGCTGCGATCCGCGTGGAGCATCCCCGCGAACGGATCGAGGCCGGCGAGCAGGAGCGCGGCCCACGTGCGGCTGGCCAGGATGCCGTAGCCGTAGTTGAGGAGAGCGTTCACGGGGTCGACCGCGCCGCGCCCTTCGCGGCCGTCGAACGCGCAGCGACCTTCGAGCAGCGCCTTGACGCCGGACCAGTACGCACGACCGCCCAGCCCTTCGGCGCCCATCAGCCGCTCGCGCACCATATCGGGCCTGTCGCCTTCCACGTCGAGCGCAAGGCGGCGAGCCTCGCGCACCTTCTCGGCGGCGGCGAGCACGCGCTCGCGGCGCTCGCCGTCCTCGCCCTCTGCCTTGGCGAAGTAGGTGAGTAGGCTCGCCTGGTTGCGCAACTTGCCCGTGACGAACGCGCGGCCGAGCGCCGCGCCCTCGGGGCGATCCATCGCCCGGAGCTGCGCGCGCCGCGTCGCGATCGTCGCCGTGAGCATCGGCGAGGTGATCATTGCGTACGGTTGCCCGCCCGCTCCGACGAAGGTGAGCGGTATTCCTCGCGCGGCGGCCTCTTCGATCAAGTCGGTCGAGACGCTCACGCCGCGGGACGGCAACACGATCTCGCCGACCCGGAAGAGAGGGATCTCCTCCTCGTTGCGCGGGGCTGCAGCACGCGCGCGTGGCGGCGGGTACGTATCGGGCGTCGGCTCCGTCGCGGAGCGCGGCTTCGCGGGGCCGCGGAGGAGAAGCCGCTCGCCGCGTTTGCCGACGAACGTGCCGGGCTCGCGGACGATGACGGTTCGGAACATCGAGACCCCCTCTCGTACGTAGCAGCGCCGTAGCAGCGCGCAGCGCTACGCCTTGCCTTCAATGTGAAGTAGGGCCGTGCCTGCGTCGAGAACGGTCTGACCTTCCGCGGGGTGGGTCCACCTGAACGCCCTCGCATCCGGAGCAAGGTGCTAGATTCGACGGCGCGATGAGCAAGGCGGCGCCGCGACGAAAACCACACGCCAAGCGACGCACGGTGCCGCGGGACGCTCTGCTCGACGTCGGCCGTGCCGCTCTCGTCGGGAGGCTCGGGTTGTCTGGAGCGCTCCGTTCGTGCCAGCGGTCGGCGGCGGGCGGGATCGGTGGGAGGATCTGCGCAGGGCCTGGGCAGACGTGCCGATGGGCGAGCTGAAGGCGCAGATGTGGTGGGAGGGCCTGCAGGACCGCGCCTTGCGTCGGGCGATGCGACGGCGGAGCGACGGAGCACATCGCGCATGACGTCGCCTGCGCCGATCCTCCGCTTCACCGGGCACGCACTCGTCGACGTGGGCATCGCGGGGCTCTGCGCGTTCCGCAAACGGTCGCGGCCCGAGGATCTCGTCTTCGAGGATCTCGACGCCGCCGCGTCGTTCATGGAGGAGCACTACTACGGTGGTGCGCTCGTCAGCTACCTCACGTGCGTGTTCATGAATTCGTCGTTCGTGCAGCGAACCGAGACGGAGAGCACGAAGCGCGCGTTCATCGCGCAATATGTGCGCGCGCACCGCGCCACCCCGCACTCCGACGTCGCGGGCATGCGCTGCGCCTTCTCGGGTGAACCGGCGACGTCGCCGCTCGTTCGCACGCACCTGCCGATGTTCTCGGGCGAGGGCGTGCTGAACTTTCGGCCGAACGGTGAGGCGTTCGTCCCGGCCGCCGGTGCCTACGTCGTCGCCCTGATGTTCCTGCCGATGGCCAGCCGACGCGCCGAGGGCCGGTTGCTTGCGGTGCACGCGGACGACCCCGCGCTCATGCTGCGCTTCGCGAAGCGCTACCTCGACGACAACCGCCGCCTGCTGGCGCTGCCGCTGCCGACCACGCGTGCCCCGATCCACGAGGGGTATGACCGTGAGCAGCCGATGTGGGATGCGGCGAAGAAGCGCTACAAGTTCGCCGACGCGAAGGGGCCTCGGTCGCTCGTCGTGCACGATCTCACGGCGATCGCCGCGGAGGCATTGCCCTCCGACGCGCGCCCGCGCCCGACGGCGCTCACCGCGTACTTGCTCTCGAGCTCCGGCCAAGGGCCCTCTCTGGACGTCTTTCACGTCCCGTCGGGCGCCGTCACGTTCGTGGTCAAGGCGGCGGGAGCATCGACAGCCTCGGCCTGGAGGGCGGTCGCGGCTCGTTTTCAGGCGCTCTCGGAGGCGGATGACGATGGAGGCACGGTATCTTCGTCTGGGAAAAAGAGGGCAGGGGTCAACAAGGCAAAGCCCATCGCGGGGCGCGCCGGCTGGTCGCGAAACTACGCCTTCGAGGATCTCTGCGGCATCTTCGATGCGGGGTTCACGGATCGCGCTGCCGCGGCGCAGTGGCTGCGGCGCCATCTGCTCAGTCGCATCGATCGAGAAGGCGAGCGTGCGACCTATGGCGACGCGCGAGCGCGCAATTGGAGGCTCGCGGAGCTGTTCTTGAAGGAGGTCCTCGGAATGAACAAGGGTCGCATCGACTCCATCCGCGTCTTTGCCGACAAGCTCGCGGGGTGGATCCACGCCAAGAACGCGAAGAAGCTCTACAACGCGTTGACCTTTCAGCGTCTACGGGACCTGCAGGACGCCTTGCGCAGCGCTCAGCGAGAGAGCGCCACGGGGCAGCTCCTTTTCGGCCTCGACGAGTACCGAGACGTGTGGCTCCACGACGATGGCGACGTCTACCTGGCGCGTGATCTCATCTGCATCCGTGTCGTCGAGCGCCTTCACGAGCTCGGGTACTTTGCTGCGCACCCCGAGGACGCCCTCACGCCAGAGGGCGACGCCTCGGGCACGGAGGAGGAGGTACGACAATGAGCCATGTCACGGGAGTCCTGGTCATCGACGCGCCCGCGAGCGCGCTCAACAACTCGGGAAAGGACGACGAGGCGCGCACCGACAACGCCGTCGCGGTGAAGTTCATCCGCGCGCCCGAGGGGCGCTACCCGTACGTGAGCGCGCAGGCGGTGCGGTATTGGCTGCGGACCCACCTCGCGCTGCAGGAGAGGTGGGACGCGTCGCCCGTCTTCCGCGAGTCCAAGGTCGCGTACACGGACGCTGAGCCCACGCTGTACGCCGAGGACGACCTCTTTGGCTACATGCGGGCGGCCTCCAAGTCGACGGATGAAAAGAAAGCCGCGAAGCGCGCAGAGATTGCCGCGAAGGCGACGCCGATCGACACCGAGGTCGGTGAGGTCACCCGCGTCTCGCCGCTCCGCATCGGCACGCTGGTCGCAACGACACCGATACGCATCACCCAGGACTTCGGCACGATGGCGCGTGCCGAGGGCGATCCCGTCCCGCACGAGCACCAGTTCTACCGCGCCCACCTGAAGGCGCCGTTCGGAATTGATTTGACGTGCGCAGGCACGTTCTTCGACTCCAAGCGTGTCGGCTTCAAGAACGTCGACAAGCACCGAATCGAGAGCGCCAAGAAGGCTGGCGCCACGGAGAAGACGGTGCGCGGCTTCTCCGCGTGGCGGCTGCCGATAGAGACGCGCCGCACGCGTGTCGCGATGCTGCTGCGCGCGATCGGACGGCTGGAGGGCGGCGCGAAGCAGACCCTCCACCTGACCGACACGGCGCCGTCCGCGCTCGTCTTCGCCGTATGCCACAGCGGCAACCAGCCCTTCATTCGCCTCTTCGACGAGGGGGACTCGGGCTCCACCGTCTTTCGCGACGACGTCCTCGAGGAAGCGCTTCGCGTCTACGAGGACGATCTGGCGTCCGACGTCTACATCGGCTGGTCGCGAGGGTTCCTGGACGCGGAGCGAAAGAAGCTGGACGCATTCCTGCACAACCCCGAGCGCACTCGCGGCAAGAGGATCCAGGTCGGGCACCCGCGTGAGATGGCCGAAGCCTTCGCCCAGGCCGTGGAGAACCCAGAGCACGCCGCGTGGTTCGACTGATGGCTGCTTTGCCCGTCACGAGGGTGACGGTGCGGGCGCCCATCACGTCGTTCCGCCACCCGTTCTTCGTGGTCGGCTCGCAGCCGAGCTTCGACATTCCGCCGCCGTCCACCGTGCACGGGCACTGCGCGAGCGCGCTTGGCCGCTGGCCCGATCCGCGCACCTTCTTCTTCGGCATCCATTTTACGTTTCGATCGAAGGTCCGCGATCGGGAGCACCAGCACATCACGTCGGCCCTCGGGCCGAAGGCGAAGACCTTCGTGGCCACGCCCGCGGGTCCGCTGCGGGCGACCACCGAGATCACCGTGCAGCCAGTCCTTCGCGAGATGCTCTTCGACGCCACGATGACGCTCTATCTCGACCCGGCGGTGGGCGAGGCGTTTCGCGCGCCCGTCTTCCCGATGGCGCTCGGCCGGTCGCAGGATCTGGCGGAGGTAGTGGACGTGCGCCCGGTCTCGCTCGAACGTCCTGCGCGCGCGCGAATCGAGCACACGCTGCTTCCGCGCCTGGTCCGCCCGTGCGTGCGCTTCGGGGCGACGGTGCTCCTGACGCGTCACGTGTCGGAGCCGCCCGAGCGGCGGGCGACGTTCGCCCAGTACATCGTGCTGCACGAGCCGGTGTTCTTCGGAGGGGACCCCGATGGATCGCGGACGTTCGATCGCGTCGAGGGAATCGACATCGACGATCTATGGTGCGACCCGACCGCGCTCGACGACGAAGGCTTCGCGCGCGGCGTGTGGATCCACCGGCTCCAGGATCCGTCGTGAGTAGCCGCGACGCACTCGCGCATGTCTGGGCGAAGAGCGCGGAGCGAGGAAGACCTGCGGGGGAGGCCCTTGCGGCGCATACGGGGCATGTGCTGGAGAGCCTTCGCCGGCGTCGCGAGCGCTATCCGGAGCTCGCGCGCCACTGCGATCGCGCCGACCTGTTCGACGTCGCGGCGTGGGCCGTTCTCCTCCACGATCTCGGCAAGTGCGCGCCGGGATTCCAGGCGATGGTGCGCGGCGGGTCCCGCTATGATCACCGGCACGAAGTCCTCTCGCTCGTGGTGGTCGGTCGGCTCGACGTCGACGGGGCGACCCGGGGTCTGGTGGCCGCCGGCGTCGGGACACACCACAAGGACGCTTCTCGGATCCGCGAGCGCTACCCATTTGGATCGGCCGATCGCGACGCGCTTCTCGACGAGCTCTCGCCGGGAGACGAGGCCGCCTGGGAAGCGTGGCTGGGCGGCGCCGGCGCGCCGAGCCTCTCCAAGCTTGGCTTCGCGCCCTTGCCTCGGCGCCGCCCCCTCGGAAAGCGCGATGCGCTCGTCGCGGCCATGGGCGCGCTTCAGGAGCTGGTGGACAGTCTCGTCGATGGCGGCGACGCCACCAGCCGACTCGCCCTCGCTGCGCGCGCGGTCCGCGGCCTGGTCGTGCTCGCGGATCACGCGGGATCCGCGCACGAAAGACTCACGGCGGCGCCCTCGCTGGACAGCGTGGCGGCCTTTCGCGACGCTGCGGCGTCGAGCCTCGAGCGCGGGCTCGAGCCGCACCAGGAAGCGGCGGCACGAATCGACGGTCACGCGCTGCTGGTCGCGCCGACCGGGAGCGGCAAGACCGAGGCCGCGCTCCTTTGGGCCGCCCGGCAACGCGAGACGAGGTCGGGCAAGCCGGCGCTGTTCTACGTGCTCCCATACCGCGCGAGCCTCAACGCGATGCGGGAGAGGATCCCGCGGTACGGCGTGGCCGACGGTTCCGTCGTGCTCCAGCACTCGGCCTCGGCGGCAGCGCTCTACGGCTATCTACTGGACAAGCCCGACGGGTACACGCCGAGCGTGGCGGCGAGGATCGCGCTTCACGAACGCAACCTCGCGACGTTGATGACTGCGCCCGTGCGGGTGCTCACGCCCTATCAGCTGCTGCGAGCGTTCTTCGGCCTGCCCGGCCACGAGGCGGTGCTGACCGACGCCGCGGGCGGCGTGTTCGTGCTCGACGAGCTGCACGCATACGACATTCCGCGCCTTGCCCTGATTCTCGCAGGCGTCCGGCATCTCGCGCGCGACCTCGGCGCGCGCGTGCTGGCGATGAGCGCGACGCTCCCGTCGGTGCTGCGGGCTGCGCTTGCGGAAGTGCTCGGAGGAAGCCCAGTGAGCATCGTGGCCGACCGCGCAACGCAGGAGCGGTTCGCACGCCACACGCTCCGCGTCGCGGAGCGCGACTTGATATCGGAGGAGAGCCTCGCCGACGTCGAGCGACGCTTCAGGGCGGGCGAGGCCGTGCTCGTCGTGGCCACTACGGTGGCGCGCGCGCAAAGCTTCTTCGATGCGGCGTGCGCAAGGCTTGGTACGGACGGCATCAGCTTGCTCCACGGTCGATTCACGGGGCGGGACCGGGGGGAGAAGGAGAGGAGGCTGGCTGCGCGCGTCGGCACACGCACGCGGGCAGCGTCAGGGAATCAGGGGGGGAGTCAGGGGACGCTGCTCGTCGCGACCCAGGTCGTCGAGGTGAGCCTCGACGTCGACTTCGACGTTCTCTTCAGCGATCCGGCGCCGATCGAGGCGCTGCTTCAGCGCTTCGGCCGCGTCAATCGCGGCCGCCGCGGCGGCCTTCGCGACGTCGTCGTCCACACGCACCACCCGGACGACGCGGCGCGCGTGTATGCGCCGCCCGTCATCGCTGCGGCCCTCGACGTCCTCCGGCCACACGGCGACCACGACGTGCAGGAGTGGGACGTTCAAGACTGGGTCGACGCCGCGTACGCGCCGATGGCGGCAGCGTGGAAGCTAGAGCTTCGCGATCGGATGGCGGCGGCGGAAGACGGCGTGATTCGCATCAACCTGCCTCTCGAATCGCACCCGGAGCTCGCGAGGCAATTCGATGAGCTCTTCGACGGCAGCGAGGTCGTTCCGGGTGGGCTCGCCGACGAGCACGAGAGGCTGCTCTTGGAGCGGCCGCTCGAAGCGATGGTACTCCGTGTGCCGATCTCGAATGGGCAACGCATGATGCTGCGCAAGAAGGGGCTACTCGAGCGCCGCCAAGTCGGCACGTCGTCGTTCGACGTCGCGCGGGTGCCTTATGACTCGATACGAGGTCTCGACCTCACCGCGCGCGACGACGAGGCATGAGGCATCACAGCACGTCGACCGCGATCCGCCCGTTACCGAATGTGGCGTGCTTGCCGACCCCCAGCGCCTCGGCCAGGCGCAGCCAGGGCATGGACGCCGCCACCCCCGCGCCCTCGTACACAGCGGCGCCCACTACGCCTCCAAGCGGGTGCCGCTGCCCAGTCCGCGTGGAGCGCCGGACGATCTTCTCGCGGACGACTTCTGCGCGCGCGATCGTCACGCCGTCCGCCGCCGCGGCGACCGCGAGTGGAGCGTGCCCGAGCGGGCCGGGGCCGAAGAACGTCGCCAGGGCCCCTGCGCGATCACGAGCACGTCGTACGAGCGCTCCGAAAGCGGGCGCGCCCTCCGCTCCGCCGTCGCGCCCGCCACGCACGTCCGTCGGCGTGACGAACCTGACGCGGACACGCCGGGCTCCCGCATCGCCAGGCCGCATCAGGTCGCGCGCGCGCAGCGGCAGGCGCAACGGTCGCACGACGTCCCCCCCTCGTGCGTAGACCGATTCGCCGGACAGCCCCGCCGCGTCCACGCACCGCACGGCCTCCACGCGAAAACGCGTCCGCTCGCGACCGATACCATCGTCGCCCAACCGCCGCAGCGTGACGACGAAGTACGGCAGATCGACGGCCGCCGCGCCCACGACCGTGAGGCCTAGCGCGATGGGGGCGCCCGACGCGAGCGAGGGCGCCTCCGGGTAGGGGTCGGTGAAGACGAACGGTCGCGGCGGATCCCGCAGGCGCGCGATCGCCGGACGCCCCTCCACCTTGGACGGGGCGAACACGCGCGGGAACGGGCAGGTGCCGCGAAGCGGGCAGGCCTCGCACGCGAGCGCGAGATCGTGACAGACAAGCGATCGGAAGACCGCGCCAAACGCTCCCCGCCAGAGCACGCTCCGGTGGTGCGCCGGTACGTCCAGGTGGCGTGCTAGGACCAGATCGACGCGGTAGCGGTGAAGCACGAGAGAATCGAGGGCATCGAGGTCGTCTGCGGGCACGAAGTGAGCATAGGCAGATTCCATCTCGTTCGACGCGCCCACTTGGAACCAGTTCACAGCGCGCGGGCGACGCCGATCCGGCCGTGCAGGCGCTGCGCGCCAAGCCGCTCGTCCACCTGAGCGACAAGCCGACGCCCTGAGCCTCATCCCGTCAGCGGCGGCCTGAACCTCGCGATCGCCAGCCGGAGGCGTGGCCCGGCGTGCAGTCGACCGCAGATCACCGCCCTAAGTACTGCCCGACGGCGCTCGTCTTCGGCGTGTTGGACAGCACGGGGCCGAAGGGAACGCACGTGGGGGTGAGCCGAGGTCGGGGCAGAGGAGGTCGTGGCGTACGGCGTCGTCCCCACGCACGTGGGGGTGAGCCGGAGCCGCTGGAGGAGGTGCAGGCCCTCGTCAAGTCGTCGCCACGCACGTGGGGGTGAGCCGGAGCCGCTGGAGGAGGTGCAGGCCTTCGTCAAGTCGTCCCCACGCACGTGGGGGTGAGCCCGCCATCGTGCGCGAGGAGCTCGCGCGCGCGTCGTCGCGTCGAAGCCATTCTGCATGGCGCGGTACGCGATCGCGATGGCCAGGTGCGTCTTGCCGCGGCCGGGCTTGCCCTCGAAGATCACCGCGTGCCCTTCGGTGACGAAGTCGGGCGTGAGCAGCGAGCCGATTGTCGTCAGGCGCAAGGTGGACTGGTAGGTGAAGTCGAACTCGTCGATCGTGCGCAGGAACGGGAACGCCGCGGCTCGCACGGCGCGCGCGAGGCGAGTGCCACGGCGGTGCGCGACCTCCTCGGCGAAGAGCGTCTGCAACAGGGTCTCGTACGACCACTCTTCCTTCTCTGCGCGCTGACACAGATCGCTCCAGACGCGGCGCGCGTTGGCCAGGTGCAGGCGCTTGAGCAGCGGATCGAGATCGGAGGTCACGGGGCACCTCGCTTGGCGTCCGCGCGGACGACCGCCAGGGTGAGCTGCCGGCCGTCCTGGCCGCGCGGTTGCGCCGCTACGACGCGATGGCGGAAGCCATCGCGTCTCCGGGCGCCCATCTTCGAGAGAGCCCGTTTGACGGCGGCGACCGTCAGCGTGGCGGCCCGCACCGCGCGTCCGATCGCCTCGCGCATCATGTCGTCGCCGTGGCCCTCGAGCAGCTCGTGGAGCTCCTCGACGCGACGGCTCGCCAGTCTCGGCTCGCGGTGGGTGATCTCGGTGAGCAGCGCGAGCGCGTCGGGTCCGAGGTTGAGCACCTGGCTGTGGGTCGCGTCGCTCTCCCAGACCAGACTCGTCGAGGTCGATGCCCTTGTCGCGAGTGCGGGAATGACCTGGGAAGACCTCGAAAAGGGCAAGCCCACGTAGCGATGGCCGCGTTGGGGTGGACGCGCCAGAAGCCCTCGCTGATCGGCACGTGATGGCACACGCCCGGGTTGAGGAGATCCGTAGGCTTGCGCGTGCGCGTCGCCCCCCTCGGCCTCGCCTTACAGACGTTCGATTGATCAGCAGCAAGACCATCCGCGACCACCTGCCTGCGAGAGTCCTCCCGGTGCGCCTTGACTGACGCACCATCGCTAGCTACGTCTCTATCAGCCTGAGGTTGGCCTAACGGCCGTCGGGGTCTTGCGATCCCCCTCGGGCTTCCACTTTTTTGTGCGGCGGCGAAGCGCATGTACCTGCTGTACACCGACGCATCCGGAACACCCGAGCCGCAGGACCAGTCGAGGGAGTACGCCATCGTTGGCGTAGCGCTGCCCGCATCGGCGTGGGCGGAGTTCGACCTCAAGGTGGTCGCGATCAAGAAGGAGTACGGCCTCGTCCAGACGCGAGCCGAGCTTCACGCCAAGGACTTCTGCGTGTCGTTCCCCGAGCAGGACGAGATCGCGGATTTCCAAAACCTCGGCTGGAACGACCGGCGCTCGGCCCTGCAAGAGGTGCGCGCCAAGAAGCTCGCGAACAAGATGTCTGACGAGAAACGGGCCAGGAGGGTCCGCACCTACCGCGCGACCTTGCCCTTCGTCCACCTGACCAGGGCCGAACGAAGCGCGCTCTTCGAGAAGGTGCTCGATGTCGTCGGTGGCTACGAGAGCCTCGTTCTCTTCGGCGAGGTTGTCCGGAAGGCGGATGCGAAGGACGACATCGTGGGGCAGGCATTCACCCAGCTCGTGAGTCGCTTCGACACGTTCCTTGAGCGCCGCAACATGGCCGGGCGGCGCTGGCTCGTCGCCGCGCTGGAGAGGTTCCCGAGGCTGAAGCAGCTCAGCGGCCTCAGTTCGGCACACGTCCACAAGGGGCTCCTCGTGATGGACGAGGAGCCAGCCCGCGAGAGTTCGTACCGCGCCATGCTGGAGAAGTTTCGCGACTCGGGTCACCCCTGGGGGAACCTCAAGCACGTCATCGAGGCCCCCTTCTTCGTGGACAGCACGCTTTCGGCGGCCGTCCAGGTCGCCGACCTCTGCGCGTACGCCGTGCGACGGTACATCGAGTTCGGACCAGCAAAGGGGTCGCACGAGGAGAAAAACTTCAAGCGCATCTTCGCGCGCTTCGATCGTGGCACGCGGTTGCACGGGCTCCGGCACTACTGCGCGAAGGGGAGCTGCAAGTGCCTCGTGTGCGCTGAGCGCGGGCACGGGTAGGGTCGGAGCGGCTTCCCCCGCGCCCCTCACCGCTATCGACCGTCTGCGAGGTCCGCGACCCCCAAGACGACCCCCAGAACGTCGGCGGGCAGCGCGTCATTTCGATCCACTGCCGCCAACCCTTGTGGGTCACCCCCCGTCCGGGCCATCCGAGGGAGCGTCCGTGCCCGCGTCCTCGCACCACGGGTTCGTCACGGGAGGCGCAGTCACCGCCTTCCCGAGCTGTACGGTCACCGCGTCGAACCCGAGGCCCACGGAGATCCCGTCGCACGGTTTGCCCGGCTCGTTGGTTCCGTCGGCCATGATGTCGCTCGCCTGTTCGAAAGCGGAGACGACCGACATGACTGCTGTGCCCGTGCACAGGCCGGTCGTGAGGGTGCCGGTCCACAACTCGACCCACGTGATCATGTCCTCTACACGCACGACTCCGGAAAGCGTTCCGCCGTTGGCGGCGGTGCCCGAGACGACCTGCATGGCGCTCTGAATGTGCTGGAGCGGGATGGGAGGCAGAGGCACGCCGCCGCCGTTCGGTCCGGCCGTGACTTGCAGATCGAGGTAGGCCGGACCCGTGGACAGTCCGCCCACCCAAACGCGATCGGCCATGTACCCGTCGAGCAGGAGGATGATCGGCCTGGAGATGTCGCCGCCGACAAGCGACACGGCATCAACGTCTCGAACGTCGGTCCCATCCCATCGTGGTTGCGACGTTGGCACCGCTCGGTACAGGGCGCTTGGCAGCCGCGCGTAGCTGGGGGCCGAGCCCAGCCCGTCGAGCTGAAAGAGCATCGTGCCTCCGCCCTGCTGGATCGCCGTGTTCGCGAAGGAGCTGTAGGTCGAGTTCAGGGCCTGGATGATCGGCATCACGTTCGAGCCGAACGAGTTGTCGATGCCGTCGTCGCCGTCGAGCTGCGTGCCGCACGACGCCCCTGCAACCAGTCGGCAGGTGTTCGTCGAGTTCTCGCCGGTGACCTTGCCGTCGATGTTCAAGCCGTAGCTCTTCCAAGCGGCCTCGCTCGTGTGGCCCGCTCGGTCCGTGTCGCCGAAGTACATCTTCGAGATCGCGAACACCGTCGGCGCGCTGCCCGTGGCTGCGCCGTTCGCGGGCCTGACGGGCAAGACTCCCGCGTTGGTCCCGGTTGCTGGCATCAGGCAGCATGTTCCGCAGCAGCTCACCGCCGGGTCGCATCGCGTCGTGCTCGTGTCGCAAGCAACGGCGGCGAGCGCGATCGCGCAGAGGATGAACCTCGGGTCTCGGTCAGGGCGCCTCATGCCGGGACCTGCCATGCATTCGTCGTACCCCGGCCGCCGCTCGTCTCACGAGCCACGGTCTGGCGGCTGATCGAAGGTGCGCTGCCCGGCGTGTGAATCTCGTGCGTCAGGCGTGTCGTTCCCGCACGTGGCCCACGGTCCACTACGGCTGGCAGGTCCTCATCGCGGACGGTGCCGCGCTCGGGACCCTTGCCCTCGGCCTGTCCACCGGGGAGGAGGCCCTCGATGCGCTGAGTGTCGCCATCTATGCGATCGGGCCCGTGACCGTCCACATGGCGCACGGCCACGGCCTTAGAGTGCTGAGCGATCTCGGGCTCCGCGTCCTCGTTCCTCCCGCGCTGGGGGCTGTCGGGTACGCGGTCAGCTCACGGGGGCCGGAGCCGAGCCTCGGCGGCCTCCTGGCCGGGATCGCGACCGGCTACGGGATCGCCGTGATCATCGACAACGCTGCGATGGCATGGGATCCATCCGTGCCGCTCGACGCGCGGGGCGTGCACGCGGTGCAATGGACGCCGATCGCAGGCGCGACGCTGCACGGGGGGAGCCGACCAGCCTGCGAGCAGTTGATCTCAGTTCGACTGCGCCAGGCACCAGTCGAGCGGCACCTTGGGATCGCCGGGCGGAGGCACGTGGCCGGCGCCCGAGATGGCGTTGAACTGCACGACGTTGCCGTTGGTCTGCAGCTCCTGCACCGTCTGCTGCGCGTTGGTGTACGCCGGATCGGCGGTGCCGATCTGGATCACGACGGGGATCTTGCGCGCCGCCTGCTCGACGAGCGTCGTGCCGGGCAGCGGGTGCGCGGCCGCCAGCACCGCCGCGCAGGCCAGATCCACGGCGTCGGACATCCCGTAGCGGAACGACAGGTAGCCGCCCTGCGAGTAGCCGTAGACGACCAGGTGGTGCACGTCGATCGAGCCGCTGGCGACGAGCTGCTGGCGGATCGCGTCGAGCAGCGGGACGTCCTCGTTGTGGTCGGCCGTGATCGCGCCGGTCGACTGGATCGAGTTGTACGGGTCCCAGTCGACCTGCGGGACGGTCTGCACGACCGAGCCGTTGTCGTAGACCGGCACGTCGCGCGTGATCCCCTGGGGCGCGGCGAGCACGAAGCCCTCGGCGTCCGCGTCGGCCGCCAGGCCCGTGGTCGTGACGAAGTTGGTCGCGGTGTCGCCGTCGCCGTGGAGCGCGATGACCAGCGGGACCGGCCCGGCCGTGACGGCGGTGGGGACGTGCAGGTACACGGTGCGCGAGACGCCCGCCGCGGCGATCGTGAGCGTCGAGGTGCCCGGCGCCAGCGTGCCGGGCGATCCGCCCGAGGAGCTCGACGAGCCCGACGAGCCTGACGACGATCCTCCGGAAGACGATCCTCCCGAGGAGGAGGCCGAGGCGTCGAACGCCGGGCCGCCCGACGACGACGAGCTCGACCCGCCGTCTCCGCCCTGGACCTTGCCTCCGTCGCCCACGTCGCCCCACTGCGACGGGGACGTGCCGCACGCCACGAGCACGAGGGCGAGGACCACGCGCGCTCATCCTGGAATGACCGCTTCGGCCGATCAGCTTGCCGGCTTCGGCCTTCACCGCGACCTCCCACGCGCAAATGGCGGGGACCCCGATGCGGTCGGCCTTGACCCTCGCCCGCTCGGCCTTGGCGCCGAGCTTCTCGGGCTTCGTCAGCCACCACACCCACGCGTGGGTGTCGAGCACGATCAAAGGAGCGCGTCCCAGTCCGAGTCCACCGGGGCGAGCAGGTCCTCTTCGTGCAGCAGCGTCCCGCGCAGCGCGGAGGGGCCGCGGGGCAAGGGGACGACGCGAGCCACCGGTCGGCCGCGCTTCGTCACGACGAACGAGCGACCCTTGCGCTCCACGGCGTCGAAGATGGCCAGGCACTTGGCCTTGAACTCCGCTGCCGGGACCACGGCCTCGCCGCCCTTGGCCCGGGCTGCCTTGCGTCCAAGGGGGGCCGCGAGCATCAAGGGGCGAGGCGCAACGTGATCCCCGTTCGGGGCGTTCCATCCCTACTGGAAGTGCGCCAGGCGAAGCCTGGGTGAGGAGGAAGCGAAGATGACGTAGCGGAAACCTCACGATGGAACCCAGCGGGTTCGAGTCCCGCCCGGCCAAGGTGGGCCACCAGCCGAGCGCGGTAAGCACCACGGCGACGCGGCGCATGTCCGTTCTCCTTCGGGAGTCTCAAACATGCCTTCTTCACGCCGCATGCCAGCCGTCGAACGCCGCCGTTTCGCGGGATTTCCGCAGAGATGACGGTGCGAAGAACGGCGCGGCGAGACGAGAACGCGCGCTCTCGCCCCGGCGCCGAGCCGCAAGGTCCGCGTGGTGGCCCGATCACTTCGACGCGGGAAGGAGCACCGCGTCGACCACGTACACGATCCCGTTGGCGGTCGGGATCGACGCGAGGATGTTGGCTCCCTCCACAGTGACCTTGCCGTCCTTGACGTGGAAGGTCACCTTGGCTCCGTCGGCCATCTGGAGCGTACCGCCTTCCTTCATCTCGCGCGTCGCCATGACGGGGATCCCCACGTGGTGCTGCAGGACCTTCCGCAGGTCGGGCTTCTTCTCCGGCTTGAGTAGGTCGTCGACCGTGCCCTTCGGCAGCTTGTCGAACGCGGCGTTGGTTGGCGCGAAGACCGTGTACACCCCTCCTGGGCTGGCGAGCACCTCGACGAGATCCGCCGCCTTCACCGCCGCTACCAACGTCGTGTGGTCGGGTGACCCCAGCGCCACGGTCCACGCTGTCTTGATGTCGGGCTGCGACGGGGCGGCGGGCACTGCCTGCGCCACGACTGCCTGCGGAACCGCCGGCGCCGCGACGCTGCCCTGCGTGGAAGGAACGCCGGAGCCGCCCTCGGTGTTGCAGGCCGACGTCGCGAGAGCCAGGACGAGGTACACGAGCTTGGACATGGAGATCTCCCCTTTCGGTCACTTTCCGTTGAAGCTGCGGACGACCGCGACGAGGCCGTCGAGCTCCGGCTTGCCGTCGAGGTCCTGGTTGGGGGGCATGTTGGGGCTCTTCCCCACGGCTGCGCCCCCGTAGAGGATCGTCTTCTTGATCTGGTCGTCCGTGACGCTCTTCTGCCAGGACGCGTCCGTGTAGTTGCGAGGCTTGGGATCGAGCGCGGCGGCGCCCGGCCCGTCGCCGTGGCCGCCCTCGCCGTGGCACGGGGCGCAGCGCATCTTGAACATGGCGAGCGCCTCCGGAGTGATCTGCGCCTGGGCCGAGGCCACACCACCGCTGGGTTCGGACCTCGAGCAGGCGCCGAGCAGGACGAGAGAAGCGAGAACGACGACGCGATGCATGAGGGTTCCTTTCGAGCGATACGTGGAGAGGTCAGCCGACGAGGTCGGAGCGTTCGAGGATGCGACGCGCCAGGAGCAGAGCGAGGGTCCCGACCGCCAGGGGCCAGGTGACGCCGACGAGCAGTGCCAGGCGCGAGCCCAGCGTGTTCGCGAGCCAGAAACCGACGGGCCCGAGGACCGATAGCTCGGGATCGACCCCGCTCAGGATCGCGATCCGCGACGACTCGACCGGATTGAGCGCTGCGAGCACGAAGACGACCGGCGGCGACAGACGCCAGCGCAACAGCAGGCCGATGAGCCCGAAGTCGTGCAGCACCGACGCGCCGAGCCAGGCGACGAGCGCGTAGACGGTGGCGCGCTCGGTGGACCGTGCAGCGGCGGACACCAGGACGCCGACGCCGACGAACCCGAGCGAGAGCGAAACGACCACGAGCAGGCTTCGCGCGACGAGTGGCGCGAGGCTCCCCTCGCCCGAGAGCGCCCCGGCGACCAGGGTACCGAGCAGGAGCACGGCGAGCGGCCCCACGATGACCAGCAGGCGCGACGCGATCGCCGCGGCGAGCCACTGCTCGCGGCGCACCGGCTGAGCCAGAAGTAGCTCGAAGAGCCCCGTCGACCGCGCGCGGACGACGCTCTGGTGCGTCGCCACGAGCGAGACGAGCGGCAGGACGATGACGACGGCATTCGAGACGTTGAGCACGACGCGCGAGAGCCCGGTGAAGCCCAGTACGCTCGACTCGCGCAGCCCGAGCCACACGAAGGCGCCGAAGACGAGCAGGTAGGCGGCGGCCGTGAAGACCACCCAGCGCGATCGGAGAGCGTCGGCGAGCTCGAGGCGGAAGAAGGCGGCGCGCGCCGTCGTGGCGGGGGTCATCAGCGGTCTCCTCTCCGCGAGCCGCGGACGTCGGTCTCGATGTCGGCCCATTCTGCGTCGCCGCGCTCGTCCGGGGCGAAGTCGAAGCCCATCGGCGACGACTGGTTGCGCGCGTAGCGGGCCGTGCGCGCGTCTATCCACGTTCCAGCGGCGGTGTGGACCCAGAGGCGCCGTGCGTGGCCGCGACCCTCCGCCAGCCATGTGGCCATGCAGCCCGGGTCGTCGAAGAAGACGCGGGTCCCGTCGTCCGTCGTGAGCTGGGCGGCGAAGCGCCGGTCGCTGACGATCATCGAGCAATTGGCGCACGCCTGCTTCCCCCAGACCGGGTCGACGGCCGCCCCGGCGTCCTGACACGCCACGGTCGCAAGCACCACGAGCACTCCGGGACGTAGCCTCATCGAACGAGCCTCAGGACAGGCACGTCGGACATCGTGAGGTCCGAAAGGACCTCCCTCGCTGGACCGTCGCGGACGATGCGACCCACCTCGAGGTCCACGACCCGGTCGACAAGCTGCTCGATCTCCTCGACCCGGTGCGAGCAAAGTACGGTGATCGCGTTCTGACTGCGCGCGGCGACCTGCTCGAAGAAGGCCTCGCGCGCAGTACGGTCGAGGTTTGCAGTTGGCTAGTCGCAGACGAGGACCTGAGCCTCGGACGCAAGGGCCAGCGCAGCGAGCAGCTTCTGACGCATGCCCCCTGAGAGGTCGCGGAACCGCGTCGGAGCCACCCGCCCGAGATCGAGGCCGAGCCGTCGCGCGCGCGTCGCGACCACCTCATCCGGAACGCCTCGCAGCGCGGCAATCGCGCGGACCACCTCGCGGACAGGCGCCTCGATCGGGGGCGCCACCTGCGGGATGTACGCCATCGACCGCAGCGCCAGCTCCGGCTTTCGAGCCACGTCGACGCCCCCCACGAGGACCTCCCCCTCGACGCGTACGAGGGCGAGCATCGCCCTCATCAGGGTCGTCTTCCCGGATCCGTTGGCCCCGACGAAGCCGACGCGCTCGCCCGGCTCGATCCGCAAGCACACGTCGTCGAGCGCTCTGACCACGCCGAACGACTTGGACACATGGCGGATCTCGATCATCGCGAGCTCCCTTCGGACCGCGAGGCCGTCATCGCGGGGTGGGGATCGACCAGCACGCGATGGGCCGCCAGCACCGGAACCGCGTGCGCGACGGCGTCGATGACGCTCATCGCCGCGGTCCCGTCGAAGAACTGAAGGACGGGGCGCGCCCCCGTCAGCTCGCCGGAGAGCTGCTTGACCTCGAACGCCACGTCGCCGCGCCCGTCGCGGTCCAGGTCGTATCCTTCGTACTCGGTCCAGTGGTTGCCGTCGAAGCGCACGCCCAGGGCATCGCCTCCGCCCTCCACCTCCGCGGCAGCGACGTTCTGGTGGAAGTCGTTCGAGAGGAGGCTCAGACCCTCCTCGGAGCTATGCAGGCGAAGGGCGACCTCGTTGAGCGCGAAGACGTTGCGCTCGAAGACGACCGGGGCGTTCGCCGATCGCGGGGTCCGGTCGATATAGGTTCCGGTGGTGTTCCCGACCAGCCAGTTGTCGCGCACGTCGACGGAATCACTCTCCTTGAAGCCGATGCCGACCCCCGCGGGGCCTCGCGCGCCCGCGAGAACGTTTCCCTCGACGTGAAGACGATCGGAGTACATGACGAAGACGCCGACGACGTCGTTCTCGATCCTGCTGTCGCGCACCGTGGAGTCGTGCGCATACATGAAGTGCGTGCCGTACCGGCCTCGGCGAACGACGTTGCGTTCGAGCAGGACGCGACGCGAATACCAGACAACGACATCCCTTGAGTCCTCAACCAGACACCGGCGCACGGTCGCATCGTGGGACTCCCAGAGCTTGACGCCGTCGCCGCGGAGCTCAGGCTCGTCCGCGGTACCCCGCACGCGCGCGTGTTCGAGGACGCACGCCGGACACGGCTCGAAGACGACGCCGAAGAGGGAGTCCTCCACGGCGACGTTCGTGACCCGCACGCGCGCGGCCTTCGCCTTGATGCCCGCGTCCTCGGCGGTGTGGCGACGCCCCGAGTGGCGCACCGTCAGGTTGTCGATCCAGGCCTCGTCAGCGGTGATCTCGAGGACCGTCCCCGTACCGGTCCCTTCGAGGATCGCGCCACGCACCCCGTGAAGCTCGACCGGCCTGGCCACGACGAAGTCGCCCCGGTACGTCTTCGCGCGGAGCCATATCTCACGTGGGCCCGTCGGGTCGCCGAGCGTCGCGATCAGGGCCGGCGCGTCCTCTGCGAAGAACGCGCCGGGGGGCGCCGAAAGAAGAGTGGGCCCCTGATCCTCGGGCTGCGGCGCGGGCCCTTGCAGGCCGGCATCGGGCCCGCGCGCGCGCACGGCGAGCGCGCACGCGGCGATCGCCGCAGCAGCGCCCAGCAGAACGGCGCGCGCCGGCCTCACCGCGAGGTTTCCTTGGGAGGAAGGCGCGGACCGACGAGCGCCGCCCGGCACAATCGCCCGCAGTCCTTCGCTCGCGGACACTCGCGGCACACGCGCCACCGCACCACGACGGCCGCCGCCAGGAACAGGACCCCCGAGGTCGCCAGCCAGAACCCGGCTGCGGGGACGGCGAACGTCATGAACTGCCCGATCTGGCCGTTGCCGAAGAGCTGCGGCGTGAAGGCAGGGATGTGCAGGGGCGCGTGCGGGTCGAGGTTGTGCCCGAACGAACGCATCCAGTAGTAGGCGTCGGCGAGGAAGATCGTCGGGAAGGCCAGCCCGGGGATGACGATGAACTTGCCCGCCTTGCGCCCCGCGAGGAGCGTCAGCGCGAGCACCATCAGCGCGAGCACGCCCACGCCGGCGACGGCGTGCTCGCGCTCGAACGAGGCGGCGTGAGCCAGGTGCCCCATCCCGATGTAGTGGTTGAGCATGTCGATCTCGCGGACATCGCCGCCCATGCCCCGGAGCGACATCGTCAGACGCAACCCGTGCGGGTACTGGGGCGCGTAGAGCGTGAGCTTCCACCAGTCGAGGAAGAGAGAGCCCACGTCGGTCCCGATGGCGGCGAGGGAGAGGGCGACGACCCCCCAGCGCCGCCCGTAGCCCCACGACGTGCCCCCCGCTCCCCCCTCTGCGTCGGCGAAGGCCCTCAGATGCTTGTGCGTGTCCGCGCGGGGCACGCCGGGCGCTCCGGTGGCTTGCATGGCTGCCTCTCCCGCCAGGCCTCTGCTACTTGCCCTTCGGCTTGACGAGCATGTACCCGGTCATCTCGAGGTGCAGCGCCGAGCAGAACTCGGTGCAGTAGAACGGGTACACGCCGGGCATGTCGGCCTTGAACGTGACGTTCTCGGTCTTGCCGGGCTCGAGGCTCAGGTTGATGTTGTACATGTCGATGGTGAAGCCGTGCGTCTGGTCCTCGGCCTGCTCGGTGCTCGTGATGTGCAGGTTGACCGTGTCGCCCTCGTTCACCTCGATCTGGTCGGGCACGAAGTGGCTGCGCACGGCAGTCATGTAGACGTCGACCGTGTCGCCGTTGCGCGTGATGCGCTCCTTTCCGCCCTCGACGGCGTTCGGATCGTGCCCGCCGAGGTACGGGTTGGTCCCCGGGGGGTAGATCTTCTCGGGGTGGAGCTTGTCCGCCTTGATCATCTGGGCGTAATGCGGCTCCCCGTCGCCGATCGGCAGGTCGTAGATCATCCGCATCTTGTCGCCGCTGATGTCGACGAGCTGGAAGTTCTGCGGGTAAAGCGGGCCGACGGGCGTGAACCGGTCGATCGACATCTTGTTCATCGCGACGACGTACTTGCCGTCGGGGCTGACCGTGTCGCCCTCGGCCGCGAGGATGTGCCCGATGTTGTAGTGGACGCTCAGCTTCTCGAGGGTCTTGAGGTCGGCGAGCGACCACTTCGCCACCTTGCTCTCGAGGAACAGGCTCGTGTAGGCGTTGCCCTTGTCATCGAAGACGGTGTGGAGCGGCCCGAGGCCGAGCTCCACCTGGCCGCGGATCGAGTCCTTGAACGCCAGAACTGGCACGCCGAACGCGTCCTTGCCCTCGAACTTCTTGTTCGCGATCAAGTCCTTGATCTTGGCGAAGTCGTAGACCGTACCGTGCGTGTCGAGCTTGCCGCCGACGACGATGCCCGCTCCGTCGGGCGTGACGTCGCAGCCGTGCGGGCTCTTGGGCTCGCCGACGAACGTCAAGACCCCCTCGGCTGCGGCGGTCTGCAGCGGCAGGACGCGGATGCCCTTCATCGTGGTCGCCTTGCCGGCGTTGACGAGCTGCTCGCCCTTCCTCCAGTCGATGATGTGCAGGTAGTCCATGTCGTTCTGCGAGGCGCCGCTCTCGATCGCCGGCTTGCCCTGCAGTGTCCCGCCCGTCGCCATCTCGGTGTTGAACGAGTTGATGAACACCCAGCCGTCGCTCACCTTCTTGCCGGCGTCGGCGAGATCCTGCGAGTACGGAGGCAGCTCCACGCCCCAGCTCTGCTCCGGGACGATGCGGCCCTTCTTGCGGTCGAACTTCCAGAACATCGCGAGGCCGCGGTACTTGTCCTTGTAGTCCGACAGCGGCGCGTACTCGCGGCCGAGGGGCGTCGGGTACTGGCTCGTCTCGACGACGTAGTCGGTATTGGGCGTGACGAACGCCCCGCCGTGGTCGCTGCCGACGAGCGGGTTGGCCACGATCTGCTTCGTCATGAAGTCGGCGAGATCGACGACCGCCACCCGCCCGTTGGCCTTGTCGTTCACGAAGATGAACTGGCCGTCGTAGTCGCCGTTCGTCTCGCTCAGGTTCGGGTGGTGCACGTCGCCCCAGCCGAGCGAGTGGGTGCCCTGGGAGCCGGCCGCGAGGACCTTGTTGCTCTCGTCTCCGTAGCCGTAGCCCTGCCATGGCTCGGGCGTGAACACGCCGATCGTCTTGAGCTGCCGCATCGACGGCACGCCGATGACGAGGATCTGCCCGGAGTGTCCACCCGAAGCGAAGATGAGGTACTCGTCCTTCTTCCCCGTCGGCGTGTACGTCTTGAGGGCCGCCTCGACGTCGGCCTCGGACAGGCCGCGCGCGGCCATGAGCGTCTTCAGATCGGCTGATGCTCCGAGCGAGGTCGTGTCCCTCTGCCCTGCTGCCTGCTGCTCTGCCTTGTTTGTGCAGGCGCCCGCCGAACCAAGGGCACACGCCACCACGCCGGCGAGGGTCGCTCGCCACATCCAGGTCTTCATTCGGGCCTCCGTCCGCTACGCAGAGCGGCGCCAGCAATGTACGTTCCACGGCCCGATCACTCGCAATTAACGGACATTATTGTCCCCTGATATCTCGTCCGCCGCCCGACGGGCGCAAGCCCTTCGCTCGAGGCGCAGACGTTTCGCCGCCCGCGAGCTAGTGTAGTGAATCCATCTCGCCCAGCTCCGTCCAACCGGCGTGCAGCCCGAGAGAGACCTTGAAGCAGAGCGCCAGCAACTGGAGACGTGGGCCCGGTCCTCAAACTACGGCGTGGCGGGTCAACCCATCATCGCGACGTCGGACGGTGCCGGTAACTACTGCGTGCTGCCGCTGCCGAGCAGCACCAACAACTCCGGGCGTGCAATCACGGCCGCGGGATCCGACGTCTACTCTGTGACCACGTCCACCTTCATGGTGGTGCACCACTTCGACGAGGGCGCGTGCACGAGTTCGAGTCCCTGCACATGCGCTCCGACGTGGTCTTCGCCGCCCTACACGCTCGGCGGGATCTTGATGATCCCGGCGAGCAGGGAAACGTCGGCGAGAACGTAGTCGAGCTTCACCGCTCCCACGTCCTGGGACGAGCAGTTGGGCTTGCAGGCCTCGAGGTCCGACTTCTTTGCGTTTCCCATCAGGCCCAGCGTCGCGAAGCCCGCCCCGCCGAGCACGCCGATGCCCGTGAACACCCACGCCACCGGGCTCGTCGCGCCGCCGTCGGTCGGCGTCTCGGCCGGCGCCTGCGACGACGGTGGGCTCGCCGCGCCGAAGCGGATCAGCATGGATTGCTGCTTCTCCCCCCCGCGCAGCGTCAACCGTCGGACGACGGGCGTCAGCCCTTGCGCCTCGAAGCGCAGCACATGCGTGCCCGGGTTCAGCTCGATGGTCTGACCGGCACGGCGCGTCGCCGCCTCGTCGTCGACCTGGATGGTGACCTCGTCCAGGTCGTTGCCGCTCGCGTCCTTCGCGTGCGCGACGATCGATGGGATGGCGCGCTCCACTTCGTCGAGCCAGGGGACGCAGTCCTGCTTGATGATGGCGGGGCACTCTTCGCGGGCGCAAAGCCGCAGCTGGGTTCTTGCGACGACCAGCTCTCCAGCATTGCGCGAGATCTGAGCCTGCCGGTAGGCAGCGACGCACGCCTGTTTGTCGTCCGCCCGGGCGATGCCAGCTCCCGCGAGCACCGCGGGGAGCGCCGCGCCCAGCGCCAGCCGCCTTGCCCGGCGACTGAACGAGGCGCCCGTCGCGTCGAACGGCATCGTCATCGGCGTCGCGGCGAGCGTATCACGTCCCCGCATCGCCGCGGGTGTCGCGCGGTCGGCGAGTCTCATGACCACCGAAGGTCCGGCGCCTTGGCCGAGGCCAGCGGGAGGGCAAGCGCCATGAGCCGGGCTCCACGCGTGCGCCACCGCCCCTGAGCCCCCCCACGCCCCGGTGAGAACCGGAGGTTCCCTCTCGCCTCTCGCGTCGCCCCTGCGCCCCACGGACTTCCGCGCACCTGCTCTGGATCGCGCGAGCCCATACGCCGGGCACTCGTGTTGCACCGGGTGCCGGGCATGGAGGCCCTCATGATTCATCGTCCCCCCGTCCGCGCGCTCGCCCTCGCCCTCTCCGCCACCGGCGCCCTCTCGTCGGTCGTCGGTTGCTCCTCCGATCGCCGCGGGTCGACCTGGTCGACGACGAGCGCGCAGGTCGCCTGCACGACGATCTCCGGCGCGGGCCAGCAGCTCACCGACGGCCAGGGCAACGTGTGGACCCTCTCGAACGGCGTCGTCGTGGTGAACGGCGCCGACGCGGGCTACTCGGCGAACGTCGTGCAGCTCGTCGAGGCGGGCGGCCAGATCTACCAGGAGAACGCCGCAAAGGGCTGGTGGGTGTGGAGCGGAGGCACGTGGGCGGACGCGTCCGATCCCACCGCCAGCTGCGCGAGCCCGCCCTCGCCCGACTGTACGACCATCACGGGCGCGGGCCCGACGATCGTCGACGGGCAGGGCAACACCTGGACGATCGCCGGCGGCGTCGTCATCGAAAACGGCAGCGACGCCGGCTACTCCGCCAACGTCGTCGAGCTCGCGTACGTCGGCGGCGAGGTCTATCAGAAGAGCTCCGCCGGCGGCTGGTGGGGCTGGAGCGGCGGCACGTGGGTCGGCTCCCCGGATCCCACCGCGAACCGGTGCGGCGGGAGCGGGAGCAGCAGCGGCGGATGCTCTGGCTCGGGCAGCGGGGGCTCGAGCAGCGGGGGCTCGAGCAGCGGGGGCCCCTCCGGCGGCACCGGCCAGTTCCGGGTCGTGGGCGGCCAGCTCGTCGATCCGAGCGGCAAGCCGTTCCTCGCCAGGGGGATCAACGTCTACGACTCGCAGATGAGCGAGGTCAGCACCGGCTCGAGCGGCGCGCCGCTCACGTCGCTCTTCCCCGGCATCGACATCGTTCGCCTGAACGTCTACGCGTACGACGCACCGAGCGCCTACCAGGCGTTCATCGACCAGCTCACGCCGCTCGGCATCGTCGTCGAGCTCGAGGATCACACCAACGGTGCGGGCGACGCCGGCGGCAGCCAGGGGACGATCTACACCGGCCAGCAGCTCTCTGACGAGCTCGCGTGGTACTCGTCCGTCGCGGCGGCCTACGCGAACAACCCGTATGTCTGGTTCGGCACCGACAACGAGCCTTCCGAGAACCCCTCGGCCGCCGCCCTCTCCACCTGGCAGCAGCAGACCTACCAGGCCATCCGCAGCGCGGGCAACGGCAACATCGTCCTGCTCGAGATGAACTGCGACCAGGATCCGTCCACGTGCGGCGCCGGCTACGACACCTCGGCGTACGCGGGCATGACCAACGTCGTCTGGGACATGCACTACTACGGCTGGCTGGTCGACTACTCGACGGACATGAACGCGATCGTGCAGAGCCTCGCGCAGCATGCCCAGTCCTCGCAGGCCATCACGAGCGCCGACGGCACGATGCCCGTCGTCATCGGCGAGTACGGGCCGTCCACCGACGGGCAGAGCACGGACGCCAACGGCACCGAGGTCGTCACCGCCGTCGACGGCAGCGGCTATGGCTCGATGGCCTGGCACTGGGACTCCGGCGCGAACGACAACCTCACCAACGGCGCGGGCAGCCTCACGTCCTTCGGGCAGCAGGTCGCCCAGTTCATCGCGCAGTGACCCTGCAGGCGGTCGGCGCCGCCTGTGCTTCCCGCGTGCGAGGGCGCCTCTGGGGCGGGTGCGACCCCCGAGGACTGCTGGTACTCTCGCGACCATGGCGGCGCCGAAGGCTAGCAGCCCGCCCGCGCCTTCCGCCGGGAGGCCCGGGTCGGAGGTCGTCGCGATCCGCCTCTCCGACCGGTACTTGCTCTGCGCCACCCTCGCGCAGGGAGGCATGGCCACGGTCCATCTCGGGCGGCTGGTCGGGCCGGTGGCGTTCGCGCGGACGGTGGCGATCAAGCGCCTCCTCCCGCACTACGCGAGCGATCCGGACTTTCGCCTGATGCTCACCGACGAGGCGCGCCTGGCCGCCCGGGTCCACCACCCCAACGTCGTGCAGATGCTGGACGTCGTGTCGACCGACGACGAGCTGTTCCTGGTCATGGAGTACGTCGACGGCGCGTCGCTCCGCCGCCTGACTTCCCAGTGCGCCGACAAGCGGGTTCCCCGGCCCATTCTCGCCGCGATCGTGGCGCAGCTGCTGCACGGCCTCCACGCCGCCCACGAGGCCACCGACGAAGCCGGCAACCCTCTGTCGATCGTCCATCGCGACGTGAGCCCCGAGAACGTCCTGGTCGGAGCCGACGGGCTCGCGCGCATCCTGGACTTCGGGGTCGCGAAGGCCACGAGCCGCCTGCAGAGCACGCGCGACGGCCAGATCAAGGGCAAGCTCGGCTACATGGCCCCCGAGCAGCTGAGCGGACGGGCCACGGGACAGAGCGACGTCTTCTCCGCGTCGATCGTCCTGTGGGAGGGACTCGTCGGCAAGCGCCTGTTCCGAGCGAACGACGACGGCGAGACCATCGGCAAGGTGCTCGCGGGCGTCGTCGAGCCCCCCTCTAGCCTCGTCCCCGACGTCGACCCGCGGCTCGAGGCCATCGTGATGCGGGGCCTCGAGCGCGACGTGTCGCGGCGGTTCGCGACGGCGCGGGAGATGGCCCTGGCCCTCGAGCAGGACGTCCCGATGGCCACGACCACGCAGGTGGGCGCCTGGGTCGAGTCGATCGACGGCGCCGCGCTGGCGGAGCGGCGTGCGCTGGTGCGCGCGGCGGAGGCGCCTCCGCCGCCCACGCGCGTCGCCGATCCCGCGTCCGTGCCCACCCGCGTGAGCTGGGCGACGCGGTCGGATCTGGTCGTGGCCGAGGCGTCATCGGTCCCGGAGCCTGCGGTGTCGACGTCCCGATCGAAGGGCCGGCGCGTGACCTTCGTCGCGGGCGCCGCGGTCGGGCTCGTGGCCGTCTTCGCGTGGCTCACGAGCGGTCACCTCGGGGGCAACCCTTCGCGGCCCCCCGCCGCAGGGTCCACGTCCGGCGCGGAGGCCCCCCCGGTGCCTCCGTCGATCGAGGCCCGTGCGCCACCCCCCCCGCCGCCCGCGGTCGCGGCGCCGACCGACGCGCCGACCGCTTCGACGGTCCGTCCCTCGCCGAGGTCCACCTCCCTCCCCCGTCGCCCCGGCGCGGCTCTCGCGCCGGCGAAGGCCGCGTGCAACCCGCCGTATCGCCTGGGCCCCCTCGGCGAGAAGGTCTGGCTCAAGGAGTGTCTGTGATCGCTCGACCCGCCACTGCGCTCCTCGCCGCGTCGCTCGCGATGCTCGGCGCGGCGCGCGACGCGCACGCCGACGCCACCGACGAGTGCATCGCGGAGTCCGAGGCGGGCCAGCGCCTGCTGCTCGCGGAGCATTTCGTCGCCTCGCGCCCTCACTTCATCGCCTGCGGCCGCGCCGCCTGCCCCGCGCTCGTCAGCCGTGACTGCGCCGAGCGCCTTCGCCAGGCGGAGAGCGCGATGGCCACGGTGCTCGTGGTCGCCCGGCGCGCGGACGGCTCGAGCGCCCCTGGCGCGAGCGTCACGATCGACGACGCGCCCTCGTCCTCGCGCATCGACGGCACGGCCCTCGACGTGGACCCGGGCGTGCACGCCTTCAAGGTCACGATGCCCGGCGCCGCACCCGTCGTGCAGCAGGTGACCGTGCAGCAGGGCGCGCGCCTCCAGAGCATCACCGTCACCTTCCCGGCGAGCCCCGCGCCGGGCGCTCCCCAGCCCCCGGCCCCGGGCCCCTCGGAGCCCCCATCGCAGGCCTCGACCTCCGGGAACGGATGGCGGACAGCCGCCTACGTGATTGGAGGGATCGGCCTGGCGGGGCTCGCCGCCGGAGGCGTCCTCGGCGCCGTCGCCCTCTCGGCCCAGTCCCGCGAGAAGTCCGACTGCGCGAGCCTCGCGGCGTGCACGAACCCCGGGCCCGCCCGGGGCGACTACTCCACCGCCGGCGCGTTCGCCGACGCCTCGACGGCAGCGTTCGTGGCGGGAGGGGTGCTCGCGGCCGGAGGCGTCGCGATGTGGCTGCTGGTCCCTTCGTCCTCGAACGGTGCCGCGACGACCGGGGTGCAGATCGTCCCGTCGCCCGCGGCGTTCGTGGTACGAGGCAGCTTCTGAGGCGCCCCCCACGCGACCCCGCCGTGTCCGACAGCCAGTCCACCGACGTCCTGCCGAAGCTCCCGAGCCTGCGCTTCGCCGACGTGCTCGTCCGAGTGACGGGAGGGCCGGACGCCGGCCTCGAGCTCCGCCTCGAGCCGGGCACCACGCGGATCGGCACGGCCCCGAGCTGCCGCCTCCGCCTGTCGGACGCCGCGGTCTCGCGGATCCACTGCGAGCTGCGCGTCGAGCCGGGCGGGGTGACCGTCGTGGACTGCGGGAGCACCAACGGCACGTTGGTCGGTGGGCTCGAGATCGTCGAGGCCAGGCTCCGCAGCAGCGGCCGCGTGGACGTGGGCAAGACCGCGCTCGCGATCGACCTGCGGGGCGACATCGAGGTCCCTCTCGCCCCGCGCGATCGCTTCGGGCCGCTCTTCGGCTCGAGCGCCGCCATGCGCCGTGTCTTCCACGTCATGGCGACCCTCGCGCCCACCCACGCGACCGTCCTGATCCAGGGCGAGACGGGGACCGGCAAGGAGCTCGCCGCCCGCGCCCTGCACGAGGCGTCGAAGCGCGCCGCCGGTCCGTTCGTCGCGGTCGACTGCGGCGCCATCGCCGAGAACCTCATCGAGTCGGAGCTCTTCGGCCACGTGCGCGGGGCGTTCACCGGCGCGACGTCGAACCGCAGGGGCCTGTTCGAGGAGGCCGCAGGGGGCACGATCTTCCTCGACGAGATCGGCGAGCTGCCCCTGTCGCTGCAGCCCAAGCTCCTGCGCGCGCTCGAAGGCCGCGAGGTGCGGCCCGTCGGGAGCAACGCGCCGCGCCCGATCGACGTGCGCGTGATCGCCGCCACGAACCGGCCGCTCGCCCGTGCGGTCAACGAGGGCAGCTTCCGCGAGGATCTCTACTATCGGCTCGCGGTCGTCGAGCTCCCCTTGCCGCCGCTGCGCGAGCGCGAGGAGGACCTCGCGGTGCTCGCCAACCTGTTCCACGCGGGGGTGACGGGCAGCACCGAGCCCCTACCGCCCCCGGCCCTCGAGTCGCTGCGTGGCCGCAGCTGGCCGGGCAACGTGCGCGAGCTGCGCAACTTCGTCGAGCGCAGCGCCCTGCTCGGCTGGGGCGCCTCCGACGCGACGGAGCCGGAGCGCGCCGCGGCCCCGGTGACCTCCCTCGAGGCGTTCGCGTCCGCCGATCTCCCCCTGAAGGAGGCGCGCGATCGGTGTCTCGAGCGCTTCGAGGCGATGTACGTGGCGGCCCTGCTCCGCCGCACCGGGGGCAACGTGACGCGCGCCGCCGAGCTCGCGGGCGTCAGCCGTCGCTACCTGCACCGCCTCATTTTCGATCGCGGGGTGCGCGGCGGCCGCGACGACGACGCGGACGACTGAGCGGTCTACGGGCAGCCGATGTGGATGGCCGGCGAGGTGTCGGTGTAGAGATCGATCTCCGCGTCGTCGTACGCGACGGTCGACGCGACCGTGCCCGGCGAGGAGTAGAGGACGCCCAGGGTCACCGAGTCCCAGCCGAGCGTCGCCAGCGTGTCGGCGTCGAACGTCGCCACCGGGGCGGCCTGCGGCCCTGCGGGGTCCACGAAGAGCGAGAGCGCGCCGCCCGCGCTTGCGTCGCCCACGGTCATGTCGAGCTCGACGCAGTGCCACTGGCCGTCGGCGCCCCCCTCCGGGAGCAGCGTGGACGCGTTCTGCCCCTTGCCGCCGGGGCCGGGGTTCCCAGGATCGACGAGCTGCTGTCCCCAGGACGCGCCGCTCCCGTTCGGATCGACGAGCCCCGCCGCCGACGCGGAGCTCTGCGAGCCGCCCTGGACGACCGCGAGGAGCCCGACGATCTGGTCGATCGCGGTGATCTTCGTGTGCGCGCGCAGCGCGATCGTTCCGGCGCGGACGAAGTCGGCCGGCGTGCCGGCATCCTTCCAGTTCATCACGAGGTACTCGTACGAGCTCGACGCGCCCGCCGGGACGCTCGCCTGCATCGCGCAGCAGCCGCGGTAGGCGCCCGCGTCGACCACCGTGAGGTTCCCCGCCATTCCGGGGTCGATGATCTGTTGCCAGCGACCGAATCCCCCCGACTCGAAGTCGTCGGTGAAGGTCCAGTACGGCGTCGTGACGCCGCCGGCCGAGTCCGGGGAGGCGTCCGGCGCGTCCCTCGTCGACGACGGCGCGTCGGACGACGAGTCGTAGGCGGCTCCGTCGGGCGCAGCCTCCGGCGCGGTCAGACCGATCACGCTCCGGCACGCCGCGAAGGAGCACAGCGTGACGACCAGTCCGATCGGAGCGCGCACCCAGCTCATCCCGATCAGCATACGGCGCCGCGCGGCGTCACCCTGGCTACTCGCACTCCAGGCGGTCGCCCTTGAAGGCGCACCCTCGGCGCGCGCAGCTTCGCCCCCGCTCCCACGTGGAGCGCTGGCACAGCAGCTGGCTGCTCTTGCTCGCGCAGCTCGCCGCCCCCTCCGTCTGGCAGGGCTGACCAGGCTTGTGGGCGAGCAGGTTGCGGGCCGAAAGCAGCATCATCGTCAACGACAGCGCGCAGGCGCCGGCCACGGGTGCGAATCGCAAGGTGCTGCGCCCTCCTCATGCGAGAATGCGCGCAGCGAAGCGTCGCGACAAGGGGCACGTAGCCCGGACGCCGCGGCGCACCTACCGCCCGCCACCTCCGCATGGTGACGGCGCGAGCGCCGCGCCGGAGGAGCCCCCTTCGAAGCGCAGCGACACGCTCGCGCTGCTCCCGTGAAGGGCCTCCGAGAGGGCGCCTGCCAGCGCGAGCAGGTGCTCGCGAAGCCGATGGGACGCGTGGTGGCTCGCGCTCAGGATGAGGCGCCCGCGGGCCACGTGGATCACCGACCCGAGCAAGAGCCGGGCGAGTCGCGCGCGACGGCCGGCGGTCAGGTCGCCCGTCTCGTCGTTGCACGCCAGCACCGCGACCCGCACGCATTGCTTGTGATCGGCGAGGTCGGTCAGCCTCGCCTGCGTCCTGCGAACCAGCTCGTCGCCTTCCTGGCAGAACGCCACGAGCGTCGAATCGTCCCCGACCTGCCCGGGCCAGTCGCTGCCGGGCTCCATCACCACCACCGAGAACGTGGTCACCTTGGTCACCTAGAGGTTCGTCCGGCGGAGAGCTCGCAGCGACAACCTTCGTCCTCGCAGGTCTTGTTCATGGGCATGCCTCCTCGGGCGGGGCTCCCCTCAGCAAGACCCGAGCCTGCGCCCCCCGGCGCGGGCGCGCGGTCCGCGAGATGCACCGGCATCGCGATGCGGCGCCCGAAGCCAGGCCGCCGCCGCCTTCACCGTCGGAGCCGCGATCCCGGCCGTGCGGCGGCCGACCTTCGGAGGGTGCGCCGTTGCGATCCGGTAACGCGAGTTACCGTCCGGGGCGTGGTGGCGTGCTGCGGGTGTGCCTGCTCGCCCTGACGCTGCTCTTGCCGGCCTGTGCCGGGGCCGCCCAGGTGGCGCCGGCGAGTCCCGTCGCGCTCACGCGACCCGGCGGCCCATGAGCAGGCGGATCAGCACCGCGGCGACGGCGAGCACGAGCAGCACGTGGATGAGGCCTCCGAAGGCGTGAAGCGAGAATCCCACGAGCCAGAGGACGACGAGGACCGTCGCGATGGACCAGAGCAGGTTCGACATTGGCTCATCCTCCCTTGGGTGGCGCCGCCGGCGTCGTGGGGGCGGGCGCGTCGTGGCCGGTCTTGCCACCGCGGTCCTCACCCTTCTGCCGGCTGGTCTTGCCCGTGAGCTCCTCACTCTTGTGCCGGATGGCGGTGCTCACCTCTCTGGCGCCATGCACGACCTTCTGCGTGGCCTCCTGAGCGGCGTGAATGACCTTCGTCGCGATTTCCCCGGCAGCATGCCTGGCCTTTTCGACGGTCTCCTCGAGCCGGTGCTCGCCCTTCTGGGCCCTCTGCTCCGCCCGATGAGCCGCGTCCGTGGCGGAGGTGCTCGCCGATCCGGCGATCCCGGTGGCCTTCGCGCCCGCCGAGATCACCGCGGCCTTGGCCTTGTTCGCCGCGTCATCGATCTGGGAGGCGATGGTCTTGGTGTCCATGAGCCGCTCTCCAAGCATGCATCGTTCCACCCTCGGATCGTCGGAGCGCGAGCGCGGTACGGTGGAGACATCCGGCGACCATGCGTAGGCTTTGGCAGGACCGATGCGTCTGCCGACCGCGCGCCCCACGCTCACCGGGATCTTCCTCGGCACCCTCCTGGGCATCACCGCCCTCGTCGCAGGTCTGTTCTTCGTGCTGCTCGCCGCGTCGCGGCGCTCGATGCTCGAGAGCGCCCAGATCGAGCGCGAGTCAGCCGCCGTGCGCGTCGAGGCCAGCGTCCGGGCC
>JAJYCT010000265.1 GCA_021778125.1 Myxococcales bacterium
GTCTTGCTCCAGATCGAGCTCGGACTCGCCGGCGCGCTCGGGGACAAAGACCCCCCCCACGTCGTAGCTGCCGAGGACGCGGCCGACCTTCGCCTGCACGCCGACGAGAGAGTCCTCGTGCAGCTGCAGGCGGCCCGGCGTGACGACGCTCCCGCCGGCGCAGCACGCCTGCGCGTGGGCGCGCGCGGGCGCGACGAGCGCCGCCGCCCCGAGCAGGAGCGCGGCGACGTTACTGGACCTGGAACTGCGGCTCGGCATGGTCGGTCACGGGGCCCGTGAAGCCGAGGCGCAGCTCCCAGACGCCCTGCATGTAGAAGTAGAGGTTCGTGACGAGGTAGCGGCCACCCCCCTCCGGGGTCACCGTCGGCGCCGACGTGCCGTGGTCCATCGCCACCATCCACGGGACCACCGATACGTCGAGGTCGGTCGAGGGCACGCCGCCGTCGGCCATCGACACGGTGAGCTCCATCGCGTCGGTCCCGACCGTCGGCGGATCGGGCGTCGGGCGCAGCACGAGCGTGAGCGCGCCCGAGGCGCTGTGTACGGTGAGCGGGAACGCGTCCGCGGGCGCCGGGTCCGGGGAGCCGCCGCAGGCGGCGGCGGCGAGCAGCAGGAGCCACGGGGGGAGTCGCATGGTCTCTCCTCTCACGGGACGTTCACCCAGAAGGCGGCGTGTCCGTGCGGCGAGTCGTCCTCGACGTCCAGGCACTGCTCGTCGAAGTGCAGGCGGAACACCCAGCGGCCCGACTCCGGGAAGACCACCGGACCTACGACGTACGTGCCCGGCGCGACCTCGGGCGAGGGCGATCGGACCAGGCGCTGGTCGATGACCGCCTTGCCGCAGTCGAGCACGACGTCCGGTACGGGCGAGGCCGCGGTCAGCGGCGAGTCGTCGGCGCGCCGGGTCGCCAGCACCGTGAAGTACACGGGCTGGCCGACGCAGATCGGCGTCGACGTCCAGGCGACGTCGTACTTGCAGTCGTCGTCGCTGCCGAAGCTGCCGTGGAGCGCCGGGCCGTAGGCCGGATCGCCGCAGGTGCCGTCGTTGACGGCGGCGCCGCCTCCGTCGTCGCCTGTGCCCATGGCCACCCCCCCGCCGTCGCCGCCGGCGGTGCAGCCCGCAGCGGTCGTGGTCTGCACGATCCCGCCGCCGTCGGGGGCGACGCAGTGGTCATCGGGCGGGCCCGAGACGGGCCCCCCGGAGGTGGAGCACGTGCCCGGCGACTCGAGCGCGCTCGTGGCGCCGTCGGGCGCCGTGTACTCGACCGAGCCGGGAGCGCTGGCGCCGTTGCTGCTGCTGCACGCGAAGATCAGGAACGCGGACGAGACGCCGGCGACCGTGCCGGCGGGGACAGGAAGTCCTCGCAGAGCCATTGGGAATCCTCCGTGGACGAGACGCGCGGACGGGTGACCGGGCACGCCCGCGGTGCGAGCGCGTCCGTGCCCCGCGAGGGGCCGGGTGGGATCACACCGCCGCGAGTCTCGGAGGAGGCGTGGGGGGCTCGAGCAGCCGGACGCGGGGAGCGAGCGGCGAGGCGCCGACGTGCGTCCGGGGGCCGGGCGGGATTGGCAGCGGCGACGAGGTGAACGCAACGGCCACCATCGGCAGCGCCGCGAAGGCCATGCCCGGGGCGCCCTGCGCACACTGGCGCTTGAGGACGGGCACGGGATCGGGGACGTGCTCGCTCAGGCGCTGGTGCTCGAGCTTCGCGCAGGCGGGGCAGCCGCACTTGCCGCGATCCATTCCGCAGCGGCACGCGTGCTTCCCGGCCGCGCCGAGTTGCTCGAGCGCGGGACCCAGCGCCGGGCCGAGCGCCGCGGGGGCGACGACCACGAGGAGCGTCGCCGCGACGCACGCCCGCTGCACCCAGCGGCGCAGCGCGCGGACGAGACGGGCTCCCGGGCTCACGCTCGCTTTGTAGGGGGAGAGCGCATCCCCGGCAAGTCGGCGGGGTGAGCTAGGTCATGACGCGAAGGCGCGGGGCGCCCCCGCCGCGGCGGCTCCCGACGGGGCGGTCCGGCGGCGAAGGCCGCCTGCCCCACGCGGCGAAGTCGTCCGGGAGCGGCCCGGGCAGCGTGGGCTGCGCCGGGCGCTCGAGGAGCTGGAACTCGCTCCTGACCTCCAGCTCGTCCAGGCGCCCCGCGCGCACGCGCTCGACGTTGCGCTGCAACACCCAGTGCTGCGGATCGCGGCGCGTCGCCTCGCCCAGCGCGGCACGCATCGCCTCGAGATCGCCGCGGCGCGCGGCCACGCACGCGATCGTGTTGAGCGCCAGGCCGGGCAGGGGATACCCCAGCTCGAGCGCGCGCCGCGCGTAGCGCTCCGCCTCGTCGAGCTGCCCCTCGCGGAAGCACGCCGTGGCGAGGTCCATGTGGGCGGGCGGGTGATCGCCGAGGCGGGCGAGGATCGAGCGGCACTCGTCGGCGCTCTCGCGGTAGGGCTCGTGCAGCCCCTTGTTGCGGTCGAACCAGTCGCGCAGCAACGCCGTGTCCTGGTCGGACGCGTCGAACGTCGTCTTGAGCTCCTGGAAGTCGCGCTCGAAGTAGAACTCGGCGTCGAGCCAGCCCGCCTCGCGCGCCAGCTCGTAGTCGCGCGTGCCCGGGTACACCGACAGCGCCGCGAAGATGTACTGGTGGGGCTTCGCCCGCTCCAGAAACCGCAGCGTCTCCTCGAACGTCGCGCGCGTCTCGCCGCGGTTGCCGACCATCATGTAGTAGCGGACCTTGATCCCGTACCTCTTCGCGAGCTCGGTCGAGCCGAGGATCTCGTCGGGCGTGATCTTCTTGTCGATGGCGTCGAGGATCGCCTGCGAGCCCGACTCGACGCCCAGGCTCAGGCGCTCGCACCCCGCCAGGCGCATCTCGCGCAGCAGCTCGTCGCCCAGCACGTCGACGCGCGTGTCGCAGCTCCAGGTGAACCGCAGGCCCCGCTGCCGGATGCCGCGGCACAGCTCCAGGACGCGCTTGCGGTTGGTCGTGAAGGTGTCGTCCTTGATCTGCACCATCTTGACGGGCAGGCGCGCGACGGCGCGCTCGAGGGCGTCGAGCACGTAGGGCACCGAGTGCCCGCGGTAGCCGCGCCCCCAGCTCGCCTCGGCGCCGCAGAAGGTGCAGCGCCACGCGCAGCCGCGCGAGGTCATCACGATGTGCGTGTCGAACCAGTCGTGCGGCGACGCGAGCGAGTCCAGATCCTCGATCGCCTCGCGCTCGGGTCCGAGCTCGATCTTGCCGTCGACGCGGTACGCCGTCCCCGCGACGCCCGCGGTAGGCTCGCCGCGCGCGATGCGGTCCACGAGCTCGAGGAAGGTCGTCTCGCTCTCGCCGATCGAGACCGTGTCGATCGCGGGGTGGTGCGCGAGCATCTCGCGCGCGAGCGGCGTGGCGTGAGGCCCGCCCACGACGACGTGCGCGCCGGGGCGCAGGCGCTTGAGCTCCCGGGCCACGAGCCCCACGCCGCGCCGGTTGGCCGTCCAGCACGACATCCCGTACACGTCGGCGTCCAGCGCGCCCAGCACCTCCTCGACGCGCGGCCACGCGAAGGCCGACAGGTTGATCACCTTGACCTCGTGGCCCGCGCGCAGCGCCTGCGCGCCCAGGGCGAACAGACCGTAGGGCGTCTGGTAGAAGTCCGCGTCGAGATCGCCCTCGGCGTACTCGGTGGGAGGGCCCTCGCCGCCAGGGTCGGGGACCTGGCCCGGCATCGGGATCTTCCACGGCGGCGGGTACAGCAGGGCGATGCGCATCGCGGGGTTGCCGTATTGTAGCCGGCGCGATGAGCCGGAAGGAACGACGGCAGGCCGTGCTCGCCGAGCGCAAGAAGCGCAAGAAGGCCAAGGCGCCGCCCGCCTCGGAGCTCTACGGCTGGATGGCGAGCCTGCTGCCGCCTCCGCCGGGGCGCGTGCTCGAGGTCGGGGCGACGCCGGGCGGTACGGCGGCGCTCGAGGCGCGCGGCTTCACGGTCGTCGGGACCGACGCCAGGGCGCTGCTCGCGCCCGGCGCGTTCGCCGGCGAGCCGGTCGACGCGGTGACGTGCTGGCTGCTCGACGTGCCGACGGGACACCCCGCGGTGGCCGAGCGCCTCGAGGCGATGGGGATGCAGTCGGCCGAGGAGGGGCGCATGGCCCTGCAGACGCTCGTCTACCGCCTGGCCGATCGGGTGCTGCGGCCCGGGGGCGTTCTTCAGGTCGTCGACCGGCTGGGCGATGCGCTCGACGCGGACCTGGCGGCGGGGCGCGTGCGCCTGCAGCGCGCGCAGGCCAAGGGCACGGCCCTGGACTTCGCGTCGATCGACACGCGCCCGTCGGGGCGCGAGACGCTGGTGTCGGTGCGATCGCTCAAGAAGGCGCGCCTCTAGGGCGCGCGGGATGTCCTCGCCCAGTGGGGCGTGCCGGGTCGCCGTGCGAGGAATGGCCGGCAATGCCATCGCCAGGAGCCACGTCCCCGTCTGACGACCGTCTTGACGACGCGTCCCGCGGCCGCACCTTGGGCGCATGATCGTCGGATGTCCCTCGTGCAAGCGGCTCAACCGCATCCCCGCCGCGCGCGTGGGCGACAGGGCGCGATGCGCCGCGTGCAAGGAACCGCTGCTCCCCCTGGCGAGGCCGATCGCCGTGCAGTCGGCCCAGGAGCTCGACGAGCTGGTGAGCGAGGCGCCGGTGCCCGTGCTGGTCGACTTCTGGGCCGCGTGGTGCGGTCCCTGCCGGATGGTGGCTCCCGAGCTCGAGACGCTGGCGCGCGATCGCGCCGGGCGCGTGATCATCGCCAAGGTCGACACCGAGGCGCTGCCCGAGGTGGCCGGCCGCTTCGGCATCCGGAGCATCCCCACGCTCGTGCTCATGCGCGGCGGCCGCGAGGCCAAGCGCGTCGCGGGCGCGATGCCGGCGAGCGCCATCGCCTCCAGCTTCGCGATCTGAAGAGCTGTCAGAAATGGCGACGGCGGCCGCGGGCGCTGGCAAAGCCCAGCCGCGCGCGAGGCTCAGGGCGGGGTCGTCGACCAGGTGGCCACCACGCCAGGCCCGTTCCCCTGCAGGCACTGCATCTGTCCGGCGGCGGCGTCCGAAGACGTTGCCCCGTACAGGTACGAGCAGACGGTGCTGGAGCTGCAGCTCTGGGTGTTGGTGGTCGTGCAGCAGCCGATGAGCTGCGCCGTCGCGGGACAGTGCGCGCTGGAAGTGCCCCCCTGGCTGGTGCACATCTGGGCGAGGGTCGACACGGACGCCTGGGGGATGTTCCCGAGCTCCTGGCACGTCCCTCCCTGCCCCGAGGCCTGGTCGGGAGCGTGGTAGCAGGCTTCCGTGGCCCCCCCCGAGCACCCGGCGTCGCTCGTCGCGTCCCTGGCCGCGTCCAGGGCCGCGTCGCTGCCCGAGTCCCAATTCTTCGCGCCCGCGTCCGCGCCGGCATCTCCCGAGCCTCCCGCCTCCGGGCAGCCCGCGACGGCGGCGGCGATGCTCAATCCTCCGACCGCGGCTCGCGCAAGACGCGCCATTTTCACGGAAGCCAGCTCCTTGCCCCCTCCCGGGGGCCGCTCGGGTTTACGCGGATCGCGGATCGGGGCCGAGGCCGTGGGTCGCATGGTTCTGGAGGGTAGACGCGCAGGCGCCACCGATGTGAAGGAACCCGCGCCGCGCGGTGGGCCCGGGTCATCACGATGCGTGGCGCGCGGCCGCCAATGGCCTGCGAGTGCACCAGCGTGTCCACCGATAACAGGGCAGAGCCCGAGTGCGCCGCGCAGCGTACGCGTGTCCGGGTACGCGGGACCGGTGGCCCGATCATTCTTGCGCGTCGACCTGCGCCGGCTCGGGCGTGACGGCACCCCTGTCGGGCCTGCACCGTAGGGAGCAGGTCGTACGGCCTCTTGTTCTCGCCCGCGTCGAGCGTCGCAGCGCTACCGGCGAAGAACCGTCGGCTCCTCCGGCCTGCGCCGCCCGGGTCGACGTGGCATCCTTCTCGGGTGAGCCGGGCAGTCCTCGCGATCCCGCTCGTCCTCGCGTGCGCGTGCGCGAAGCCGTACCTCGCCAGCGACGGCACGCTCGTCTTCCAGGAGAGGGGCGCCCGCGGCGCGTCGGTCATGACCGCCAACGGCCTCGAGTTCCACGACGTGACCGACGTCCCCGAGCGCGTCGTGACGCGCGACCCGTACGAGCCCTGGCGCGCGCCGGTGGGGTTCATCGTCCCCGCGAACGGGCGGTTCACCAGGACGAGCACGCCGACGCTTCTGGCCACGAGGCGGCTGGTCATCTCCCTTCGACCGAGCGACACGCGCGTGCCGTCGTGGGGCGGCGAGATGCTCGTCCGCGTCGACGTGACCGCCCCTGCCGCGGCGGGGACGGCGCGGTGGGGAGAGGACGTGGCCATCCTCCTCGACGGGCGCGGCGAGGACACGCGCGCGCTCTGCGAGGCGACCCTGGCGCAGCTCGGGGCGCGCGACCGCGTCGTCGTCGTCGACACCGCGGGGGCGCGCGTCGTCGTGCCCGTCATGCCGGCGTCGCACCGGTCGCTCATCCTCGCCGCCGTCGAGCGGCGCCTCGCCCAGCCCCCGCGGGCCCCGGTCGACCGGGCGGGGGCGGTTCGCGCCGCGCTCCGGGCGACGACGAGGGCGACCTACCGGCGCGTCGTCGTGCTGAGCGACGCCGGCGAGTCGGGGCGGGAGGAGGTCCAGCGGGGCCTGGGCGACGAGCTGATGCCGCTGGCGATCTTCGGCGCGTCGACGGCCTCCGGAGGCGATCTCGACGTGCGCGTCCGCGCCGTGCAGGAGTTCGTGCCGCCCGCGGGGCGCCCCGCGTTCCACGACGTCGTCCTCGCGTTCGACGGGACCCCCGCGCCCTCGCACGTCCTCGAGGCCTCCGGCGGCGACGCGCGGTGGGACATCGAAGGCGGCGAGCTCGCGCTCGGCGACGTGAGGGCCGGCGACGAGCGCGCCGAGGTGGTGCGCGTGACGGTCCCGGCGTGGACGCCGGGCGAGGCCTACACGCTCCACGTGACGGCGCGGTTCGGCGATCTGTCGCGCGGCGGAGAGGCGCGCGCGATGACCGCGGACATGCCCTGCACCTACGACGACGACATCGAACGCCTCGCGGCCTCCCGGCACGGGGACGTCATCGCGTACGCGTCGGCGCTCGCGACGCTGGCGCGCCTCGACGCGGCCTTCACGGGGGGACGTCGCTCCGCGGGAGACCTCCGCCCCGTCGCGCGGATGCACGCGCGGTCGCTCGCCCTGCTCGCGCGCGACATGCACGATCTGGCCGCGGCCGACCAGGCTGCGCTGCTCGAGGCGCTCCTCGACGCGATCCACTGAGAGGCTCGCCGTAGGTGCCCGAGGCGACCGGCGGGGGTCGTCCGGTCCGCTCCTCACTTCTTCTCCGCGCGCTTGACCATCGCCGGCCCGATCGTGCGCAGCAGCAGCTCCGGGATCGCGCGCTTGGCCGCGGCGATCACCTTCGCCTCACGGTGCGGGAACACGTAGAGGTGGCCGCGATCGCACGAGGCGAGCGCGCGCTTCGCGACCTCCTCGGCCTGGACGTGCGTCCTCTTCATGATGCGCTCGACCGCCTCGGCCGCGACGTCCGTGCCGCTCGTGCGGGCGCTCTTCGCGATGTTCGTCGTGAAGAAGAACGGGCACAGCACGCTCACGCCAACCCCCGTGCCGGCGAGCTCGCCGGCGAGCGTCTCGCTCAGCGCCACCACGGCCGCCTTGGTCACGTTGTACGGCGCCATCAGACCCCCGCACGCGAACGCGGCGATCGAGGCCACGTTGAGCACGTGGCCGCTGCCGCGCCTCTTCATCGCGGGCAGGAAGAGGTGGCAGCCGTAGATGACCCCCCACTGGTTGATGCCGGTGATCCACGCCCAGTCCTCGAGCGGCACCTCGCCCACCGGGCCGCCGACGGCGACCCCGGCGTTGTTGACA
>JAJYCT010000266.1 GCA_021778125.1 Myxococcales bacterium
CGACCGAGGCGACGGGCTTCGTGGCGGGCGCCGCCGGGGCAGGCGCCGGCAGCGGCATCGCCCGCACGGTGTGCGCGGTCGAGGCGCCCGCGCGCTGAAGGCCTCCGCCCCCCGGCGGAGCCCGCCGCGTCGCGCTGGCTTGCCGAAAGCCCCCGACCCGATCCACAGTATCCGCCCCATGCCTCGCGCCGTGCTCCGCGCCGCCCTCTTCGCGATCGTCTCGATCGCGCTGTGGGCCGTGGCGCGCCCGGCCTACGCGATGCCCGCGCCCTTCTGCGACGACCGCGGCGCGACGGCGATCGCCCAGCCGCCCACGCTCGAGGCTCCCGACGTCGCCGTGCAGCGCGCGCGCCTGTCGGTCCCGTGCGACGGCGACTCGCGGACGCTCGGGGCGACGCTGCGTCAGGGCCGCGCCCAGCGCGTGCTCACCACCTCGCAGAGCGACCCCGCGGCCCCCGGCGTGCCGCCCGTGCTCGGCCCGCGCACCGAGCGGCTGCGCGACGTTGCACCCCTCACGGCTCCGGCCGCCGACGGCGTGGTCTTTCCCCTCGACCGCCCACCGCGCGTCTGAGGCGCACGCGCGGCCAACTCCAGCCGCCCTCGCCGGGCGCGCGTGCGGCTCCGTGCCTCGTGCACGGGGGCCAGCGGCAGGGCTTCCAACCGTCTCTTCGTCGTGACGACGCGTGCATCGCACGCTAGCCACGGCAGGGCATTTCTTCTTTCTCCGAACAAGGTGAGCTCAATGGCCAAGGATACGAAGAACGCACCGGCTCCCGCGTCCGACGCGGGCAGCGGCGGCGTCAACCCGGGAGTCGCCATCATCGGCTTCTTCCTCTGCTTTCTCGCGGGCGTTGCCGTGATGTGGGGCTACGACCAGCACCGCCTGCGCAGCGGCGAGATCACCGCCGACAACGGCCAGGTCGCCGGCGCGTGGGACGACAGCGACTCGCCCGTCCCCGTCTCGAGCAAGGACCCGATGTGGGGCAAGCGCGACGCCCCCGTCACGATCGCCATCTGGTCCGACTTCCAGTGCCCGTTCTGCTCGCGCGTCGAGCCGACGCTCGACCAGGTCAAGACGACCTACGGCCCCGACAAGGTCCGCCTGATCTGGAAGAACAACCCGCTGCCCTTCCACAACAACGCCAAGCCGGCCGCCGAGGCCGCCGAGGGCGCGTTCGAGCTGGGAGGCAACGACGCGTTCTGGAAGTGGCACGACACCGCGTTCAAGAACCAGAGCGCGCTCGGCACCGACAGCTACATCAAGTGGGCGCAGGACGCGGGCGTCAAGGACATGGCCGCCTACAAGGCCGGCCTCGACAGCCACAAGTGGGCCGCCAAGGTCGACAAGGACCTGAACGAGGGCAAGGCCGCCGGCGTGCAGGGCACCCCGGCGTTCTTCGTCAACGGCGTGTTCATCAACGGCGCGCAGCCCTTCGACGCCTTCAAGAAGACGATCGACCAGGAGCTCGCCAAGGCGCAGGCGAAGATCGCGTCCGGAACCAAGAAGGATCGCATCTACGTCGAGATGACCAAGGAGAACAAGAAGAACGCCCCCGCGGCGGCGCAGAAGGACGAGGAGCCGAAGGAGGACACCACGACGGTGTTCAAGGTCCCCGTCGGCAACAGCCCGGTGCAGGGCAGCCCGAACGCGCTCGTGACGATCATCGAGTTCTCGGACTTCCAGTGCCCGTTTTGCTCGCGCGTCGAGCCGACGCTCAAGGCGATCCACGACAAGTACGGCGACAAGGTCCGCGTCGTCTGGAAGAACGAGCCGCTGCCCTTCCACAACCGCGCCGAGCCGTGCGCGGAGGCGGCGATGGAAGTGCGCGCCGAGAAGGGCGACAAGGGCTTCTGGGGGATGCACGACACGCTTTTCGCCAACCAGAAGGCCCAGGCCGACGACGACCTCGTGAAGTACGCGACCGAGAACGGCGCGAGCGCCGACAAGGTCCGCGAGGCGATCGCCACCCACAAGTGGAAGAAGGACATCGACGCCGACTCCGACCTCGCCGAGGACTTCCAGGCCAGCGGCACGCCGCACTTCTTCATCAACGGCCGCCGCCTCGTCGGCGCGCAGCCCGAGGAGAAGTTCGACAAGATCATCGACGAGGAGATCCCCAAGGCGCAGGGCCTCATCTCCAAGGGCACCAAGCCGAGCGAGATCTACGACGCGCTCACCAAGGACGGCAAGGGCCCCCCTCCGCCCGAGATGAAGGACGTCCCGGCGAACCTGCCGGCCAACGATCCGGCGCGCGGCAACCTCAAGGCCAAGGTCGTCATCCACGAGTGGAGCGACTTCCAGTGCCCGTTCTGCGGGCGCGTGGAGCCGACGGTCGCGCAGGTCATGAAGGACTACGGCGACAAGATCAAGTTCGTCTGGCACGACCTGCCGCTGCCGATGCACCCCGACGCGCCGCTCGCCTCGCAGGCGGCCCGCGAGGCCTACGCACAGAAGGGCCCGACCGCCTTCTGGGCGATGCACGACAAGATGTTCGCCAACCAGCAGCACATCAAGAGGGATGATCTCGACGGCTACGCCAAGGAGCTCAACCTCGACATGGACAAGTGGAAGGCGGCCCTCGACGGCAGCACGCACACGGCCGAGATCGACGCGGACAAGAACGCGGCGAGCTCGGACAGCATCAGCGGCACGCCGGCGTTCCTCGTGGTGGCCGGCAACGCCAAGCAGGGCTACTTCGTCAGCGGTGCGCAGCCGTACGGCAAGTTCCGCAAGGTGATCGAGCTCTCGCTCGCCGCCTCGAAGTGACCCCACAAGGACGTCCCGCCCGCCTCGCCGCGGGCGGGACGCAGCCGATGAAGCGAATCGCTCTCCCCTTGCTTGCCTTGCTTCTGGGATGCGAGGGCTCCGCCCCGCGTCTCCCGCCCGCGTCTGCCCCCGTCGCCCATGGCACGACGGGGGGGGCGCCCGGCGCCCTCGCCTCGAGCGAGGAAGACGCTCCCGTGTCGATCGCGGCGCGCAACCCCACGTGGGGCAGCCGCACGGCGCTCGTGACGATCGTCGAGTTCGCCGACTACCAGTGCCCGTTCTGCCGCTCCGTCGAGGTGACGCTCGCGCGCCTGCGGGCCAAGTACGGCCCGGACACGCTGCGCGTCGTGTGGAAGAACGCGCCGCTCGACTTCCACGTCGAGGCGCACCCCACCGCCGAGGCGGGGGCGGCCGTGTTCGCGCTCGCGGGCGTGGACGCCTTCTGGAAGTTCCACCACGCGGTGTTCGCGGGCCAGGGCGACCTGGGCCTGGACAGCAGCGTGAAGTGGGCGAAAGAGGCGGGCGTCGCCGACGTCGCGACGCTGCGCGCGGGGCTCGTGAGCCACACCTGGGCGCCGCTGGTCGACGCCGACCTGGCCGACGCCAGGCCGCTCGGCGTGCAGGGCACCCCCACGTTCTTCGTCAACGGCATCGAGGTCGTGGGCGCACAGCCCTTCGAGTTCTTTCAGTCGCTCGTCGACGACCAGATCCAGGCGGCCCGCGCGAAGCTCGCGGCGGGCACGTCCCCCGACCGCCTCTACACGGAGCTCGCGCGCGCGAACCGCGCGGCGGCGCCCAGGCCGGCCGCCGAGGACGACGAGCCGCCGTCCGACACCAAGACCGTCTTCAAGGTCCCCGTCGGCACGAGCCCCGTGCGCGGCGGTCCGGCGGCGCTCGTCACGATCGTCGAGTTCGCCGACTACCAGTGCCCGTACTGCGCCCGCGCCGAGGAGACGGTCAAGGCGCTGCGCGAGGAGTACGGCGACAAGCTCCGGGTCGTGTGGAAGGACGAACCGCTGCCCTTCCACGAGCACGCCGAGCCGGCGGCCGAGGCCGCGCTGCAGGTGCGCGAGGAGAAGGGCGACGCCGCGTTCTGGCAGATGCACGACGCGCTCTTCGCGAGCCAGGACGCGCTCGACGACGAGACGCTGGTCCGCATCGCGGCGCAGCTCGGCGCGCGCCCCGAGCGTGTGCGAGCGGCGATCGAGAAGCACACCCACCAGCGGTCGCTCGACGACGACGGCAGCCTCGCCGACGACCTGCAGGCCGACGGGACGCCGCACTTCTTCATCGACGGGCGGCGCTTGGTGGGCGCGCAGCCGAAGGCGGCGTTCGAGGCCATCCTCGACGAGGAGCTGAAGAAGGCCGGCGACCTCGTCGCCAAGGGCGCCAAGCCGGGCGAGGACGTCTACGCGGCGCTCACCAGGGACGGCCAGGAGCCGCCGCCGCCCGAGACGCGCGACCTGCCCGCGCTGCCGGCGGGCGATCCCGCGCGCGGCGGGGCCCAGGCCAGGGTCGTCATCCACGAGTGGAGCGACTTCCAGTGCCCGTTCTGTGCCCGCGTCGAGCCGACGCTCGAGCGGCTGGTCAAGGAGTACGGGCCGCGCGTGCGCCTCGTGTGGCACGACCTGCCCCTGCCGATGCACCCGTCGGCGCCGCTCGCGGCCCAGGCGGCGCGCGAGGCGCTCGCGCAGAAGGGCGAGCGCGCGTTCTGGTCGCTGCATGACACGATGTTCGGCAACCAGAAGGCCCTGGGGCGCGACGCTGTCGACGGCTGGGCGCGCGCGCTCGGGCTCGACATGGCCCGCTGGAAGACGGCGCTCGACGGCGACGCGCACAAGGCCGACATGGACGCCGACGCGCAGGCCGCGCAGGCGATCGACGTCCACGGCACGCCGTCGTTCGTCATCGCGCGGGCGGGCGCGAGGACCGGCTACTACCTCTCGGGGGCGCAGCCTTACCCGCGCTTCCGCAACCTGGTCGAGCGCGTCCTCGGCGAGGCGAAGTGACATGAGGGCGCTCGCGGCGGCCGCGGGCGTGGTCGCGCTGTCGGCTGTCGCGACCCCGGCGGGGGCGGTCGAGCACGAGCACCAGCTCGGCGTCGACCTGGGCGTGCCGCTCCTTGTGACGCAGTCGAGCAGCACGTCGACCGCGGCGGGCGGTAGCCTGGGCCTGCACTACTCGTACGGCCTGACCGACGCGTGGAACCTGGTGGGCGACGGCGGCACGTCGCTGATGCCGCTCGGCGTCGGGTCGCTGGTCACCGGGAGCCAGGTCGACGTCGGTCTGGCGTACGTGCTCGACGTGCTCCGCTGGATCCCGTGGGGCTCCGCGGAGGTCGGCGGCTACGTCCTGACCGGGGGCCCCGGTGGCACGCAGGTGCTGCCGGGCGTGGCGCTCACGGTGGGGCTCGACTACCGCATCGACCGGAGCTGGGCCGTGGGCTTCATGCTGCGCGAGCACCTGCTGGTGACCGACGCGGCCACGTACCCCAGCTTCGTGCAGGGCCTCGGGCGCTTCACCTACACCTGGGGGTGGTGAGTCGCCCGCTACGCGCGCGGCCCGCCGAGGCCGAAGCCGTCGTGCAGCGAGCGGACGGCGAGCTCGGTGTACTTCGCCGCGACCAGGCACGAGACCCTGATCTCGCTCGTCGCGATCGCCTGGATGTTGATGCCCTCGTTGGCCAGGATGCGGAACATCTTGGCCGCGATGCCCGAGTGAGAGCGCATCCCGAGCCCCACGATCGAGACCTTCACGACGTCCTCGTCGTAGCGCACCTCGCGCGCCCCCAGGCTCCGGGCGATCTCCTCGATCCAGGGCCTGGCGCGGGCCAGGTCGGTCTTGCCGAGCGTGAACGTGATCGACGCGCGCGGGTCGGCGTCGGTGGTCACGTTCTGGACGATCATGTCGACCGAGACGTTCTTCTCGGCGATGCGCTCGAACAGTTCGGCCGCGACGCCCGGCCGGTCGTCGACGCCGACGACGTGCACGCGAGCCTCGCCCTTGTCGTAGGCGACGCCGCTGACGACGACGCCCTCCAGTGCTTCATCTTCCTTGGTCACGAGGGTCCCCGGGCTGTCGTTGAAGGAGCTGCGGACGTGCACGCGCACGCCGTACTTCATCGCGATCTCGACGCTGCGGATCTGCAGGACCTTCGCGCCGAGCGACGCGAGCTCGAGCATCTCCTCGTACGAGATGCGGTCGATCTTCCTGGCCGACGGGCAGATGTTCGGATCGGTCGTGTAGACGCCGTCGACGTCCGTGTAGATCTCGCACTCGTCGGCCCCGATGGCCGCGGCGACGGCGACGGCGCTCGTGTCGGACCCGCCGCGCCCGAGCGTCGTGATGTTGCCCTGGGCGTCGACGCCCTGGAAGCCGGCGACGACCGCGATCTCGCCCCGATCGAGCGTCTCGAAGATCCTCGAGCCCTCGATCGCCCGGATGCGCGCCTTGGTGAAGGCGTCGTCGGTGTGGATCTTGATCTGATGGCCCAGCAGCGACCGCGCCTTGCCGCCCTCGGACTGGACCGCCATCGCCGTGAGTGCGGCGCTCACCTGCTCGCCCGTGGCGGCGAGCGCGTCGAGCTCCCGCGCGTCGGGGACCCTCGCGACCTCGTGCGCGAGCCCGAGCAGCCGGTTGGTCTCGCCGCTCATCGCGCTGACGATGAGCACCACGCGGTGTCCCGCGCGCTGGGTGTCGATTGCGCGGCGGGCGACGTTGCGGATCCGCTCGACCGAGCCGACCGAGGTGCCGCCGAACTTCTGGACGACGAGGGCCACGTTCCCGAGGCAGCCTTAGACGTCGCCGCGCGACCCGTCAATGTACGGTAGCATCGCGCGCCGAGTGTCCCCGTACGCCGGCTATCTCGTCGAGACCCTCGTCACGCTCGTGGCCGTGTGCGCGCTCGCGTTCGCGGTGCTCTGGGGCGCCCGGCGCCTGGGGCTCGGCCGTGCGAGCGGCCCGATCGAGCTGCGCGGGCACCTGCCGCTCGACGCGCGCCGCGCGATCTACCTCGTGAAGGTGGGGACGCAGATCCTGGTCGTCGGGGCGTCCGAGGGCGGCCTCACCAAGCTCGGCGAGCTGCCGGCCGCCGACGCGCCGCAGGACGAGCCCCCGCGCGGCCCGGTCTTCGGCGACGTGCTCTCGCGGGCGCTCGGCCGGTCCGGGGGACGCGGCAAGCCAGGGGCCGCGCCGTGACCCACGGCCTCGACGACCTGCTCTCGCGCCCGATCGCGCTCGTCGTCGCGCTGGCGCTCGCGTCGCTCCTGCCGTTCGCGTTCATGACCGTCACGGCGTTCGTGAAGATCGCCACCGTCCTGCAGATCGTGCGCGGGGCCATCGGCGCCCAGAGCGTCCCGTCGAGCAGCGTGATCATGGCGCTGTCCGCCGCGCTCACGCTCGTCGCGATGGCGCCCGTAGGCGACAAGATCGTCGCGCGCGCGGCGCCGCTGTGGGCCGCGGAGAAGGCGCCGGACACGGTGACCCTGGTGAGCCAGGGGATGAACGCCGTGCGCGAGCCCATGCGCGAGTTCTTGCGAAGCAACGGGAGCGACACCGAGCGCGCGCGCTTCCTCGACGTCGCGAGGCGGGCCCGCGCGCCCGAGGAGCAGGCGGCCGTAACGGGCGACGACCTGACGGTCCTGGTCCCCGCGTTCGTCGTCACCGAGCTGACCGAGGCGTTCGCGATCGGCTTCCTCGTCTACTTGCCCTTCCTCGTCATCGACCTGGTCGTGTCGAACGTGCTGCTCGCGCTCGGGATGCAGATGATGAGCCCCACGCAAGTGAGCCTCCCGTTCAAGCTGCTTCTCTTCGTCGCCATTGACGGCTGGGGCCTGCTCGCGCGCTCGCTGGTGGCGGGCTACCACTGAGAAACGACGGTGACATGGGTAGCGAGGTACGACGGCGCGGCTCGCCGCGAGGGGCGGGCCTTGCCGAGCCGGGGGAGCCGACCGCGTCGCTCGCGATGACCCTCGGCAATCTCGGGTAAGCGACCGCCTCGCTCGAACGGACCGTCGCGAGCGTCGCGACGACCCCTGCGGGTCTCAAGGAGCGCTCCGGATCGCGCTCGATCCGCATCGCAGATGGCGAGCCGACAGGACCCTCACTCGAAGACGACCATCGAAGATCGGCTCTT
>JAJYCT010000015.1 GCA_021778125.1 Myxococcales bacterium
CCTTCTCGTCGTCGCTGAGGATCGCCTCGGCGCTCGCCAGGGGCTGCAGCACGACGTCGGCCACGGAGAGGCCGCATCGCTCGGCGCACCGGATGACGTTCTGAACGCAGCTCGTGGCCGCCGTGACGAGGTTGACCTTCGTGCCGAGGCGCACGCCGGCCATGCCGATCGGATCCCGGATGCCGTCCTGGCTGTCGACCATGTATTCGCGCGGCAAGACGTGCAGGATCTGACGGTCCGCGTCGACCGGGATCGCGCGGGCGCCCTCTAGCACGCGCTCGACGTCGCCGCGCGTGACCTCCCCTCCCGCGATGGCCGCGACGCCGTCGGAGCTGGAGGACCGGACGTGGCTGCCGCCGATGCCGGCGTAGATGGTCCGGATCTCGACGCCCGCCATCGTCTGGGCGCTCTCGATGGCGTCCTTGATGGAGCGGACGGTCCAGTCGATGTTCGCGACGATGCCCTTGCGCAGGCCGCGACAAGGGACCATCCCGGCGCCGAGAATCGTGATGCCGTCGGCGGCATCGACCTCGGCGACCACCGCACAGACCTTGGTCGTGCCGATGTCGAGTCCGACGACGATCTCGCCCTGCGAAGCTGCGGAGCTCATCTCGATGGGCAATCGCATGCGCCGCGCGCGAGGGCCAAGTCTTCGACGGACGGGCCGGTCTAGCGCATGCGGACGACGACCCGCTCGGGGCGCGCGTCGTTGTCGAGCATGATGGCGTCGGCCCTGGCGCCGCGCTTGTCGAGCTCCGCGAAGACCCGCGCCGCCTGGTCGAGCTTGCGACGGAACGGCGGACCGCCGACGACGAGCTGCGTGCCGCCGTGGCCGACGACGACGGTCAGGGCCCCGTCGGCGCCGACGTGGACCTCCTCGAGGGGCGCCCGTCGTTCGAGCGGTCCTCGCTCGTACTCCGCGGCCAGGTCGATCGCGCGGCGGAGGGTGCGGAACACGCCCTCGCGATCGTCGGTGAGGTTCTCGGGGCGCAGCCCCGTCACGAACGGGAGGTCGACCGGATCTCCCGGCTCGAGCTTCTTGAAGGGCTCGCCCTCCGCGGTCGCCAGGAACGTGTCGCCCAGGGCCACCAGCGCCGCGGGCCGTCGTTCGACGACCTGGACGAAGATCGTCCCGGGCAGGCGGCGAGCGAGCGTCGCCTCGGCGATCCAGGGATCGGCCAGCACGCGCGCGCGCGCCGCGTCGAGGTCCAGGGAGAAGACGTTGGCGCCGACGGCGATGCCGCTCTCGGCCACGACCGTCTCGGGCGTGCGCCGCTCCGCGCCGTCGACCTCGACGTGGGACACGGCGAACCGGGAGCTCGTCATGACGTGCCGCCGCGCGACCCACGCGACGGCCACGGACACGCCGGCGACCAGGATGACCCCAAACGCCGTGCGCAGGACGGGCAGCACGCGCGAGGGGGGCGAGGGGGGCGCCGGGAGGGGCGGCGAGGCCGGCTCCGGGGGTTCCACGAGAAGCTCGCGCACCCGGCGGTTGGAGGGCGTCACGCGCGCTCCTCCCGCTCCAGGAGCGCGAGCAGCTCGCGCGCGCTGGCGTTGATGTCGCCGGCGCCGAGCGCGATGACGATGTCGCCGGGCTCGACGAGGTCGTGGAGCACAGCCGCCACCTTCTTCTTGTCGGGGACGTACGTGACGCCGTGGTGGCCGTGCGCGTGGATCGCCGCGGCGAGGGCCTCGCCGGTCGCGCCCTCGATCGGCTTCTCGCCGGCCGCGTAGACCTCGGTCACGAGCACGACGTCGGCCTTGTTGAAGGCGCGCGTGAACTCGTCGAACAGGTGCTTGGTCCGCGAGTAGCGGTGCGGCTGGAACGCCACGACGACGCGGCGGTCGAAGCCTCGCTGCGCGGCGTCGAGCGTGGCCTCGACCTCTGCCGGGTGGTGGCCGTAGTCGTCGACGATCATGACGTCGCCGCTCTTGCCGGCCCGGGTGCAGCGAGGCTGGCCGACGACGGTAAACCGGCGCTGCACGCCGTGGAAGCCGGCGATCGCGTCGCGCGTGACGTCAAGCGGCACCTCGAGCTCGTCGGCGACCGCGACGACCGAGAGGGCGTTGAGGACGTTGTGCGCGCCCGGCATGTGGACGACGAAGCGGCCGAGCGGCTCGTTGCGCCGATAGGCGTCGAAGTGCGTGGCCAGGCCCTCGAAGGTGGTGTTCTTGGCGCGATAGTCGGCCTGCCGCGAGATGCCGTAGGTGACGTGGCGGCGACCGATGCGCGGCAGGATCTCCTGGACGCTCGGGTGGTCGATGCACACGACGCACAGGCCGTAGAAGGGTACGCGGTTGGCGTACTGGACGAACGCCTCCTTCACCGCCTCGTGGGTGCCGTAATGATCGAGGTGCTCGGGATCGATGTTCGTGACGACGGCGATGGTCGGCGTGAGCCTGAGGAACGAGCCGTCGCTCTCGTCCGCCTCGGCGACGAAGAGATCGCCCGCGCCGAGGCGCGCGTTGGTGCCGAGCGCGTTCACCTTGCCGCCCACCACGACGGTGGGGTCGAGCCCGGCGGCGCGCAGGACCGTGGCGACCAGCGACGTGGTCGTCGTCTTGCCGTGCGACCCGGCGATCGTGACCGCGTAGCGCGTCCGCATCAGCTCGGAGAGCATCTCGGCGCGCGGGATGATGGGGACCTCGAGCGCCTGCGCCCGCGCAATCTCGGGGTTTTGCGGGTCGATGGCGCTCGAGTAGACGACGACGTCGGCGGTGGAGACGTTCTCGGCCGAGTGGCCGATGAAGACGCGCACGCCCAGGCCCTCGAGGCGGCGCGTGTTCTCGTTGGGCCGGAGGTCCGAGCCGCTGACCTCGAAGTCGAGCGTCCGCAGGATCTCGGCGAGGCCGCTCATGCCGATCCCGCCGATGCCGACGAAGTGCACGTGGCGTACGCGACCGCGGAACATCTAGCGCGCCTCCTGGGGGGGTCGCGGGGGGGGTGCGCCATCGGCGGTGCGGCCGGGGCGCAGGTCGAGCCCGGCGAGCGACAGCAGGTCGCGCGCGACGTCCGACGCGGCCGCGGGCCGGCCGCCGGCGCGGGACGCGCTCGCCATGGCGACTCGCGCAGTCTCGTCGTCGAGCAGGCGCGCCGCCTCGCGCGCGAGGCGCGCCACGTCCGCGGCGTCCTGGCGTACGCAGACCGCGCCGCCGGCGCGCTCGAGCGCCTCGGCGTTGCGGGCCTGGTGGTCGTCGGCGGCGTGCGGGAAGGGCACCAGGAGAGCGGCGCGCCCGATCGCCGTGATCTCGGCGAGCGTCGACGCGCCCGCTCGCGCGACGATCAGATCGGCGTCCGCGATGGCGCGCGCCACGTCGTCGATGAACGGGACGACGGCCACGCGCCCCAGGCCCAGGCGCGCATACGCCTCGCGTACGGCGCCGTCGCGTTCACGCCCCGCCTGGTGCACCACCTCGAGGCCCGCCCGTCCCTGGAGCTGCGCGACAACCTCCGGCATGCGCTCGTTGAGCGCCGCGGCGCCCTGGCTGCCGCCCATCACGAGGACGCGGCGCGCCGCGCTCGCGACGTAGGGACGCGCTCCGAAGCCGGCCCGCAACGGGACGCCGAAGGGCCGGACCGCCGCGGCCGGGAAGCTCACGGCCGTCTCGGGCCAGGCGAGATACGCGCGCTTCGCGAACCGCGCGACGAGGCGATTGGACAGGCCCGCGACGCTGTTCGGCTCGAGGATCGCCAGCGGTACGCCGCCCAGCACCGCGGCGAGGGAGACGGGCCCGGAGGCGTAGCCGCCGACGCCGAGGACGACCGCCGGCCGCCGGGCGCGCCGCAGGCGCCGGGGGCCCGTCGTCGCTCGCGCGGCGATCCAGGCGCCACGCAGGGCGCGCGCCGCTCCGCCGCCCTTCATGGGCTCGACCTCCAGGACCTCGAGGGGCCAGCCGCGCTGGGGAATGACGCGAGCCTCCACGCCGCGTGGCGTCCCGCAGAACACGACGTCCACGTCGGCAACGGCGTGCATCGCCTCGGCGACGGCCACCCCCGGGAAGACGTGCCCTCCCGTCCCGCCGCCCGCGATGAGCACGCACGGCCGGCTCAAGGGGCGACCTCCGCCGGCTCGGCGGCAGGCTCGGAAGGCATCACGGGGCGCGGCGGCGGGGTCTCCACCGCGGACTCGCCGGCCTGCCGCGAGATGTTGAGCAGGATGCCCGCGGCCACCGCGTTGACCAGGAGCGACGAGCCGCCGAAGCTGATAAACGGCAGCGTGAGGCCCTTGGTCGGCAGCACGGCCAGCGCCACCGAGAGGTTCACGAGGGCCTGCACGCCGAACATCGTGGACAGCCCGAACGCGAGGAACGACCCGAAGTCGTCCGGGGCGCGCAGCGCGGCCCGCACGCCGCGCGCCACCAGGACCATGTACGCCCCGCAGAGCGCCGCGACGCCGACGAACCCGAGCTCCTCGCCGATGATGGCGGCGACGAAGTCGGTGTGCGCCTCGGGCAGGTAGAGCGTCTGCAGGCCGCGCCCGATGCCGAGCCCCCATGGGCCTCCCGAGCCGAACGACATCACGCTCTGGAACGGCTGGTAGGCGAGGTCCTGACGGTGCTGATCCATGTGCAGCCAGGCGAGGTAGCGCTCGTAGCGATATTCGCGGAAGCGAATGGCTGCGGCCCCGAACCCGGCCCCCAGGATCGACGCACCGAGGATGTAGCCGACCTTGGCGCCGGCGACGAAGAGAAGGGTGAAGGTGAGCAGGAGGAGCACGACGGCGCTGCCGAAGTCGGGCTGCCTCATGCAGAGCAGCATGTAGATCCCGGCCACGAGCAGGTGAGGGAGAAAGCCGATCGTGAACGTCTTGACCTGGTCGGCCTTCTTCGCGAGCGAGTAGGCCAGCCAGATGACGAGGGCGACCTTCGCCATCTCCGCGGGCTGCACGTGCACGGGCCCGACCGACAGCCAGCGCGCCGCGTTGCCGGCGGAGTGCCCGAAGCCCACGACGCACAGGAGCAGCAGGAGCCCGACGATCCCGAGCACCGGATACGTGAGCTTGTAGAGCCGATGGTAGTCGAACCGGCTCGCCGCCCAGGTCACCGAGAGCCCCGCGACGGCGTAGGCGACCTGGCGCTTCAGGAAGAACTGCGGGTCGTGGTACTGCACGGTGGCCTGCACGGCGCTCGCGCTGTAGACCATCACGACGCCGAAGCCGACCAGGGCGACGACGACCGCCGCCATCACGGGATCGACCGATCCCGCCGCACCCGAGGACGCCGGCCGCGCGTCGAGCGGGGCGGCGAGCTGGAGCCCGACCGAGCGGCGCACGTTCTTGAGGATCACGGCGTCGCCTCCTCCCGGAGCTCGCGGACGGCGCGGGCGAACTCGTCGCCGCGGTGCTTGTAGTCGCGGAACATGTCGAAGCTCGAGCAGGCGGGCGACAGGAGGACGGCGTCCCCGGGCTGCGCCAGGGCCGCGGCGGCACGGACGGCGTCGTCCATGCTCCCGGCGCGCTGCACGGGGACGCGGTCTCCGACGGCCACCGCGATGGCGTCCGCGGCCTCGCCGAGGACGACGACCGCGCGCCCCTTGCGGACGAGCGCATCGACGAGCGGCCGGTACGTCCCGCCCTTGTCGCGGCCCCCGGCGATGAGGATCGCGCGCGCCTCGCGCAGCCCGTCGAGCGCCGTGACGGCCGCGCCGACGTTCGTTCCCTTGGAGTCGTCGTAGAACCGCACGCCCGCGACCTCGGCGACGAGCGCCGTCCGGTGCGGCAGCCCCTTGAACGTGCGAAGGACCCGCCGGATGGCCTCCGCCCCGACGCCGAAGGGCCGTGCGCACGCGATCGCCGCCGCCACGTTGAGCGCGTTGTGCCCGCCGGTCAGCGCCATGGCGTCGCGGGCGAAGCGCTCCTGCGTGCGCCGGTCGACGACGGCGTCGTCGGTCACGTCGAGCACCCCGCCGGGCCCGAACGTCACGATCCGCGCGCGGCCTCGCTTCGCCTCCCGGATGCACGTGGCGTCGTCGAACGGGACGATGGCCCAGTCCCGCTCGGTCTGCCGGCGGAAGGCGTTGCCCTTGGCGTCCGCGTAGTCGTCCAGGCTGGCGTAGCGGTCGAGGTGGTCGTCGGTGACGTTGAGCAGCGCGCTGACGTGCGGTCGGAACGCATCGACGCGCTCCATCTGGAAGCTCGAGACCTCGAGCACGACGACGTCGAAGCGCTCGTCGGCGTGGTCCGCGAGCGGCTCGCCCAGGTTGCCGCCCACGAACGTGCGCAGGCCGTGCGCCGCGAGGAGGTCGCCGACGAGCGAGGTGGTGGTGCTCTTGCCGTTCGTGCCGCCGATCGCGACGATGGGCGCCGGAACCGCGAGGCTCCGGACCGCCAGCTCGACCTCGCCCCAGACCGGAACCCCGGACGCCTCGGCAGCTTGGATCTCGGGGAGGGGCGGGACACCGGGGGAGACCACGACGAGGTCGGCCTCGCGCATCCGGGCCGGTCCGTGGGCCCCGGCGACGAGCGTCGCTCCGAGCGCCTCGAGCGAGCGCGCCTCCTCCGACAGGGCGTCTCGCGTCTTGCCGTCGTTGACCACGACGCAGGCGCCGCGACGCAGGCACAGGCGTGCCGCGGCGACCCCGCTCGCCCCGAGGCCCACGACGACGACTCGTTTCCCGGCCAGCTCCGACACGTGTGGACCTCGAACCTCGCGCGCGCTCCGGACGAGCCGTGGGCGCGTCCTTACCGCAACTTCAAGCTCGAAAGACTGAAGAGTGCCAAGAGAATGGAGATGATCCAGAAGCGCACGATGATCTTGGGCTCGGCCCACCCCTTCTTCTCGTAGTGATGGTGCAGCGGGGCCATGAGGAAGATGCGCTTTCCCGTGAGCCGGAAGCTCGTCACCTGCACCACGACGCTCACGGCCTCGAGGAAGAAGACGCCGCCCAGGATGGCCGAGAGCAGCTCGTTCTTCGTGAACACCGCGCACATCCCGAGGCCGCCGCCGAGCGCCAGCGAGCCCACGTCGCCCATGAACACCTGCGCGGGATAGGTGTTGTACCAGAGGAAGCCGGTGCCGGCCCCGACGATGGCCCCGCAGTAGATGGAGAGCTCGCCGCCGCTCGCGAGGAAGGGGATGTCCAGGTAGCGCGCGACGACGAAGCGCTGCGCCACGTGGGCGATGCCGAACGTCGCCCCCGCGAGGTACGCCCACACGAGGTACGTTCCGGCGTTGATCATGACCGGGCCGATCGCCAGCCCGTCGAGGCCGTCGGTCAGGTTGACGGCGTTCGACGTCCAGACGACCAGCGTCACGGCGAGGGGCAGGTAGAGCCAGGCCGGGAGCACGACCGGGTGCTTCGAGAAGGCGACGAAGGGGATGCCGAGGTTGAACCGGATCTCGTACCAGTCGGGCGGGAGGTGCTCGCGCGCGAGGAACGCGTACGACAGCACTGCGCCACCGATGAGGAACTGGCCGAGCAGCTTGTAGCGTCCGGGCACGCCGCGGGAGTTGCGCAGCCGGATCTTGAGGTGGTCGTCGAGGAAGCCGATGACGCCGTAGCCGGCGGTGACGGCGGTGGTCGCCCAGACGAAGACGCTCCGGGGATCGCACCAGAGGATCGTCGGAAGCAGCACGCAGAGAAGGATGAGCGCCCCGCCCATCGTGGGAGTGCCGCTCTTGATCTTGTGGGACTCGGGCCCGTCGGCGCGCACGATCTGGCCGATCTGCTTGCGCTGCAACTCGCGGATGAACCAGGGCGCCAGAACGAACGCCAGAAGCATGGCGGTCACGGTCGCGGCGATCGTGCGGAACGGCACGTACCGAAGGACGTTCAGGAAGCCGAGCCAGTCGGCGTCGTGCCGCAAGGGGAAGAGGAGCTCGTAGAGCATCTACCGGCCCGCCTCGTGGGCGATGAGCGCCTCGACGACACGCTCCGCGCCCACGCTCCGGGACGCCTTGACCAGGACGATGTCCCCGGGACAAACGCGCTCGACAGCGAGCTGCGCCGCGCGTTCCGCACCATCGGCGAGGACGACCTCGACACCCAGCGCTTCCGAGCGACGCGCGGTCGCGTCGGCGAGGCCGCCGCACGAGATGAGCAGCGCCACGCCGGCGCGAGCGACGTCGTCACCGAGGGCCTCGTGCTCGCGCGCCGCGACGGCCCCCAGCTCTTTCATCTCGCCCAGCACGGCCACACGGCGGCCCGGTGTCATTTCGGCCAGCGCGCGCAGCGCCGCCCGCACGCTGCCCGGGTTCGCGTTGTACGCGTCGTCGACGACGCGTACCGCGCCCGCGCGTCGCACGTGCATGCGCCCCGCGATGGGCGCGAGGGCTGCCATGGCCGCGGCGACGCGCTCGTCGGGGATGGGACCGGCGACCGCCTCTGCGGCCGCGAGCGCTGCCACGAAATCGATGGCGGCGGCCTGCCCCGGGATGGGGACGACGAACGACGCGAGACGGCCCGCGCGCTCGACGAGGACGGTCGCTCCGTCTCCGGACGCCCGCCGCCCCGCGAGGCGCACGTGGGCGGTCGAGGCGACGCCGAACGTAACGAGCCTGCGCCCGGCGACGCGCGAGGCCGCGGCGATGACGGGCGGGTCGTCGGCGTTGGCCACCAGGCAGCCTCCCGGGCGAACCCCATCGAAGAGCGCCCCCTTCTCGCGCGCCACGCCCTCGAGAGTGCCGCCGACGCCCCCCGCGTGGGCCCAGCCGACGTTGACCACGACGCCGACGTCGGGCTCGGCGATCGACGCAAGCGCCGCGATCTCGCCGGGAACGCTCATCCCCATCTCGAGCACGAGGAAGCGGTGCCCGGCGTCGGCCTGCAGCGCCACGGAGGGCAGCCCGATGCGGTTGTTGAGGTTGCCCGCCGTCGCGAGACAGGGGCCGACGCTGCGGAGGAGGGCCGCGCACATCTCCTTCGTCGTCGTCTTGCCGGCGCTGCCCGTGACGGCGACGACACGCGCCGACGGATCCCCGGACCGCCACGCGCGGAGGTGACGCCGGCCGATGGCCCCCCACGCCGCGAGCGTGTCGTCGACCTCGACGACGTCGGCGCGCGGATCGTCGGGGGCACGGCCGGACTCCACGACGAGCAGCGCCGCGCCGGCATCGAGCGCGCCACGCACGAACGAGTGTCCATCCAGGCGCTCGCCTCGCAGCGCGACGAAGGCGCTGCCTGGCACGACCGCGCGGCTGTCGGTCGTAACGCCGCGCGCGACGCGCCCCGGCGTCGCGCGCGCCACGCGGCCTGCGGCGGCTTCGGCCACGGCGAGGGCGTCGATGGATGCGCGGTTGACAGCGATGGGCGTGGCCATCGCTAGGGGGCTCCACGCGGGTGGCGCCGGGCTTCGAGCGCTCGTTCGGTCTCGACTCGGTCGTCGAAGGGGTGCTTTGCGGTCCCCACGATCTGGTAGTCCTCGTGCCCCTTGCCCGCGACGAGGATGGCGTCGCCGGCCTGGGCAGAACGCACGGCGTGGGCGATGGCCTTCCCGCGGTCCAGCTCGACCCGCGGCTCCCTCCCAGCCTGGCGCACTCCGCGCACCACGGCCGAGGCGATCTGGGCAGGGTCCTCGGTCCGAGGATTGTCGTTGGTCACGACGACCTCGTCCGCGCGCCCCCCGACCACCTCGCCCATGGGCTCCCGCTTGGTGGGATCGCGATCTCCACCGCACCCGAAGACGCACCAGACCCGGCCCCGGGCGACGGCGCGAACCGCGTCGAGCGCACGCGCGAGCGCATCGGGCGTGTGCGCGTAGTCCACGAGCGCAATCACGTCGTCCCCGGGCAGATCGCAGCGCTGGAGGCGCCCGGGCACGCCAGGTTCGGCGGAGAGGGCCTCCGCGGCGCGCGCCAGATCGAGGTCGAGCGAGCTTGCAATGCCGAGCGCCACCATCAGGTTCTCGAGGTTGTGCTGTCCAACGGAGCGCGATCGAATTTCGACCGTGCCGCGCGGCGTGTCCACGGTCGCCGCGATGCCATGCTCATCGACGCAGGCCCGCACCGGAGCCACGTCGGCGGCACCACCGACGCGCGCGCTCACGCGGACCAGCGGGGCTCGAATGCGTCCGACGAGCTCCTGCCCGAACGCGTCGTCGACGTTGACGACGGCAGCCCCCGGCCCGAGCTCGGTGAACAGACGCGCCTTGGCCTCTGCGTAGGCGCGCATGGAGCCATGAAAATCGAGGTGATCCTGGGTGAGGTTCGTGAACGCCGCGACGCGGAAGCGCACGGCGCGCACCCGCCCCAGATCGATGGCATGCGACGACACCTCCATGGCGACGTGGGTGGCACCCCGCGCCCGCATCGCGACCATCGCACGCGCCAGGTCGTCGGCCTCGGGCGTGGTGTGCCGCGCCCCCACGCGCCAGTCTCCAAACGAGTGACCGACCGTCCCCAGCACGCCGCAGCTCGGGACACCCAGCGCACCGTCGATTGTCGCGCGCGCCAGGTGGGCCGTGGTCGTCTTGCCGTTCGTGCCCGTGATCCCGACGACCTCGAGGGAGAACGAGGGGTGTCCATAGACGGCGGAGGCCGCGTGGGCGAGCGCCGCGGACGCGTCGTCGAGCAGGACGACGGGCACGCGCAAGCCCGAAGGATCCATGGCGCCCCGGGCCACGACGACGGCCGCGGCTCCCCGTGCAACCGCGTTCGCCACGAACGCGGCTCCGTCGGCGTGTTCGCCTTTGCGGGCAACGAAGAGGTCTCCAGGCTCCACGGCACGCGAATCGTGACGAACGCCGCGCACTCGCGTCGTGGCGTCGCCGACGACCGTCGCACTGCCGGGCAGCTCCCGCACGAGCTCGTCGAGCCTCAGGCCCCCCGCGCGCAGCGCCTCCGTCATGGCCCCCCTCATGACGCGGGCTCGAGCACCACGCGGACCGAGGCTCCCTTCTGCGCGGCGGCTCCCGCCGTGGGCTCCTGCCGGATCGCGCGGCCCCACCCTTCGATGCGCGGAACGAGCCCCGCCTTGGTCAGGGCGACGACCACGTCGTGCGCGGCCATTCCCGTGGCGTCGGGCACCCGGACGCTGCCCGCGGGAATGACGGCGGGCACGGGAGGCGGCGGCAGCGCGGGGCTCTGGGAAGGCTTCGTCATCGCGAGGGTAGCGTCGGCGACGTCGCCGGCGCGGCTCACCGCCGGGAGGTGCGCGGTGCTCGCCGACGGCGTGACCCCGAGATACCGGAGCGACGACTCGGCGACACGACGGAAGACCGGGCCAGCCAGATCGCCTCCATAGCGTCCAATCATGGGCTCGTCGAGCACGACCGCAACGACGATGCGCGGCTTCTCGACGGGCACGAAGCCCACGAAGACGGCCGTGTACTTCTCGGTGGAGTACCTGCCGGTGGCGGGGTCGACCTTCTGGGCCGTCGACGTCTTGCCGGCCACGCGGAAGCCCGCGACGGCCGCCTCGACGGCCGTCCCCCCCTCCTCGCTTACCGCCGTGAGCATCTCGGCCACGGTGCGCGCGACGCCCGGTGGGATCACCTCGCGACGGACGTGCGTGGAGCTCTCGCGCACCACGTCGCCACGCTCGTCGGCGACGCGCTCGACCAGGATCGGCTCGAGCAGCTTGCCTCCGTTCGCGATCGCGCTCATGGCCATCGCGAGTTGCAGCGTGGTCACCGAGATACCCTGACCGTAGCTCGCGGTCGCCGTCTCGGCATCGACCCAGGGGCGCCCTTTGGGTCGCAGCACGCCACTCGCCTCCCCCGGCACGGGCAGCCCCGTCGGCTCGCCAAAGCCGAAGCGACGGTACGCGGCGTAGAGCGCCGGCTCGCCCAGCTCGAGGCCGATCTTGAGCGCGCCGATGTTCGAGCTTCGGGCGAGGATCTGCGTCGGCGAGAGCAGGCCGCTCACGTGCGTGTCGTGCACGGTGATCCCGGCGACCTGGTAGACGCCGTGCTCGCAGTCAATCTCGTCCGTGGGGTGGAGCGTCCCCGCCGCGAGCGCGCCGGAGATCATGAACGGCTTCATGACCGAGCCCGGCTCGAAGCGGTCCGTGACGGCGCGATCGCGGCGCGCGTCCGGATCGGACTCGCCGTAGTCGTTCGGGTTGTACCCGGGCACGCTCGCGAGCGCGAGGATCTCGCCGGTGGCTGGATCGACGACCGCGAGCGAGCCTCCGCGCGTCTCGTAGGTGTGCATCGCCGCGTCGATCTCGCGCTCGGCGACGTGCTGGATGCCCTCGTCGATGGACAGCGTCACATCGTAGCCCTGAAGAGCGCGCGCGTCGTTGGCGCCCTCGAAGACGAGCCGCCCGCTGCGATCGCGCAGGCCCTGGACGTCCTCCACGTGCCCGCGCAGGTCCTCGTCCAGGGCGAGCTCCAAGCCGTCCTTGCCCTGGCCATCGGGCGCCACGAAGCCCAGGAGCGTCCCGGCAAGCTCGCGGCCCGGGTAGGACCGGTGGCCCTCGCCTTCCAGGGCCAGACCTCGAATCGGGTGCGCCTGCTTCTTCGGATCGCCGAGGTCCCGGATGGCCTCGGCTTCCTCGCTCGAGATGCGCCGCTTGAGCCACGCGAACCGACGGCGCTGCTCGAGCTTCGTCCAGACCTCGTTCGGATCGAGCGACAGGATCGGGCCCAGCCGCAAGGCTGCGTCGCGCAAAACGGCCTCCTGTGCCGCCTTGTCGTCCGTGCTGCGCAGCATGTCGACGACATCGACGCTGAGGCTCGGCACCTCCACGCTGACCGCCAGGGGCGTGCCGTTGCGGTCGTAGATGGTGCCCCGCTTGGGTTCGATGTGGAGGCGCCTCTGCCGCTGCCTCTCGGCCATCTCGCGCCACGCGGGACCGTCCTCGACCTGGACACGCCACGCGCTCGAGACGATGCCTCCGAGGGCGAGACCCATCACGCCGCACAGGACCCCCATGCGCGTGCGGATCCACCGGGCACGCCTGGGATCGAGGTTTCTCACCGCGGACCTTCTCCGCCCGTCGTCGCTACGCCCCCCTGCAGCGGAGGGGTAGGCACCTGCGCGAGGGGGACGATGCGGTCGGGCGTCGGCGGCTCCATGCCCAGGAGCGTGCGGGCGATGATCTCGACGCGCTCGGGGGTCTTGTAGCTCGCGGACTCCACCTCGAGGACGCGCTTGACCTCGCGCAGTCGGGACTGCTCCTGGCGCGCACGCCCGAGCTCGTAGCCCAGCTGGACCGTCCTTCCACGCAAAGCGAGGTGGACGACGAAGGCGCTCACGGTCGCCGCGATGGCGAAGGTCCAGATCGGGAGGAAGGCACGTCGCTGGCGGCTCATGGCCCGTCCCCCTCCGTTGGCGTACGCCGCGCCGCCCGGAGCTTCGCGCTGCGTGCCCGGGCATTCTGCGCGCACTCCTCCTCGCTCGCGACCACGGGCTTCTTCGTGAGCGGCGCCCAGGAGCTTCCCAGGAACGCACGCTTGACGAGGCGGTCCTCGAGCGAGTGAAAGGAGATGATGACTGCGATCCCACCCTGGGCCATCACGCCCGGGAGCGCGGCCAGTAGCGCGTCGAGCTCCTCGAGCTCGCGGTTGACCGCAATGCGCAGCGCCTGGAAGGTCCGGGTGGCCGGATCCACTCCGCCGACGCGTGCTGGCCCGACGGCGCGCACCACGGCGCGACGGAGGTCCAGCGTTGTCCGGAGCTCGTCGTCGGCGAAGGCGCGCTTGATGCTGTGCGCAATGCTTCGAGATCGCCGCTCGTCACCGTACTGGTAGATGATGTCCGCGAGCTCATCGTCGGAGAGCCGGTCGATGAGATCGAGCGCAGTCTCGCCCGACTCGGGATCCATCCGCATGTCGATGGGCCCTTCGCGGCGAAAGCTCATCCCTCGCTCGGCGCGATCGAGCTGCGGGGAGCTGACGCCGAGATCGGCGACCAGACCGTCGACGCGATCGAGCCCGAGCTCGTCGAGCCTCTCGCGTACGCTCGAGAACGCGGCACGCACGAAGTGCACCCGGTCGGCGACGGGGGCAAGACGCTCTTCGGCCGCAGCGATCGCCACGGGGTCGCGGTCGAGCGCCACGATGCGCGCCCTCGGCTCCGCCTCGAGGACCGCGACCGTGTGACCGCCGCCCCCAAGGGTGGCGTCCACGTAGACTCCACCGCTTCGCGGCGAGAGCGCGCGCACGACCTCGTCCCTCATCACCGTCGTGTGCTCGAAGCGCTTCGCGTCGCTCATGTCGTCGGCGTCCTCGCGCCATTCCCACTCGACGCCCGAGTCACCGAGCGAGACCCCGGGCAGGGCGAGCTGCAGGTTGCTCATAGCCCGAGCTCCGCCAGCCGTGCTGCGATGGCGCGCTTCTCGTCCTCGTCGGTCTCGACCCCGCGAGTCCAGTGGTCCTTGTCCCAGAGCTCCGCGTATCGCCCGAGCCCCGCCCAGAGGACCTCCTTCTTCAGCCCCGCATGGTCCCGGAGCGTCGGCGGGACCAGGATGCGGCCAACATCGTCGATCTCGCACTCGACCGCGCCCGATACGTAGATGCGGCGCAGCTTTTTGACGGCCGGATCGAATTGACTCAACCGGCCGAGGCGCTCCTCGAAGGCCGCCCACTCCGAGGGGCCGTACGCGACCAGACAGGTGTCGAGCGCACTCGTGAGGACGATGCGCTTCTCGCCGGTGACACCGAGGGCATCCCGGTACCGGGCGGGGACGCTGGTGCGCCCCTTCGCGTCGATCGTGTGCTCGTACCGGCCGCGGAACACGACGCGCTCTCACCTCATCGGGCGTGCCGTAGCTTGGTACTTCTTGCCACGACTTCCCACGTCCAGCGCAAACCCTATGGAGAGCGGCCTCGAATGTCAATATTCCTCGATAGGTACAGGCATGAGCGTGCCTGCGCCTTTGCGCAGGTGATTGGACGCGATTCGAGCTTCCGGGGCGGGCGCCCTCCCGCCATTCGCCCGCCATGTCGCGGAATGCGGGAGACCGAGGTCAGCCGGTCAGGACGTGCTTCGCGATGACCATGCGTTGGACCTCGCTGGTCCCCTCGCCGATCTCGCACAGCTTCGCGTCGCGCAGGTGACGCTCGACATCGAATTCGCGCACATACCCGTACCCGCCGTGCACCTGCAGGGCGGAGTTGCATGCGCGAGTGGCCGCCTCGCTCGTGAAAAGCTTGGCCTTCGCGGCCTGCTCGGAGTGGGGCCTGCCCTGGTCGGCGAGCCAGGCAGCGCGATACGTGAGCAGCGCCGACGCGTCGAGCTCCGCCTTGGCGTCTGCGAGCATCCACTGGATGGCCTGGAAGTCCGCGATCGGCTTTCCGAACGCCTTGCGTTCCTTGGCGTAGCGAACGGCCATGTCGAGCGCCCCGTAACCCAGTCCGAGCGCCATTGCGGCGATGGAAATGCGGCCACGATCGAGGATCCGCATCGTGTCCATGAACGCGCGGTCCACCTCGCCGAGGCGCTGCGAGTCCGCGACGTGGACGTTCTCGAGCGTGAGCTCCGCCGTGTCGCTCGACCGACAGCCGAGCTTGAGCAGGTGCTTGGAAGCGCTGAACCCTGACGTCCCGTGATCGACGATGAACGCACTGATCCCGCGCTGTTTGGGCACGTCGGGGTTGGTCCGCGCCAGGACGACGCAGAAGCCGCCGACGGAGCCCTGGGTGATGAAGGTCTTGGTGCCATTGAGCAGCCAGCCTTGTCCATCGCGCCTCGCCGTCGTGCGGAGTGCGGCGGAGTCGCTCCCGCTCCCGGGTTCCGTCAGCGCCCAGGCAGCAAGCCACTCGCCACTCGCCGCCTTGGGAAGGTAGCGCCGCCTCTGCTCCTCGGTCCCGAACGCGAGCACATGACCCGTACCCAGGCCGTTATGCGACGCGATCGTGAGGGCCATCGATCCGTCGATGCGCGCCAGCTCCTCGACGCAGATGGCATACGCGGTCGTATCCAGGCCCGACCCGCCGTACTCTTCCGGGATGCGGATGCCCAGCAGCCCCATGGCCGCGAGCTTGGAGACCAGCTCCTTCGGGAAGCGTTCTTCCCTGTCCCACCGCTGCGCGTGCGGGGCAATCTCGGCGCGCGCAAACTCGCGGACGCTCTGGCGCAGGAGCTGGTGGTGCTCGGCGAAGTCGAAATCCATGGGTGACCTGGGACTCTACTCCTCGATGCAAACGCGCGTCGACTGCAGGGTCGCAGCGCACCGCGTCTTGGCTGGGCACCGGTCGAGGGAGCTGCACTCACGGGTGCAGTATTGCCCCCCGGCATAGGTGACGCACGCCCCGGCTGCGCACTGGTCAGCATGGGAGCACCCGGCGCCCAGGTCGATCGCCCCCTTTCGTTCGCGCGCCTTGTGCGAGGCACGGCTGACGTGGCCCTGTTCAAGCGCGCGCTCGACGAGCGAGAAGAACGCGTCGGGACGGATGGCGACGTCCCAGCCGCCCTGGGCGTCGCAGCGCGGATCGCTCCGGGAGACGACGCCGACAAGCTGAGCCGTCGCCTCGTCCATCACGATGCCGCCCGGAGCTCCAACGCAGGGGGCCTCGACGAGCGCCAACTCGGTCGCGGAGCTCGCCTCGACCGGAACGTGATCCCGCACCACCTTGCGGCCCATCGAAAGGCTCACGGTGCGGAGATGGTCGCCAACAGCCGCCCCCGTGGGGCTGACGGCGAGAGGCTCGACGTCGTCGATCGGCGCGTCGAGATGGAGGAGCGCCAGGTCGCCGCGGCAGAGATCATCCTGATCGGGTACGACGAGACTTTGACCGCGGGCACGCTCGACGGCGTCAGAGAGCGTCTCGCCCACCTTGACGCGGAGTGTCGTCAGGTCGCGCGGAACGCCGCGGGGGGTCGTGCGCGAAGGACAGACGGGAACATCCGGGACGATCTCGACGCAGCGACGCGCCGTGGCCACAACGTCGGCAGCCACGAGCGCGCCGGTGCACGCGCCGGCGCCCGGGACTTCGACGAACACGACGGCGGGATCGTCGCCGTGGTCGGGGATACCGCGGAGCGACGCGGCGAGCTGGACGTCGGGAGTGCCCGGGACGATCGGCGCCGACGGCGCTCCGGAGCAGGCGAGGACGAGGAGAGGGAAGCCCGTGCTGATAGGGGGACGCATGGGCACGCGCGACTGCGATGCGCGTGCCGATGCGAAGGGCCGGGAATTTCTTCGACAACGCGCTCTCGCGGGGTGTCCCGGGACAGTCAGCACGTGTCCACGGACAGTCATCCTTCATGCTCACGCGCCGCCGGGCCGCGCCTCGAGGTCACCGCAAGACGCACCCCGGCGCTCGAGGCACCTACTTCGACGTGAGCTGGATGGCGCCTGCCGCGATGTCCTGACTGGCTCCGGCGCCATCGAACGCCGCGCCAACCGTCGCGTCCCCCAGCAACTGCCGCGCGAAGAAGGCGGCGACGTAGCGAACAGCGTCGGAGAGGACCTGCGCCTTGTTGGCAGTGCCCGCCGTGCACACCGTGCACGCGAAGCAGCTCGTTGGGTTTTCGAACATCGTGTGGTCGGCGCCCACGGCAGTGAGGGCCACCGCGGGGGAAGCGGCGGCCTGGTAGAGGACCTGATAGTTGTCCGCCGCAGGGGCGCAGTCCGACGAGCCCGAGTCGGTGGTCTCGCCCAGGAACGCAAGGGCGACGCCGATCGTGCTCAGCGTGGAACGTGCCTGCGGGGTACCGTTCTGCGATGAATCGACGGGGTCGAGGCCAAAGACTCCCTGGATCTTGCCCATCGCGCCGCCTTCGGCCGCGAGCAGCGCGATCTGTCCGCCGCGTGAGTGACCGACCAGCCCGACCCGGCTCGCGTCGACCTTCCCGTACAGTGCACTGGTCGAGTCGGCGTTGGTCGCCGCCAGCCAGGTCGCCACGGTGTAGGCGACGTCTGAGGCGACATTGGCCGTGCTCTCGCCGAGGTTCGGATCGTCGCGCAGGAATGTGACCATGCCCCAGCTCGCGAGGCGGTTCGCGTAGGGCGCGTAGGCGGCTCCTGGCTGGAAGAACCCCGACGACAGGACCACGACCGGGAACGGCCCCGTACCGCCCGGTATGTACGCCGTCGTCGCGAAGGTGCCGTTCGGGGACGGAACCTGGAAGGTGGCCGTGGTCACCGTGGCCGGGCCGTCGCCGCCGTACGGGCCCATGCTGCCGCCCCCGGCGTCGCTCGACGCCTCGGCACTCGCTGCACCGTCGCCCGCCAGCCCGTGGCCCGCATCCTCGGAGGCCGGGGCGCCATCGGTCGGGACAGCCGCGTCGCCCCACCCTGTCCCCGTACCCCCGTCGGAGCGGCCCGGGGTACCGGCGTCGCCGGAGGTCACCACGGGACCGCCGGCCGACGTGCCGTCGTTGCCGGCGCTGCTGCAGGCCACGAGCCACAGGAGGGCGGGGAAGAGCATCCGGCGAGACGCACGTGACATGGGAGGCCTGGAAAGGTGAAGGGGGATCGCGGAACGCCCGTACTGAACCACGCCGCCGCCGCCGCCGTCCACGGCGGGAGTGCCCAGGCGCGTCCGGGGCCGAACGCTTTGTCGCGAATGGAGAAGCGCCGGACGTGATCGCGGGGCTGCTGGCCACGCGGCACGTATCATGGGGCGCAACGATGCTCCGCGAGGCCGGCCTCTCCCTCGTCATCCTCGTGCCTGTGGTCCGGGCGCTCGGCACGCTCGGCGTGGACACTTCGACCTTCATGCGGCAGCTGGGGCTTGACGAGACGACCGCGACCGATTTCGACCGGTTCGTGCCGGGCTCTCGCGTTGGACGCGCGCTGCGCGACGTGGCAGCACGCCTCGGACACAGGGCCCTCGGCCTGACGCTCGCGCGCGCGATGCCTGTCGGAAGCTTCGGAACCTTCGACGACGCCGTGTGGACCGGAGGCACCCTCCGGGAGGCTATCGCCCGCTCGTCACACTTCTACGCGCTGGTGACCGAGGGGGTCGAGCTGCGGCTCCAAGAACGCGGCGGGCGCGTGAGCGTCTCGATGCACGCGCCCCACGCGGCTCGGCACGGGACGGTCCTCACCGATCTCGCGGTTGCGCTGAACGTGCTGCGCGCCCGGGAGGCCACCGGCAATCGCCTGCGGCTGGGCGCGGTGACGTTTCGCCACAGGAGCGACAGCGCGGGATTGTACGACTCATTCTTCGGCACGACCGTGGCGTTTAGCCAGCCGTTCGACGGCGTCTCGTTCGACGCGTCGCTCCTCGACCTGCTGGTGCGCACCCCCGATCCGGTCGCCGCAATGCGCGTAGAGGCCCGCGCCGCGCGAATGCTGGCTCACCTGCGGTCCGACGACACGTTCGTCAACGGCGTGCGGGCTGCCGTACTGCGCGGGGTCTGGGCGCGCGACGTCCGGTTGTCTCGCGTCGCCCGCGGGCTCGGCGTGGGCACGCGCACGCTGCAGCGGGAGCTGCGGGCCCGGCAAAGGTCGCTTCGCGAGCTCGTCGACGAGGTGCGCCGCGAGCTGTCCATCCAGCTGCTGGCTCGCGAAGAGACGACCCTCACGGAGGTGGCCTACGAGGTCGGCTTCGCTCGTCTCCAGGCTTTCTATCGCGCCTTCGCGCGCTGGACGGGGACCACACCGGCCTCGTTCCGTGCGACGGTGCGCAGGGGGTCCCAGCGCCCCGCGACGTGAGCCTGAGCCGGCGTCGAACACAGCGCCTAGCTTCGCACGGCGGCCCGCATGGCGATCCACGTCGCCACGAGCAGCCCTCCCAGCACCACGCGCGAACGGACGACGAAGTCCTCGAAGACGAAGGGCAGGAAGAAGATGCCGAGGACGATGCTCACGGCAGCGACGAGGCGGAGCACGCGTCGCCTTCGACGGCGTTCGAAGGCTGTCCATGCCTCGAGCGCCGCGCGCACGTCGGCGAAGTCACGACCGCCGCGGGGCACGTCGATCACGAGCACGCCCCCCGTCGCGGGATCGGGCACCGACTCCACGCGCAGACCGCCCAGGCTCCCGTCGATCTCGACGATCCGTGCCACGCTGCCACACGGGATCGCCCAGCCCTCACGCGCCCCGTCGACACGGATCGCATCGTCCGCGACGGTGATCACCGTCTGCCCGACGCGACGCAGGGAGCGCCCGTAGCCGACGGTCGCGCGCACCACGACCAGGAGGACGATGGCCGCGACGACGGCCCAGAAGAGCGGAGAGGGAGCCCACGGCAGACGCCGCAACAGGACGACGGCGAGCGCAACGGGGGCGAGCGCGGTGAGCGCCCTGAGCGCGGTGAGCGCTCGCACGCGCCGGGTCACCGCCTCGGGAGGCAGCGTGTAGCGGATCACGCCCGAGGACGGACGTTGTCGCGCACCCACTGGATGATCGTCTCGAGCGCGGTCCCGGGGGTGAACACGCCAGTGACACCCGCGGCCTTGAGGCGCTCGAAGTCGGCCTCGGGGATGATCCCACCGCCAAACACGGCCACGTCCGTGGCCCCGCGCGCGCGCAGCGCGTCGATGACGGCCGGGAACAGCGTGTTGTGCGCGCCGCTCATGATCGACAGGCCCACGGCGTCGACGTCCTCCTGAATGGCCGCCGTCGCGATCATCTCCGGTGTCTGGTGAAGGCCCGTGTAGATGACCTCGAAGCCGGCGTCGCGCAAGGCGCGCGCCACGACCTTGGCGCCCCGATCGTGGCCGTCGAGGCCTGGTTTTGCGACGAGGATGCGGAGCTTGCGAGCGGGGGCGGCGGCGGTCATCGCGCTTGAGCGTTAGCCGCTGGGGGTGCACCCGTCAAAGGGCAGCTAGCGCCCGCGGAACGCGGTAACCCGCCAGCCGGTGACGTCGAGCGTCGCGTCCGGATAGGCCCGCAGCCCGACATCGCCGCGCGACAGAACGTCGGGAAGGGAGGTCGAGAGGTCCGCAGCGCCAATCGACGCGTTCAGAGAGTCGCCGCGGAGCGCGAGCCGGACGTGCTGCGTCGGGGCCGCAGCCACCTCCATGGCGGGGCCCATCGCGGTCTCGGTGCCACTGCCGTCAGCCACGAGGAGGACCACATGCGCCGGCTGGCCCGGGACGACGAGGAGCGAGAGCCCCTGGAACCCGCGCGTGGTGGGCTGGGCGCGGACGACGAGCCCGGCCGGCCCCCCCTTGATCTCGAGGTCCGCCTCCACGATGAGGTCCGGGCCCGGTGCCGGCGCCGTGACGACATCGAGAACGCCGGACCCGAGCACGCGGACCCGGGGACCCGCTGCGATCGCGACCCGGGGCGCGCCAGCGAGTCGCGTGAAAGCCAGGCCCCCGCCGGTCCATACGCGGCCCTCGGTGAGGGCGACGTGTGCCGTCGCGAGCATCGTCATCGCCACGGGCACCCCATCGCGCTTCATGCCCGTGACGGCCCCTGAGTCATCGCGCTCGAACCGCCAGGTGTGACCGTCGAGGCGGAGCACGGTCGCCGTGCCCGAAGGCTCGAGGACGACGTGCGTCGCGCCCGCCCTGCCGAGCGCGAGCACCAGCCCATCCCGAAGGTCGGCGCGGCCCGCAAAGGCCGCGAGAGCACCGAGCGCGTCGGCCAGGGACGCAGCCGTGTCGCGCTTGCCCGCCAGAAGGCGCGCGGCGGCGACGTCGAACGTACGGGGTGCGTCGACCGCCAGCATCGCCGCGAGCGTGACGACCCCCGCCTCGCCCCCATCCCGTTGGGCCTGGACCCGAAGGCCAGGGCGACGATCGAGGGCGTGCGCGACGGCGACGGACGCGAAGCTGCGCGCGAACGCGAGTGTGGAGGCCGGAATGAGTGGCGGGTCGGCCTCCGCGCCCCAGGGCGATGCAGCCGCCGAAAGCGGACCGCTCGCATCGCCAGTGCAGACGACCGCCGAGCGCGCGCGGAGCGTCGCGTGCTCGTCGCCGAGAAAGAGGGCCTCGGCCCCGGCGCGCGCGCCGAGTAGCTTCTCGAGGACGCCGCGCGCCTCGGCGACGCGATCGTTGCTCCCGGTGGCGTCGACGACGAGGAGTCCAAGCTCGATGAGCGCCGCGCGGCGCGTCGACCGTCGCCGCGGCGAGCGCCGAGGTCATCGCCGCTGCAGACTCGTCGGCCGAGAGATCGGGCCTGGCGACGAGCGCACGGACACGATCGGCGTGCGCCAGGCCGGCCACGTAGCCGCGGACCTGCTCCGACTCGCTTCTCGTGAGCGACGCTCGCGCGGGCGCGGCGGAGGCAAGAGCCGCCACGAGGGAGGCGATGCACGTCGCTCGTCTCATCGTCCCCACCTCGCGCCACGCCGGGCGCTAGCTCTCGCCGCCCTCGCCCTCGCCCTCGCCCTCGTCGTCGTCGTCGTCGTCCTCGTCGTCGTCCTCGTCGTCCTCGGGGAGCTGCAACGACGAGGGCGCCGGCGGCAGGGGCTTGCCTTCCTTCTCGGCCTGCTGGCGGGCCTTCTCGAGCGCCGCGCGCTGCTGCGCGACGCGCTGCATGACGGCGGGCTTCGGCGCGATGACCAGAGACATCGCGCGCGCCTCCATCATGGGGCGCGTCTCGACGTTCGCGACGTCCTCGAGCGCCTTCACGATGATGTCGATCTGCTCCTGCGCCTTCTCCGGGTGCGTGATCTCGCGGCCACGGAAGCGCACGGTGAACTTGACCTTGTGGCCGGCCTCGAGGAACCGGCGGGCGGCCTTGATCTTGAAGTTGATGTCGTGGTCGTCGGTCTTCGGGCGGAGCTTGATCTCCTTGATGTCGACGACGGCCTGGTTGCGCCGCGCCTGCGCAGCCTTCTTCTTCTCCTCGTACTTGTACTTGCCGAAGTCGAGGATCTTGCAGACCGGCGGGTCTGCCTTGGGGTTGATCTCGACCAGATCAAGCCCCTGCTCCTGCGCCATACGCAGCGCCTCGTGAGTTTGCAACACGCCGAGCTTGCCGCCATCGGGTCCGATGACGAGGACCTCGGGGACTCGGATGCGGTGGTTGACGCGGATCTGGTAGCCGCGCTGCTGCTGGCGCGGATCGAACCGGGGCTGCCCGAATGCCATATGCTCTCTCGTGACCTCCGTGTGAGGGGGAAATCGGCCGGAATGGGCCGGTGGTCAAGTGTCGGCGGGGGGGACGCTCTCGGTCAATAGGCGGGCGGCGAGCGCCTCGACCTTCATGGCTCCGAGCTCCCCGGCGTCGCGGGACCGGACGCCGACGCTCTCGGTCTCAACCTCCTTGGGGCCGACGACCAGCAGGTACGGGTAACGCATGAGGCGCGCGTTCCTGATCTTGGCGCCGAGCTTGTCGCTCGAAAGGTCGAGGTCCACGCGGAGGCCCCTGGCCTGGAGGCGCTCGCCGACCTTCCGGGCGTACTCGTCGCTCTTCTCGCTGACGGTGAGGACGATGGCCTGACGGGGGGCCAGCCAGATCGGAAAGTTGCCGCCGACGTGCTCGAGGTAGACGCCGAAGAAGCGCTCGAGCGACCCGAAGATCGCGCGGTGGAGCATCACCGGGCGGTGCTCCTTGCCATCGTCCCCGACGAATCGCAGGTCGAACCGGTTCGGCAGGTTCGGGTCGTGCTGCATGGTGCCAAGCTGCCAGGAGCGCTTGAGCGCGTCCTTGACGTGGAACTCGATCTTGGGGCCGTAGAACGCGCCCTCGCCCGGCGACATCTCGAACTTCAGGCCCGCCTGCTCGAGACCCATCGCGAGAGCCCGCTCGGCGCGGTCCCACGTCTCGTCGCTTCCGATGCGCTTCTCGGGGCGCGTGGCCAGGCGGATGTCGATCGACTCGAATGAGAACGCCTTGTACACGCGGTAAAAGAAGCGCATGAAGCGCTCGATCTCGGAGGCGACGTTCTCCTCGGCGCAGAAGATGTGCGCGTCGTCCTGCGCGAAGGTGCGCACGCGAGCCAGACCGTGCACCACGCCGCCGCGCTCGTAGCGGTGCAGGCGCCCGAAATCGGCCACGCGCCACGGGAGCTCGCGATAGCTGCGCCGGCGGCTCTTGAAGATGACGCAGTGGCTCGGGCAGTTCATCGGCTTGAGCGCGAACGCCCGCGCCTGAAGCGTGTCCTTGAGCGGTGCCCCCCCCGCCGCGTCTCCCGCCTCCTCGAGAAGATCCTCCGTCCAGAGGCGGTACATGTTCGCGTTATAGTTGCCGAGGTGGCCGCTCGTCCGGAACAGCTCCGGATCGAACGTCTGCGGGGTGATGACCTCCTGGTATCCCTCGCGCTCGTAGAGATCGCGCAGGTACTGGATCATCCGGTTGTAAACGAACGCGCCCTTCGGAAGGAAGAACGGCATGGCCGGCGCCACCTCGTCGAACAAGACGAGGTCGAGCTCCTTGCCGAGCTTGCGGTGATCGCGCTGCCGCGCCTGCTCGAGCAGCTTGAGGTGCTCCTCGAGCGCGGCGGCGCTGGGAAACGCGGTGCCGTAGATGCGCTGGAGCATCGGGTTGCGCTCGTCGCCGCGCCAGTACGCACCCGCGACGTGCGTGAGCTTCACAGCCTTGAGGAAGCCGGTCGAAGGCACGTGCGGCCCATCGCACACGTCGACCCACTCGCGCGGCGACGCGCCGTGTCGGTAGAGGCTGACTTCTTCGCCCTCGGGGATGGCATCGATGATCTCGAGCTTGTACGTCTCGCCCATGTCCGCGAAGAGCTTGCGAGCCTCCTCGCGGCCCACGACCGCGCGGCGGAAGGGCGTGTCGGCCTTGATGACCTCGAGCATCGCCTGCTCGATGTGGCGCAGGTCGTCCTCGCTGAACGCGTCGCCGTGCTTGTCGAAGTCGTAGTAGAAGCCGTCCTCGATCGCCGGGCCGATGGTTACCTTCGTCCCGGGGAAGAGCCGCTGGACGGCGTCGGCCATCACGTGCGCGGTCGAGTGGCGGATGACGGCGAGGCCGTCGGGATCGGTCGCGCGGATCGGCGTGAGATCCGCGGCCGTGGCCTCGACCGGCGTGTGCAGGTCGACCGTTCGTCCGGCGAGCCTGACGGCGACGACGTCCTTGTCGAGCGCTCCGGCGGCGGAGAGGATCTCGCGCGGGGTCTTTCGTTCGGCCATGGCGGGGGGCCTTTATAGCCCAGGGCCGCCGCGGGGGTGGCCTACTTGCTGCGAGCAGGGCGCGGCGGGGGTCCGCACATGACTACTCGACGACGTCGACGTCGCTTGGCGCCATCGTCCGGTAGTTCTTGTCGACGTACTGGATCACCTCTTCGAACCAGTCGTCGAGGCGTCCGATCGGGTGACCCTGCACCTGCCGCTGCGAGTTCAGGAAGAAGGTCCCGCGCACGCATTCGGGGGCGTTGGTCGTCGGGTCGATGCGGCAGCGCCCGTCGACGTAGACGACGATCATCTTGGCCAGGCGCGAGGCCGAGGACTTGAGCCGGTCGGCCTCGTAGTTGGCTGTGATGGCCGCGGTCGCCTCGAGGTCTCGCGGGTCCTGTCCGTAGCCGTGCAGCACGTAGAGAACCGGATAGCGCTCGTCGCGGGCGCAGCTCGCCTCGAGCGCGTATCCGGGCGGCAGCGTGACCGCGAGCGGGCCCTTGCGCTGCGAGACGGGTCCCGTGAAGTACGTCTCGCAGTGCCCCTTGATCTCGCAGGCGGTCCCCAGCTCGTTGATCGTGGTGGTCTCGGCGTTGTAGCTCGGATCGCTCGGGTCCGACACGAGCGAAGCGGGAAGCGTCCGGTCTACGTCGGGCCAGCTGTTCGCGGCGAAGTAAAAGCCGGTCACTAGGCGGTCCACGATCTGGGTCGCCGTGCCGACGTGTTGCCCGTCGCCGAGCTGGATCATCTCGGGCGTGGCGTCCAGTGCGCCATAGCGCAGGTTCGCGGCCTGCGCGACGTCGCTCCAGAGCACCTGGGACGCGAGAAACTGGTCGGGCTGCGTCGGGTCCGCGCCGGGGAGGTTCTCGAAGTTGTTGTAGAACGCCGTCGACTTGACCTGAGTCCCGTCGGGCTGCAGCACTGAGCCGACCGCGCCTACGAGGTGGTTTGACACCACCGCGAAATTGGCCATGTCGCGCACGCCGCCGTCGGCCCAGAGGTTGACCCGCGTGAGCGCGTGCGGCGTGATCGGCCCGCCGGCCGGCGTCGCGCGCCCGTGCAACTCGGCGTGCGGATCCATCGCCAGAATGGCCGCGGCCCCCGCGGACAGGGTGAACTTCCCGTCACCCTCGCCGACGTCGTAGCCGCCGGCGGACTGCTGTGGCGTGCCCGGCACACCGTCGAGACCGACGTCCTGGTAGGGCTCGCCCTGCTCCCAGGTGTGGTCGTTCTCCGTGCCGTTCGGGTTCAGCGCGAAGTCGTAGTCGTCCTGGTTAGGGTCGGGGTTCGCGAGCGGGTCGTAGCCCGACTCGTCGGCGTCGGCCTTCCCGTCGGTGCCCGTGTCCTGGTACGGCTCCTCGCCCTGCCGGATGACCGGCTCGCCCGGGTCGCGCACGCCGTTGCCGTTGAGGTCGACCGCGAGCGTGAGGTTGCTCGGGACCCCCTGGCCCGGAGCCAGCGCCGACCATGTGTCCACGTACGGGCTCATCCCGCTCTGCCCCCCGTCGCAGAAGCCGATGACGGGGTGCGAACCGTCCGGGTTGTATTGCCCGTCGTAGAAGCCCGACGCGACCTTCCAGGCGTTGGCCGGGTCGCATCGCGAGGCGAGGCAGGCCTGCTGCGTCTGCTGCTGCTGCTTCTGCGTCGCCGCCTCCTGCGCCTGCAGGGCGGGCGGATCGTCGGGGCTCGGGCTGATCGGCTCGATGGTGACGCTGCAGTCAGTGTTCGGGACGGTGCCGTGGACGAACGGATCGGACGCCTTGGGGCCGACGACCATGAACGGGATGGACGGATCCGCGTTCTGCCCGTTCGGGTTGCCGCCCATGAGCGAGAAGTCCTCGAGCATCTGCGTCCAGTCGGCTCGCGAGAACGTGCCGCCGGTTCCGCCCCCGGGCTGATAGAACCAGTGGTCGAAGTCCTCGGTGTGGGCGAACGGCTCGTCCAGCGGGTAGAGGTTCGGCGCGTACTTGGGGCAGTTCGGCTGCGAGGCGGGGCAGAAGCCGCCGAACTTGAACTGCTCGATGTCCCAGACGAGCCACGTCAGATCGCTGTTGCCGCCGAGCGGCGCGATCGCGTCGAACTGATCGTGGTGGCGCCAGCCGAAGATCCCGGCCCCGCCGCCGCCCATCGAGATCCCCAGGACGGCGCGGTGCGTGAGGTGCCGCGTGAAGCCAACCGTTCCCGCGCCGCCGGGGACGGCGGCCTGGTACGTGCCGAACCAGGGGGCCGAGAACGTCATCACCCAGGTGTGATCGGAAGCCTCGTGGAAGCGGGGGTTGGCCACGGGGACGGCCCGTGGCGTCTTGGCGCGCGGGCCCTGGTACAGGACGACGACGTGGCGCATACGCGACGCCGCGGGCATCGCGGCCGGGTTCACGGGTACGGCGAAGTCGACCTCGCGCCGGAGCGCGTGCGTGAGCCACGACGGATCCTGGGGCGTGAACGTGACGGCAGGCCCGAGCGCGACGAGCTTGCCGGGGGCCGCGCTCGCGACGCTGCCTGCACACGAGACCGTCGCCGAGAACGGCGAGAGGCCGAACTCGTCGGTCCGCTGGAAGGCGCCCGCGGCCACCGAGACGTAGGCGTCCGCGAGATTCCCGGCCCCGTTGACGACGGAGCTCGACGCCGAGAGATTGCCGCTCGCCGAGTCGGGGCCATTGGGCCCCGTGGAAGGGGTGCACGTCGGGACCGTGGGGGGTCGGATCTCGATGGGCATGGTTCCCGTCGACGGCGCGCGGTCGCCCGCAAAACCCGTCGTCGAGTCGGGCGCGCGTGGCGGGACGGTGACCGTGAGGCTGGTCGCGGTGATCTTCGCCGGCCCCGTGGGCGCCGCCTGCACCTGGAACTCGTACGTGGGGTGCCGCAGGTCGAACGTGAACGACGTCGGTGCGCTGACGAGGCCCGAGTCCTTGGTCGCGAAGGTGCTCGTGAGCGGGAGGCACAGATCAGGATCGACGATGACCTTGACCGGGCGCGCCTGGCCGGGCGCCAGGACCAGCGACGGTGGGTCGAAGTGAACGACGACGTTCGGCGCGGTGCTCGGGTCGCACGCCTCGCCCGGAAGCAGAGTGGGAGCCGTGGAGGCGGTGCTCGACGGGCCGGACGACGAGCTGCAGCCCATCCCCAGCACCAGCGCGGAGAGCGCGATTCGATTCATGCGCATCAGGTGCCCCACTGTACCTGCTCGGAGGTCGGAGCATGGCGGGCGGCCGCGTCTCATCTGCGACGCGAGGAGCCACGGTCACAAAATGAAAAGTGCCCACGCAGAGGGGCCGGGGGGGCAGCCGCACTCCGCGTAGGCGTGGGCCGCCAGTGCAGCCAGCGTGCCACGAACGACGCCTCGAAGAATTGGCCTCGCGCGCTTCGGTCGGCTGTGCAACTTTGAAAGGGTGAAAGGCGCGGCCGTGCACGAGCGAATGCGCGCGTCACTCAGCGACGGCGCAGCGGAGCGCGAACCTCGTCCCTGAGGCGAGGATGTCGGTATCGAGCTCGCGCCCCGCGAGGCGGGGGGTGAGCGCGGCGCCGAGGAGATCGGCGGCGCCCGGCTCGCGCTCCGCCACCGCCGTGACGCGCTCCACGCAGGAGCGCGTCCGTCCGAGCCGCACGCGAACGTAGGGAGTCTGGAGGCCCAGCGGGCCGCGGGCGCCCATCTGCAAGCGCACCGTACCCGGGTATGGCAAGTCGACTTGCCACCCCGCGTCGTCTCCCGTGCAGGGCGCGGCGAGCGAGTCGGACAGAGGGGCCATCGCCTCCGGGTCGGAGAGTGCGCCGGTGTCGGGGTCGAGCGCGACGACCCAGCGCGCGCCCGGCGATCCATCCAGCGCGGGCTGTCCGTCGACCACGATGCCGAGGGCATCGCCATCGCTGCTCCGGGCCAGGCGCGCGGTGGACAGCGGGTCCGGTGTCGCCCGGGGAAGGCGGGCGAGCAAACGCGCCGCAGGGCCGTCGAGATCCCACACGACCGCGGCCGGCGGCTCGCCCGCGCTCCCCGCCGTCGCGACGAACCAAGTGCCAGCCACCCGGACGCCCGCCTGCACGTCGGAGAAGGGGTCCCCGGACGGACGTCGCACCTCCACGGGCGCTCGGTTGCTTTCGAGTACGAGCAGGTCGCCTGAACGCAGCGTGGGTCCGCGCCTCACGACCAGCAGCGCGTGGTCCGGATCGTCGCCGGCAAGGAGCGCGGGAGGGGCGAGCAGCCCGGCCGAGAGACCGAGGAAGCGCGCCGCGGCGTCACGGGTGGCCCACGGGGCCGCGACGGTGGCCGAGCTACGCGCGCCGGCCCAGCCGCCCCAGGGCCACAGCCAGGAGACCTTCCATCGGCTTCCGGCGTCCCAGTCGCCGCTGCGCGGCCCCCACGCATAGACGTGCACGTTCCCCGTCACGGAGGAAGCCGCCGCCTGCAGCGCGCACTCGTGGTGCCCCAGCGGGGGGCCGGGCTGTCCCTGGAAGGGAGCCGGGGCCGAGGTGCACACCGGCGACGACGGGACTCCCGCGAGCCACGCCCTCGGCAGAGCGATGCCGGACGAGAGCAACGGCGGAGCCGCGGGGACGCCAGCCGCGCGCGGCTGGAGCGCCGGAGGGCGGCCCGCCAGCGGCTCGCAGATCAGATCGAGCGTCGACGGCGCGCGCGGCGCGAAGCGAGCCGCCGGGAGCGCCTCGGACGAGGAGCTCCGCGCTCCCTCGCTGCCCCATCCGACGCGCATCCAGCCGCCGACCAGGCACCCGACGGGGCCGCACGCGCGCTCTCCCACGTCGCGTGGGGTGGCGATCGGATCAGGGAGATCGATGTCCTTCGTCCACGTCATGCCGCCGTCGGTCGACTCGAATCCACGACGCGACGCCGTCCACCCCAGCGCCCAGCGCCCGGAGGCGAACGGCCAGCCGGCGTCCTTGACGTACTCGCCGACGCGCACGCGACCGTCGAGGTCGATCTCGACGCCCACCAGCGATCCCGCGACGTCGATCCACCCCCCGAGGATGGCGGGGCGGCGCTCCTCGAAGCCGTCCATCCACACGCCGAGCCGCAGAGCCTGGGCGACGTCGGCGTGAAGCTCGGGCCAACCCAGGGGGACGGTCGTCGTGTGCGAGCCGTCGGTCAGGGTCAGGCGCGCCGTCGACAGATCGCCCGCGCGGGGCGGCCGGACGAGCGCGAGGCGGCCATCGGGGAGCACGACGACACGCGCGCGCTCCGCGTCGTCGCCGCGCAGCCGGATCTCCCTCCACGCGCCGCCCGGGGGCATCACGCACCAGGCGACGCCAGCGTCGCGCGCTCCGGCGGCGCCCCCGGCGTCGCAGGGTCCCCGCACCGCGAGCGCCCCGTTCGCCGACGCGAGGACGGCCCGCGGCTCGTCAAAGCGGCGCAGCTCCTGGAGGCTACCGGCCCCGGCGTCGAGCCGGTAGACCACGGTGCGTCCGCGGGACTCGCCGCAGACGAAGCCGACGGCGCCGGGATCGGCAGCGCGCGCGAGCGTGACGGCGTGACATCGCGAGGGCTTGAGCGGGTAGGCGTCGGCGACGGACTCGGCGATCCCTCCGTCCGAGAGGCGCACGCGCGCGAGCGTACCGTCGCGGGCGACGAGCGCTGTTCCGTCCGACAGCGGCCAGCCGTCCTCGATCGCGGCGGCGAGCGGCCGCTCCCCCGAGAGGCCGCCCCGGAGGGCGCTCGTGCGCGACGCCTCGGTCCGGAGCGCGGGGGCAGACGCGAGGCGCCCCACCTGCCCGCTCGGTCGAACCTCCCACCACTGCATCTGACGGAGCGCGTCGAGGCCGCCCAGCGCGATCGCGTCGTCGAGCGCCACGACCTCGGTCGGATCGACGGGCAGGTGCAGAGGACGCCACGTCGACCCCGCGTCGAGCGTCAGCGCAGGACCGCGCAGGTCGGCGACGACGACGGCGCGCCAGGCGTCGAGCGCGGCCATCGGGCCGAGCGAGGGGGCTCGAGGCACGGGGCCGAGGTCGACCGGTTCGCCCGTGCGCGGGTCGAGAGCCCCGAAGCCGCCCCCGTGGGTGCGCACGTACACGCGGTCGAGCCCGACCTGGACCGAGACCAGCGACGTCCGGGCGGCAAAGACCGGGCGCGCACGGCCTAGCCACGAGTCGGAGCGCCAGAGCGCCCCGCCGACCGTGTAGAGGAAGCCGCCGCCCATGCGCTCCGGCACGGCGGTGACGCCGGACACCGCGGGCGGCAGGCGCCCGTCGGCGGAGCCCATCGACCCGTCGGGCCACTCCACGACGCGTACGCCAGCGGCGATGGCCCGCGTGCCGCCGCCCGGCTCGACGCCCCACGCGTGCGCCCCCTGCACATCCAGCGGGACGAGGCGGGCGCCTCGCACGGTCGGATCGGCCACCGCGCGCAGGCCGGACGCGTGCAGGGCCGCCGGGGGCGCGGACGGCGCGCGCACGGCCGCCTCCCCCGCGCACCCCGCGAGCGCGAGCACGACCGTCGCCCTTGCATGGCGCACCACGACGGGATCGTAGCAGGCGACCCCGCGCCCTCCCGCGGCGCCCCGTCAGGAGCAGAGATCGCGCACGCCCTCGACGAGCCGGTCGATGTCCTCGGTTGTGTTGAAGACGTGAGGGCTCGCGCGCACGGTGCCCTCGAGGTGGACGCGCGCGTGCAGCACGTGAGCGCAGTGGTGTCCGCCCGACACGCAGACGCCGTACATGTCGCCGAGGGCGCGGGCGACGTTCTCCTGCGTCATCCCGGGCGCGTCGACGACGAACGTCGCGAGCGCGATCCGGCGCTCGGGCGGCATGTCGGCCGCGAGGACGCGAACGCCGGGGATCTCGCGCAGCCGCGCGACGAGGTAGCGGGCCTGCGCCATGTCGTGCTCGCGGATGGTCGCCATGCCGAGGGCGCGCATCCAGCGGATGGCCGCGCCAAAGCCGATGGTCGCCTCGATGGCCGGCGTGCCCGCCTCGAACCGGAACGGCACGTCGCGCGGGACCATGTGGCTCGGCGCCGGGCCGAGCACGTCCTCGTTGAGGGCCACCATGCCCCCACCCACCTGGTAGAGCGGGAAGCCGCGCAGCTGCTCGCGCTTCGCGTACAGGATCCCCACGCCGCTGGGCCCGAAGGCCTTGTGCGAGCTCGCCGCGAGGAAGTCGACGTCGAGCTTCTTCACGTCGACGGCCATGTGCGAGATGGACTGCGCGGCGTCGAGCAGGACCGGGATGCCGCGCGCGTGGGCCGCGTGGACGACCTCCGCGACGGGCGCGATGCAGCCGGTGACGTTGGACACGTGGCCGATCGAGACGAGCTTCGTGCGGGGCGTGAGCAGCAACTCGAGCGTCTCCCACCGCGGCACGCCGTCCTCGTCGATCGGCATCGGGACGGGCCGGGTGTTCATGCGCCAGGGCAGCCAGTTCGCGTGGTGCTCGCTCGCCGGAAAGACGACCTCGTCGTCGGGACCGAGCGAGAGCGCGTGGCGCAGCAGGTTGATTGCCTCGGTGGTGCCGCGGACGAAAACGATCTCGTCGGGCGCGGCGCCCACCAGGCTCGCGGCCTCGAGACGGGCGGCGTCGAAGCGCTGCGTCGCCTCGGTGCCGAGGGCGTGCACGCCGCGGTGTACGTTGGCGGTGCAGCGCTCGTAGTAGTCCGTCACGGCGTCGATGACGGCGCGCGGCTTGGGCGTGGTCGACGCGCTGTCGAGGTAGACGAGCGGGTGGCCCTCGAGCGTGCGGCCGAGCAGCGGGAACTCGCCCCGGACGCGTCGGGCGAGCGCGTCGATGCGGACCCGGTCGTCCATGTCAGAAGCCTGTCCCGAAGCACCGCGCGACGTCGAGCGGGACGTGGCGCTTGCTCACGCGGAACTTGCCGCTCGGCTCGAGCGGGATCCCGGTGACCGCGCGCGCGGAGACCGCCAGCCCCACGCACAGTGGCGCGACGCGTGCCCGCACGCGCTCCGCCGCGCCCGGCGCGTCGCCGTCGGCCACGACGTCGATCTCGAGGCGATCGGGCGCGTGCTGGTTGCATTGCCAGAAGCGAACGCCGTCGGCGTCACCGATCGCGCGGTCGATGGCGCCGGCGGTGACGAGCGCGCCGTCGGGGCGCGCGATCGCGTCGTCGAGGCGACCCTCGACGCTGCGAAGCGGCGGCACGCTCGTCCAGAGGCGTGGCCCCCCGGGGTCGACCCGCACGAGATCGCCGACGACGAAGCGCACGAGGGGCATCGCGGCGCGATCGAGCGTCGTGACGACGACGAGCGCGACGTGCGCTGCGCCGGGCGTGGGCACGCGCACGGGCAGGAGCTCGACGTGCGTCGTGAACGGGCAGTGGTGCAGGCGCCCGTCGTCGCCTTCCATGAACAGCACGCCGACCTCGCTCGCGCCGTAGAGCTGCAGCACCTCGCCGGCGAACACCTCGCGGATCGCGCGCAGATACGCGCGCGTGGTGAACGCGTACGTGAGCTGGACGAAGCTTCGCACGTCGATCGCCCGCCCCGCGGCGCGCGCGAACCGCGCGAGCAGGGCCAGGTAGAACGGATCGCTCTCCAGGCCGACGGTCGCGTGCTGCCCGATTTCGTCGAGGATGCGGGCCTGCTCGGCCTCGGTCCAGTAGAGCGGATCGACGCGCTGGTTGAGCCAGAGGTGCGCGCCGCCCACGCGCTCCTCGTACGGCAGGTCGCCGACGTGGCAGGTGCCCAGGCCGCACTCGGGCGTCGTGAGGATCGCCTCGCGGTACTCGCCGCGCGCCCCGTCCATCGCGGCCGCGACGCGCGCGCTGGTGCGCATGGCGCGCGTCTCCTGCCGCGGCCACCAGCCCTCGTCCCAGAGCACGCGCAGGCGCTCGCCCGTCGAGCCGCTCGTCTCGACCAGCTCGAGCGCGCCCGACAGGATCTCGGCCTTCACGTCGCGCCCCGCGGGGACCCACTGTCTGGGGAGCGTCGCGCGCAGGTCCTTCTTGGTGAGAAGCGGCTGGCGCGCGAGCACGTCGGCGAGCGGCTCGCCGGGCGACGGCGAGACGAGCCCCCGCGCCCGGTAGTACGGGATGTCGCGCAGCGCCCGTCCGATCGCGGCCACCGTACGCGCCGCGTGCCCGGGATCCGGGCGCGGGTCGACCGGGCTCGCGAGCGGCTCGAGCGGAGCGGCGGACACGGCGGCGGGCGGAGCGAGCATCGGACACCGAGGATTAGAGCACGCGCAAGCTGCCGGTCACGACGCCGTAGCCCCCTTCGGTCTTGAGGGTCCGCCAGACCTCGGCGGGCGTGGCGGCCCCCGCGAGCAGGGCGCGGTAGGTCGTGACCAGGCGCGTGACGTCGGGGGCGGTTTCGCGCACGAGCTCGACGCGGAAGCGTCGCACGCCGCACCTCTGCAGGGCCGGGACCAGCGACGCCGCGCTCTGCGCGGACGCGTGGAAGACGGTGTTGCGGCAGCCGACGTCGGCCATCACGGGATGCTCCATGCCGGCGCGGTCGCGCAGGCTCACCGCGTGCCGCTCGCACGGGCGACCGCACGTGCGGTGATCGCTGCCCTCGGAGAGCAGCGCCGCGAAGACGCAGTGCTCCATGTGGAAGAGCGGCATCGGGTGGTGCACGACGACCTCGGCGAACGGCCCAAACGGCGTCGCGCAGAGAGCCGCGAGCTGCGCGGCGTCCAGGTCGAACGACGGCGTGAAGGCCAGCAGGCCCCGCCCCAGGACCTCGGCCGCGCTCACGCGGTTGGCCAGGTTGAGCGAGAAGTCACCCACGCGCGCCGGCGCCGCGTCGACCTCGTACAGCGCGCCGAGCGAGCGCACCAGGATCGCGTCGGGGGCGAGATCGCGCAGGTAGCGATCGACCTTGTCCTCGCCCGGCTTGCGGATGCGCGGCGGCGCGACCGCGACGTGCGCGGCGTGGTGCGACGCCCGGAGGGCGCGAAGCGCCGCGCCCGTGCCGGTCAGCTCGAGGAAGTCGAGCACCACGCCGTCGGCACCCGCGTCGAGCGCGGAGGCCGCCTGCTCCTGCGTGCGGCAGAGCACGAAGAGGCCGCCGGGCGGCGGCGCCCGGTCCGGCGGGACGGCGGCGGCGA
>JAJYCT010000267.1 GCA_021778125.1 Myxococcales bacterium
CCGCCGGCGCCGAACATCGCGAGCCAGAGGCGCCGCTGCCAGCGCTCGGTCTCGGCGGGCTCGCCGCCCAGGCCCGCGAGCGCGGCGCCCCCGGCCCAGCCCGCGAGCAGCTCGGCGCGCGAGTAGGTGTACTCCTCGAAGATGCGCCCCAGGCGCGCGGCGAGCTGCACGCGCCGCGGATCGACCGCCTCGTCGTCGTCGCCCGCCGCGCGCAGGTAGGCCCGCACGGGCGCGAGGTCGTCGCCCGCCAGGGCCGCGTCGTCCAGGAGCAGCTCGAGCGCCAGCGCCTCGATCGTCCGCGCGTCAGCCACGCGCGCCCCTCGCGGCGCCGCCACCGCCCCGGCGAAGCGCGTGAGCAGCGACACGTCCAGGTTGGCCGCCACGCCCGCCTCGCGCGCGACGCCGAGGCGCACGTAGCCCTCGAGCGCGGCGTTGGGCACGACGACCGGCACGGGGACCAGGGCCCCGGCCCCCGCCTGCTGCGCGCGCACGCGGGTCGCGAGCTCGGCGAGCAGCTCTTCGGTGCGGTTCGAGTAGACGAGGCGGACCATCGGTCGACGCAGCCGCCGCGCGGGGGGAGAGTCCGGGCGACCGCTAGGTCGTCTTCTTGCTCCGGAGCGCCTCAAACTCGGCGCGCACCGCCGCGTTCTGCGCGGCGGCCGACTGCACCGCGCCGTGGCGCGACGTGATGGCCGCCGGCACGACGGCGCCCAGCGCCGTGAGGAACGCCGCCGGCAGGCGCGTGCCGATGGCGGCGGCGTGCTGCTGGGCCAGCGCTTGCGCCTTGAGGCCGAGCTGCGGGATCGCGACGAAATCCTGGCGGGGCTTCGAGTCGGCTCTGGCCTTCTTGGAGCGGGCCTTGGCGGTCGCCATGACAGGCCGGGAGGGTAGGGCGGAGGGGGCGGGGGAGGCAAGGGGAAGCGGGCCCCCGCTCCGCAGCGTGTCGGTCAACGGGTGCGGGCGTCCGGGGTTAGAAGGTCAGGCTCAGCGTGCCCTTGCCGGCGCTCCCGTCCGTCGAGACGAGGGTCCCGTTCAGGGTGCCGTGCGGGGCGTAGACGTAGTCGCCCGATGAGGGCGCTCCGCCCGGAGGCAGCTTCGCCGAGGTCAGCTGCACGCTCCAAGCTCCGGCAGCCGGTTCGCCCGAAGGCATGCCGGGACTGCTGCAGGAGTTGGCGCTGACCGTGGCGAAGGCGTAGGTGGTCGCACCCACGTCGAGTTCGAATTCGAGCCCCCCGCACACGTCGCTGTCCGTGTAGGCGATCGCTCCGGACATTGGGGCGCCGAAGATCAGAATGGTCGACCCGAGGCCCGCCTTGGTCACGCCGGCGGGACTGGAGACGCTGACGCTCCGGGCGCTGCCCGACGTGCCCAGGCTGGCGGCGAGGAGAAGCCTGCTCTGGGGGCCGCTCGTCCCCGGCGGTGGCTCCTCGAGCTCCATCTCGGCGTCGGTGATGGTCGCGCTGACGCTGACACCACTCGCGGTGGTGCCGGTGAACGTGCCATTGCCGATGGCGAAGAAGTCCGTGCTGCCCGCGTCGGGGCCGCTGGTGGAATGGGTCGAGCCACCATCTGGTGACCCCGCGCCGCCACCCGAAGTTGACGAGCAATCGACGGCAACCACCAGGCACGACAGGCAAGCGAGGATCGTCGAGCATCGCATGGGATCATCCTTTCCGTCTCGGTTCGACGAGCGCCGCCCCAGAGTCTCGCTGTCACCACGACGGGTGACTTCAAGAGTGGGTTTCAGGAACGAGACACGCCTCCGTGGAGATGGACGCTCAACCTGCTGCGGTGTGAAGCGCAACGTGCGCTCGCACGGCGAACAACTACGGACGGCGGCGACCCCGTCGCAGATTGTCGTAGCGCCCTGGCGATGCTGCGGGGTCTTTCACGTGACGTTCGTGTGTCCAACGGCACCCGGACCCGCGACCCGGGCGTCACGCCCGCGCGGCGCGCCTCAGGCCGCGGAGCGCGCCTCGCGGACGGACGCCGCGACGGGCTCCAGCGCCGTCCCGCGGCGCAGCGTGAAGACGTGGCCTCGCCACTCGACCCTCCGGCTGGCGCAGGCCCGCAGCCAGCACAGCAGGGTGACGTACGACCGGACGACCTCGAGCGGGACGTAGCGCGCGGGCAGCCAGCTTCCGCGCAGCGCCCGCACGGCGATCTGCGCCGCCGCGGTCTGCAGCACGACCGTCCCGCCGAGCACGAGCGCGGTCGTCCGCTCGGGCGCGAGCGCGAACCCGGCCGACGCCACGACGATGGGCGTGAGGATCGGCTCCACCACGAACGCCGCCGGGCACAGGCTGCGGCGCATCTTCGACCAGCGGGTGTGCCGCTCCAGGGTGCGCCGCATCGTGCAGCCCACGTTGCGGTTCTCGACCGCATCGAGCGACGTACGCGCCGCGAAGCCCGCGTCGAGGAACCGGCGCCCGAGCGCGTGATCCTCGGCGAGGACGTCGCCGACGGGGCGGAAGCCGCCGAGGCGCGCGAGGTCCCGCCGTCGCACGGCCATCGACTTGCCCACCGTGAGCGGCCGGTCGGAGACCGTGTCGAGCGCGATGAGCCCCGGAGCCGTGCTCGCGCAGACCTGCAGGTTCTCGAGGGCGGCGCCGAGCGTGCGCTCGCCCGTTCCGGCGAACACGCTCGTGACGAGCCCGACGCGCTCGTCGGCCAGCTGCGCGACCAGCGACCAGAGGTAGTCGGAGGGAACGCGCACGTTGGAGTCCGACACGACGAGCACGTCGCCCGTGGCCGACCGCTCGAGGCCGACGAGCTGCGCGACCTTGGGGTTGAGGCTCGCCTCCGGATCGGTCTGCACGACGCGCGCGTGCAGCCTCGGGTGGCGCGCAGCGAACCGCCGCGCGACGGCGTACGCCGGATCGGACGGCGACGCGACGCCGAGGAGGAGCTCGAACGACGGGTAGTCGACGCGCGCGAACGACTCGAGGTTGGCCTCGAGGTCGTCGTCGATCCCCGCGAGCGGCTTGAGGATGGACACGCGCGGCGCGCGGTCGAGCTCCGGCCGCGCCCAGCGACGCCGGGAGGCCATCCGCCGCGCGAAGAGCAGCATCATCGTCGCGTACAGCAGCAGGGACGCGACGGTCAGCGCGACGGCCAGGTGCACGAGGCTCACGGGTACGCATCGTCCCCGCGCCGCGTGACGTTCGCCGACCCCGCGGGTGAACTCCTGGTGACTTGCGCCCGGAGCCGGCGAGCGCGGCGGGACTCAGTGGATGACGTACGACGTACTCGAGGAACGTCCAGGTGAACGCCCCGGCGAGCGCCGCGAGGCCGGCCGAGACGATCACGGACGCACCTCGCCGAGGGGCCTGGGCGGCTTGCGCAGCATGGCCCACGACCGGATCGGCTCGAGGTTGCCTCGGGACACCTCGGAGATCTCGACGCGGTGGATGGACACGCACTTGTGGCACGCCTCGCCCTCCGCGCCGGCGAGCGCCCGGAGGCGCGGGCTCGCGAGCAGCTCGGCGAACGGCGTCTCCCGCACGTTGCCGATCGGGCGCGTGCCCCAGTGCATGCAGTCGACGACGTCGCCGTTGGCCTCGACGGGCAGCATGAACTTCGGCCAGTGGCAGCGGTAGACGGGAGGGCCCTCGCGCATCATGTCGAGGTGCGTGTACGAGTTGAGGATGGGGTACCCGCGGTCCTTGAGATCGCGCAGCGTGGAGTACGCCACCGCGAGCTCGGCCTGGCTGGCCGCGTACTTCGAGATGCCCGCGTCGCCGCCCTCCGTGGCGGCCTCCTCGCGCAGGCCGTTGAAGATCCCCAGCACGCCGAGGCCGTCCATCACCTCCGCCAGCTCGCGCAGCGTGGAGGGGTCCACGTTCGCCCTCTGCACCGTGCACACGAAGACGATCTGCTTGTCGGGCGCCCGGGCCCGGAGCGCCCGGGTGGCGGACAGGATGTGCTCGTAGAGCCCCTTGATGCCCCGCAGCTCGTCGTGCGCGGCCGAGGGGTGATCCAGCGAGACGCAGACGCGATCGACGTGGGGGATCACCGCGTCGAGCTTGCGCTCGAGCAGGAAGCCGTTGGTCACGATGTGCGTGATGAGCCCCACGTCGTGCGCGTGGCGCATCACCTCCTCGAAGTCCTTGTGCAGGAGCGGCTCGCCCCCCCAGACCGAAAGGCCCACGAAGCCGGCCCGGCGCGCGTCAGCGTAGAGCTGCTTGATGGCCTCGGTCGGCAGCTGATCCTTCGGATCGTAGAAGTCCGGGTTCCAGGCGCAGAAGCCGCAGCGCGCGTTGCACCGCGCCGTGAGCGCGTGCACGAGGTAGAGGGGGTGGCCGCGGCCCATGCGGGCGGCGACGAGGTCGCGGGTGACCTCGAGCACGGAGGACAGGCGGCCGTTCATCGGTTCATCTCGTCGAGGTGGGTGGCCAGGCGAATCACGTGGCGGCGACGGCGCGCGAGCGCGCCGGGCGAGTGGGGGTCGACGCCGAGGAAGGCGCCGAGCAGCGGCTCGTAGAGGAAGTAGCCGGCGACGGCGCCGAAGAGGCTGACCGCGAGCTGCAGGGCCTCGTCGTCGGCGCCGAAGTGCTGCTCGAAGAGGGCGCGGAGCGGCTGCACGTAGCGCGCGGCGAGCTCGCGTACGCTCTGGCCCTGGTCGAGCACCTCGCGCAGGAGCAGTCGCTGCAGCTCCGGCTCCTCGGACAGGAAGTCGAAGTGGGCCGCCGCGAGGCGTGGCGCGAGCCCCGCCCGATCGCCCGCGACCGCCGCCGAGAGGCGCCTGCCGAGCCGCGCCTGGGCCTCGGAGACGACGGCGTCGTAGAGGGCGCGCTTGCCGCCGAAGTAGTAGTTGATCATCGCGGCCGTCACCCCGGCGCGCTCTCCGATGGCCCGGACCGAGCCCGCCCCGAGACCGTTCTGCGCGAACTCCGCCCGTCCGGCGGTCAGGATTCGCTCCCTCACCCCGTGGACATCCTTCACGTTCTCCGGCGCAGTCGAGCTAATCATACGTTCTAAATGAACGTTTAGATCCGCTCGAGCTCCCGGTCAAGGGCGTGAGTCACCTGCCGCGCCCCGGGTCGCCGCGTACCCCTCGTTGAAGACGAGGAGATGACCTCGAGCACGGAGGACAGGCAAGCCGAGAAAGCCTCCTGCGCGAGGTCCTCGGCGAGCCCCACGTCGCGTACGAGGCGCACGAGGCGCACGAGGCCGCCGATCAGCCGGCGGAATCGATCCGCCAGACGGCTTCGACGGCCTCGCGCGTGACGCCGCCCTCTCCGCTCACGAGCTGCGCTGCCGCTCGACCTCGGCTCGCAGCCGCTCCTCCCTCGCGCGAAGCTCCGGCGTCAGCTCCTTGCCGAAGTCCTCGGGGTCGAAGACGGGGCGGAGCGTCACCTCGACGCCGCCGTCGAACGGCGCGCGCTTGAGCCACTCGACCGCCTCCTCGATCGACTTGACCTGCCAGATCCAGAAGCCCGCGACGAGCTCCTTGGACTCGGCGAACGGCCCGTCGATGACGGTCCGCTGCGAGCCCGAGAACCTGACGCGCTTGGCCTTCGAGGTGGGCGTGAGGCCCTCGCCCGCCAGCATCACGCCGGCCTTGACCAGCTCCTCGTTGAACTTGGTCATCTTGCCGATCAGCTCCTGGCTCGGCATCTTGCCGGCCTCGGAGTCCGCGTTTCCGGGTACGAACACCATCACTCGCATCGGTCTCTTCCTTTCCTCGCGCCGCAGCGCTACGGCCCCTTGCCCGGGGCGAACATCGGACGGATCGTGCCGCCGGCCAGCCGCAGCCGGACGCCGTCCTTGCTCGGCAGCAGGCCGCCCGTGTCGACGAGCGTACCGTCCTTGAACGACGGCTGCCGGCCGTAGGCGTAGAGGCCCTGCTGGTCGAAGTAGGCCGCCACGAAGTCCCGATCGTAGCGGGGCAGGAAGCGGTAGGAGCCGTAGTCGAACGCCTCGCCGGTGATGCACATGTCGTCCGAGTTGAGGACGCCGTGGACGAAGCCCGCCACCATGATGGCCGCCGTGAGCGAGGCCGTCGCCCGCGTCACCGCGCCGAGAAGCCGCGCGACGCGATCCGGCCCCGTCGCGCCGCGTGGCCAGGCGCTGGAAGGTCCCGAGCCGGACGTGTGAGGGGAAAGGGGCCAGGGCGCGCTATGTTCCTCTCCGCCGATGAACGACGCCGTCGTCCACGAGGGGCTTTTCTTCCAGCACGACTCGGCCACGGATCGCTACGAGGATCTCGCCTTCGACGCCGGCTGGGTGGGTCGTCCGCGCCGTCGTGGGCGACCAGGTCTCCATCTACCGCGCCACGCTCTTCACCCAGTGGGTTTAGAACTAGAGCCATGAGCCCCCTCCCTCTCCGTCTCCTGGTCATCTCTGCGCTGGGCCTCGCGTGCGCGTGCGGCAACGGCGGCTCCGGCGGAGCGCCGGATGCGGCCGCCGACGCGGCGGGCGATACCGGGCAGGGAGGCGAGGGCGGGAGGTCATGCACGGGCGGGGTGTGCGCGAGCGGGAACGGGTTCGCGTGCGCGTCGCGGTTCGCCACGAGCGCCTGCCTGGGGGGGATGTGCTGCATCCTCGCGGCGGACGCGGGGCCTCCTTACTATGACGACGCGGGGAGCTGCCCCGGGGGGTGCGCGAGCCCGGACGACATCGGGTGCTCGAGCTGGTACCGCAGCCGCGTGTGCGCGGGCGGGGATCTGTGCTGCGTGCAGGGGGGGGTCGGGGAGGCGGGGGGGGACTGACGGGGGGCGTCAGCGTCGCGGGGGCTCCGGGCGCGACATCCGGCATCCTGTTCGCCCGCGACGACACCCCGGCCCTGCTGCGCGTCCTCGCGCGGGCTCCGCTCGAGCCGCTAACGGGGATATCGGCATAGGGGCGCCGGGCTTCCCCGGCGACCCCCCCCGGGGGGACGCGCCGGCGCTCGGCGAAGGACGTTCGGCGACGGATCCGCCCCGAGCCGGCGAGGGGGAGAGGACAGCATGCGGGTGTGTCGAGGTGGCCGGCGTCGAGGACGCGGTCTCGTCGCTCCGTCTCGCGGTCTCGAGGCTCGAGGAGCGGTCCCCGCCGCCGCGTCAGGAGCTTCCGTCGCACCGGGACACGCTCTCGACGCCGCGTCACGGGGTTTCGTCGCTCCGCCACTGGTGGTCGTCGCGCCGTCACGTGGTTTCGTCGCGCGACCGCGGGATCTCGTCGCGGCGTCACGGGACTTCGTCGCTGCACGAGGAGATCTCGTCGCTGCAGGACGGGTCCTCTCCGCTCCGTCTCTCGATCCCGTCGCACGGACCCTCGATCCCGACGCACGGAACCCGGAGACGGACGCTCGGGACCGCGCCTCGGCCGCTAGAGACCGACGCTCGGACGCGACCTGTCGCGAGACGGAGCGTCGGGAGCGTCATCCCGTCGAACGGGAGCGCCTCCTCGTCGCTCGGGAAGGCGCTGCTGTCGCTCCATCCCGGGGCTCCTCCGCTCCGTCTCGCGATCGCGTCGCTCGGAACGTCGATCCCGACGCACGGGAAGGCGAGACGGACGCACGGAACCGCGTGCCGCTCGCTCGGGATCTGCGTTCGGACGCGAGACCTCGCGGGACGGGCGCTCGCGATCGCGGGACGGACGCTCGAGATCGCGAGACGGACGCTCGAGATCGCGGGACGGACGCTCGAGATCACGAGACGGACGCACGAGATCACGAGACGGACGCTCGAGATCGCGGGACGGACGCTCGAGATCGCGGGACGGACGCTCGAGATCGCGCGATCGACGTTCGGAGCCGCGTGTCGGTCGCTCGGGATCCCGGTCCGTACGCGAGCCCGCGCGAGACGGCTCGTCGCCGTCGTGCTTCCGTCAAACGAGAAGGCGCGCTCGTCGCACCTGGACGGGTCGTGCAGCGGCGAGGA
>JAJYCT010000268.1 GCA_021778125.1 Myxococcales bacterium
GAGGCGAACGGCGCATGACACAGGCGACCACCAGGGGGGCTCGCACGGCGCGTCAAGGGCCCTCGGGACGTCGCTCGCGGATGGCTTACGTAGTAGGTGTAGAGGTTGCCGTAGCGGTTCCTGACGCTCTCGCCCGTCATGACGCGGCCGCAAGCGGCGCAGTGAAGGAGGCCGGCGTAGAGGAAGTGGTGGAGCTTCGGGCGCGGGGCCTCCGTGCGATGCAGGAGATCTTGGACCCGCTCGAACTCGGCCATCGTGATCATGGGCACGTGGGCACCCTGGTAGACGTCGCCCGTGCGGACGACCTGGCCGGCGTAGAAGCGACTCCGGAGGAGCTGGTAGACGCCGCTCACCGTGACGGGGCGCGACGGCGTGCGCTTCGTCGGCCGCGTCGTGAGTCCCCATTCGTCAACGGCCCGGCGCCAAGTGTCGTGGACCGTCACAGTCCCGGCCAGGACCTCGCGCCAGAGGCGCTCGACCAACGGGAATCGGTCCGGATCTGGGACGACGTCACCTGTCTCGGCCGTCCCGTCGCGATTCGGCACCTTCATGTAGCCCAAGGGCGCTCGGCCGGTGATGCCGCCGCGCTCGTGGACGTGGCGGTTGCCGCGCTTCACCGCGACCGAGAGATCGTCGGTCATCTTCGTCGCTGCCCCGAAGAGCACCGAGAGCATGAACTTGGAGTCTCCCGTTCCGGTGTAGGTCCCCTCTGGCGTGACGATCTCGCGAAGTAGCCCCTTGCCGAGGTAGTGGGTGAGCACACCGCCATCAACGGGATTGCGAGCCAGCCGGTCGAGCTTCCAACAGACGATGCGGGTGACGCGACCGGCGGCAATATCCTTCAGGAGCTTCGAGAAGACGGGGCGTCCTGGTTCCCGGGCCGAGCAGCTCTCGGTTAGCTCATCGGAGAGCGCGAGTCCCATGCGCGCGACGAACCCGCGCAACTCGGTTAGCTGCGCAGGGATCGAGAGCATCTGTCTGTCCTCCGACTCCGTCGATTTGCGGGCGTACAGGACGTTGCTTGTGGTGCTTGGCATACATCATCAAGGCGTTGGCGATAGTGTATCGTCGCGTTTGTGCGGCGGAGCGTCAACGGCCGGAGCTGAGGATCTGTGGATAGCACGGGCGTTCACGCGAAGAACAAGGCCGAGCGTATCGAGAAGTTGCATGCCGAGATCCCGCGCCTCGCTCGATGAAAGAGCGCGGCCCAGTTCGTCTTTGCAGACCCGCTGGAGATCGGAGATGAGCACCGCGGGCAGGTCGGAGGGGATCGTGATGGACGTTGGGGTAGGCATAGAGTCGCGCCTCACCTCTGCCGGCGAGGCCTCTCCACCACGGTATCGCCGCCCCAGCCGCCGGAACATGGGAACGAAACGCCCATCCGTTCCCATGTTCCTGTGGATGGATCTCTGGCACCCGCGTCATTGGCCGTCTTCGCGAGATATCCCCAGCCGACATGGGAACGAAGTAGCATTTCGTTCCCATATGCACATGCAGAAACCTCCCGGTATCCTGTAGGGACCCGGGAGGTTCTGGCGCGCCTGGTGACTACCCACGCGCGCCTGTCCACCTCCTTGGGAGACGAGGGTTCCGCATAAGGGCCCCATCGAAACCTGAAAGGAGGTGGACTTTCTATCCAACCGAATACTCACGCCCACGTCAAGGGTGGGAGCCTTCCGATCGCGGGCTTGCGCGCCGCTCCTCACGAGCTGGTGTTTCCCATCCTGGCCGTCAGCCCCGGCTCGCGCGCGATGGCGTTCGTGTGCCTCACGTCGCGCTTCTCGCTCCGCGTAGCGCGCACGGTCACACCGAGGCGCCGCCCGGGACAGTGTCCCGTCTACGTCTTCCGCGACGAGCTTCGCAAGATCCTCGCCGACTGCGCCCCCTCCACGCTCGTCGTGGAGCACGGTCGGAAGGGAGCCGGCTCGGGAGCGCTTCAGTGCCTGCGCGAGACCGCCCTTGGGATCGGTCGCACGGAAGGGATGCGCGTCGTCGAGGTACGGGTCGCGGACGCCTGCACGGCGATCGCCGGCTCAGCCCGACGGGACGCTCCCGTTCGGCTCCTGGCCGACTGCTACCCGGAGATCGCCGTCAGGCTCGACCGCTCGCGTCCCGGCTTCTTCCGAAGCGAGGACCATCGGCGCGAGCTGCGGCCGCTCATCGCAGCGGCGACACTCGCCCATGCCGTCGGCCTCCACGCGGTCCAGGCGATCCCCGCCGAGTCGCTCACCCTCCTCCGCTAACTCATCCCCCCGAGGGGACCGCCGCATCACGCGTCCGGTTGATTCGCTGCACCCGTTTCTATGCCGAAGATCAAGGAGATCGCCGTCACGCTCGCCTGCGGGGTCGTGACGCGCACCGTGACGCCGGAGGAGCTGGCGACCGAGCTCGAGCTCTCGACGGTCCGCCCGGCGCTTCTCGCGCTGCTCCTTCGTCGGTCGGGTCCGCAGCCCGTCCCCGCCGCCGGCTCCCCCTCGGGGGAACCTACGGAGGGGGCCCGTTCGTTCGAACGTTCGTCGGGTCAGAGCGTTGGTACGAACGTCCGAACAGATATTTCTGGGACCCGAAACGTTCACGAACGTTCGTTCCCCGAGAGGCAGCAAGCCCCGTTGAGAGAGGCGAACGCGCTCGCGGACAGGCTCGCGCGCGATCTCGACGATCCAGCCAGCCTCGCCTGGTACCGCCAGGTCGCGGCGGCGCTCGAAGAGGACCTGATCCTGGACGCCCTGCATCGCGCCTTGAACGTCCCGGCCCATCGCCTCCGTCGCTCGCGCGCCGCGCTCTTCACCTCGTTCGTCGCGCCGCTGGTCCGGCAAGCCCGGTCCACCCAACCGTATGCACCGACACCCTCCCCGTCGTGATCCGCGCCTGCTCGGCGTCGAGATCGCGGGCGACGAGCTCCGCTGGGCCGTCGCCGACGCGTACGACCTCCGCGGGACCGGGACCGAGAGCGCTCGCGTCGCCCGGCTCGCCATCCTGCGGCTCATCCGCCGCGAGAAGCCGACCGCGGTCGCGGCGAGCCCGCCGATCGCCGGGGTCGCCCACGCGTCGGCCGCCCGCTTTGGCCTGGCCGTCGTGACCCTGCCCGATCGTCCCATCCCGCCGACATCCCTCAGCCTGCTCTACCAGGGCGTCGACATCGTCGCGCCTTCGCCCCCGACGCTGCGCCTTCTCGGCCGCGTCGTCCGCGCCCTGCTCGAAGCCTCCATCCCTCCCCGAACCTATGCCCCCATTCCACGCCACCCCGCTCACCGTTCCCCCGGAGTTCGAGCGTCACGCCATCGCCGCGCTCCACGCGCTCGATCTCGCCCGCTTCGCGCCCGAGCAGGATCTGCTCGCCGCGTTTGCGCCCGAAGGGCTTGCGCAACCCATCGTCGAGACCTGGGCGGCGACGGGGATCGTCCACCGCGGGGGCGTCGTGACCGATGCCGTCAAGGCGACCGAGACGACCTACCTCGCCCTCACGACATCCGGCGCGCGCAGCCTCTCCTTGGTGAGCGGCAAGCCCGCCTCGGGCATCCGCCCGGCAAGCCTCCGCCGCTCTCCCCCGACAAGGGCGCATGAGGTGGCCAAAGGCGCCGTCGTCCTCGCCTTCCTCGCCCTCGAGCGCGAGGGCCGCATCTCGCTCGCCGGCATCCAGGCCGACGACAAGAAGCTCGCGACCTCCGTCGTCGTCCGGGGCCCCAAGGGCGCCGAGCGCATCGGGCTCCAACCCGATCTCCTCGTCGTCGTCCGTCGCGAGCGCGGCAACGTCGCAGTGCTCGTGGAAGTGGACCGGGGAAGCGTCGCCGTCCGTCGCATGACCGCGAAGTACGCCGCGTACGGCGCATGGAAGGCCTCCGGAGGTCCCGAGAGAGACCTCGGCCTCCGCGCGGTCCGCATCGTCACGGTCGTGCCGACCGAGCGGCGCCTCGCGCGCCTCCACGACGCCGCGCTCGGGGCCATGCACGGCAGGCGCAGCGGCCTCTTCCTCTTCGCGCTCCAGGACCGCTTCCGGGCCGCCTCGCCGTCCACGCTCCTCGAGCCCATCGCGCGCGTGACGGCACCCGGCGAGCCGGTGCACGTGCCGCTCGTCGAGGCGGCGTAGCGTCGGGCGCCGCGATCCCCAGGCATCAGCGCAGGGCGGCCCGCCTCGTCGGCCCCTGCAATAGCCACGCTGTTTCGATGCCCGGGGATCGCGACGCTCTGACATCGCGTCTTCGCCCTCTCGCCCCTCGCCGCGCCACCACGCGCGCCGAGCGGTTCTGGTGCCGCGCCGGGGGCCGCTCTTTGCCTCTCGCCCGCGGCGTCTGGATGGATCGCTCCCGGGGCTCTCCGGACGGGAGCCGATTCGCGAGAGGGCACCTCCGGAGGTCTCCACCTCTCCCATGCCACGCGTTCATCTTCCGCCGATCTTCGACAGGGTCCCACCCGAGGCCCACGTGCTTGTCGTCGGCAAGACGGGCGGTGGGAAATCCATGCTCCTCCGGGCGTTGCTCGAACGTGATGCACGGACGAACCGCGCGGCGGTGCTCCTCGATCCGCACGGCGATCTGGCCAAGGAGGTCGCCCGAGACGTCCCCCGGTTCCGAAAGAACGATCTGGTGCTCCTGGACCCAACCGATCCCGCGTGCCGCGGCGTGAACCCGCTGCGCGGCGTCGACCCTGCTGATCGCGCCTTGGTCGTCGCGAACGTGCTCGCCGCGATCCGCAAGCTCTTCCCGGACAATGCCTGGGGCCACCGTACGGAGTACCTGCTCCGCCACGCCCTCGCGGGTGCCGCCGAGCTGCGCGGCGGGTCCATCGCCGACGCCGCCAAGATGCTCGTGGACGAGACATGCCGTGAGCGGATGCTGCGGCAGGTGAAGGATGTCCAGGTCGTGGACTTCTTTGGGAGGGAACTCCCGTCTTGGTCGAAGGCGTTCGCGTCCGAGGCCATCACGGCGCCCGCCAACAAGCTGTCGGCCGTGCTCGCGAGCCCGCTCGTGCGCGCAGTCCTCACCAAGGGCCGCCCGCGGCTCGACGTTGCCAAGGCCATCGCCCGCGGAGCGCTTCTCATTGCGAACCTCTCCAAGGGGAAGATCGGCGAGGACGCCGCCCGCCTGCTTGGGGGTCTCCTCCTCGGCATGGTGCAGTCGGCGATCTTCGCCCGCGCCGACCTCCCACGCGAGGACCGCAAGCCCGTCCGCGTCGTCGTCGACGAGATCACGAGCTTCCCGGCCAGCATCCTGCTGGAACTCCTCGCGGAGGGCAGGAAGTTTGGGGCCTCGGTCGTCGCGGCGACCCAATCGCTCGCCGCCCTTCCCCCCGACGTACGCGCAGGGCTCCTCGGCAACGTTGGCGTCATCGTCGCGTTCCGCCTGGGAGGCGAGGACGCCGAGCTGCTGCGCCCGGAGCTCGGCAACGAGCTGGGCGTGGCGACCCTGACCTCGCTCGGGCCCGGGACCGCCGCCGTGCGCATCGGAGGCAGCCGTCCCGTCGTCGTGGACACCTGGGGCTGAGCCGCTCGGTCACGCAGACCGCCCGCCTGGCTCTCCGAACGGAGGGCGAGCGAGCGGTCCATGGGGACCAGAAAGACGAGGTCCAGTGAACCTCCATTCGTTCCTTCAAAACCCACTCGACTCGATCGCACTCCTGCCCCCGGGCGGCGTCCTTCCGCTCGACGCCGAGGCGCGCCTGTACGATCCGCTCTCGCGCCTCGTCGGCCGGAAGGCCGCAAGCAAGGTCCTCACAGCCGTGGGCGCCGAAGGCGTTCGCCGCCTGTCGGCCGTCGAGATCGCGTCCGCTGCCGAGGTGAGCGACGTGCTCGCCCATCGCGTTGTCGCGGCGCGCGAACTCCATCGCGCATCGACCGACGACGCGCCTGCAGTGGCGAGCTGTCCGTCCGAACTCAGGGGCGTGTTGCCTACCTGGCTCCGGACGATCGACACCGAGGTCGTTCTCGCGGTCGCTCTCACGCTTCGTCACAGGGTCAAGGCCGTCGTGCTCGTTGCGAAGGGCGGAGGCAGCGTCGCCGCGTTCGCGCCGCGCGACGTGCTCACGCCGCTCGTCCGCGTCGCTGCCGCCGCGTTCGTCCTCGTGCACTGCCACCCGTCGGGCGATCCAAGCCCTTCGGAAGAGGACCTGAGGATGACCAACCGGCTCGCGTTCGCGGGCGAGACGCTCGGCGTGCCGCTCCTCGATCACCTGATCGTGGGCGGCAACGCTACGGCCTCGTTCTCGGAGCTCGGCCTCCTGCCGGACTGCGAGGAGCGCGAGGCGTTGTCCCGGGCCGCCGAGGCCAGGAGCACGCCATGAGCGCCACTGCCCGGTCCGAGGTCCGCGTCGCGCTCGACGTCTACCCCACGCCCGCGTGGTGCGTGCACCGCCTGCTCGAGCAGGTCGAGCTGCCCGGAGGGCACTGGTGCGAGCCCTGCGCCGGCGACGGAGCCATCCTCTCCGCCGTGCGCGACGTCCGAGGGGACGTCACGTGGAGTGCCGTCGAGATACGCCCCGAGTGCCGCGCCGCGCTCGAAGCCCGGGGCGCGGCGACCCAGGTTGCTGACGCGCTCTCGTGCCCATGGCGCCTCGGTCCAGGGCCGCTCGTGATCGTCCTCACGAACCCGCCATACAGCTTGGCGGAAGCCTTCCTCGCGAAGGCGCTCCGCGAAGCGCGGACGGTCGCGTTCCTGCTTCGGCTCGACTTCCTCGGCTCGGAGCGGCGAGCGCGCCTGCTGCGCGCGACGCCACCCGACGTCTACGTCCTGCCCAACCGGCCGAGCTTCGTCGCCGGCAAGACGGACAACTGCGAGTACGCGTGGCTCGTCTGGGGGCAGCCCCGCGACCGCGCACACGGCCGGATCGCCGTCCTTCCCCCGACGGAGCGCGCGATCCGCCGCCTCCGCCAGCCCATCACGGAGATGTCCCATGTCGTCTGATCTTCTCGTCTCGATCGAAATCCTCGACGCCGAGGGCAACGTCACGCAAGAGCGCCTCGCTACCACCTACCGGAAGCTCCTCGAAGCGGCCCACGCCGCGAAGCTCTCCGCGATCTCGACCGAGATCGTGAGCGCGTCGCCCGATTCCGTCATCGTGCGGGCGACCGTCACGGTCTCGAAGGGCACGTTCACCGGAATCGGTGACGCGAGCCCGGACAACGTCCCGACGCACCTTCGGTCGTCGCTGCCGCGAGTCGCCGAGACGCGGGCCATCGCTCGCGCACTCCGCGCCGCGCTCGGCGTCGGTCACACCGCCGTCGAGGAGATCGCCGACACGATCCGCTTCGTGAAGGCCGCGGGCGGCTCCAAGGAGCGCCCGCCCGAGTCGGCGCGCACGTCGAGCACGTCGGCGGCGCCGCGCTCGACCGCCCGGACCCCGGGCGACCGCGCGGACTTGCCGCCGCGGGCGCGTGGGCGCGATCCCGAGCCGACGCAAGCCGGTCCGAACGGCGGCCAGGCCATGTCGGACTCCCAGCGAAAGCTCCTCTTCCGCCTCGCATACGGCGAGGGTCACCAGGGCGAAGGCGCCAAGAACCGCGTGCTCGATGCCCTGGGGGTCCAGCGGCTCGAACATGCGACGAGACTCGATGCCTCGCGCGCGATCGACAACCTGAAGCGCGCGGCAGGCAACGGAGCATCCAATGGCGCGGGATGATCTGCCGCCGGCGACGTCAGCCTCCCAGCTGGTCAGCTACGCCATGTGCCCGAGGAGGTACTTCCTCACGTACGTCGCCGGCGCCACGCCCGAGCATCGGTCGACGAGTCTCGTGCTCGGCTCGGCCGTGCACGGGGCCGCCGGGTGGTTCTTCTCCGAGCGGCTCGAGGGCCGCGAGCCGACGATGGAGGACGCGGAGTCGGTGCTTCGTGCCGACCTCTGCGCCGAGATCGTCGAAAGATCGGAA
>JAJYCT010000269.1 GCA_021778125.1 Myxococcales bacterium
GTCCCGCGCAGCGCCGCGGGCTCGTCGAGGGGCTCGAGGGTCACCTGGACCGCCTGCGAGGCCCCGTGGAGGCCCCCCCGGACGCCCGCCACCTTCACGGGTCGCTTCGTGCGCACGGCCGTGGGGAGCGCGCCGCCGAGCGCGCTGCGCAGTCCCTCGCGCGCCATCGCGAGCACGTTCCAGTTGGTCTTGCCGGCGGGCACCTCGAGGTACCGGTCGGTGCGTCCGCTGATGTAGAGGACGTCGCCCTTCGCGGTCACGAGCACGCCCGCCGGGGTGAAGCGCCGCAGGAGGATCGTCTCCACCTGCGCCTGGAGGCTGGTGGGGCTGCCCCCGCGGCCCGGCGCGGGCGCGGCGCTCGTCTCGGCCTCCCCCCCCCGCCCGGGCGGGGGGGGGGCCGACGGGAAGTCGACCTCCGGCGCCGCGCCCCCGACCGCCGGGAGTCGCCGGTAGAGGCGGGCCTTGGCGTTCACCGGGGCGAACAGGTCCGTGAACGAGCCGATGGTCTCGGCGCTGCCCAGGAACAGCGTGCCCCCCGGCTTGAGCGCGTAGTGAAACAGCGGGATGAGCTTTTGCTGCACGTCGGCGTTGAGGTAGATGAGGAAGTTGCGGCACGTCAGCAGGTCGAGCTTCGTGAAGGGCGGATCCTGCAGGACGTTCTGGGCGGCGAAGACGACCAGATCGCGGATCTCCTTGCGGACCCGGTAGCCCTGGCCTTCCTCGACGAAGAAGCGCTTGAGGCGCTCGGCCGAGACGTCCGAGGCGATGCCGGCGGGGTACGCCCCCTGCCGAGCCTTCTCGACGGTGACGGGGTCGAGATCCGTGGCGAAGATCTGCAGCGAGACGTTCCTCGCGGCGCCCGCCGCCTCGAGCGCCTCGCGGAACACGATGCCGAGCGAGTAGGCCTCCTCGCCGGTGGAGCAGGCCGAAACCCACGCCCGAAGGACCGCGTTCCTGGGGCACGCCGCGAGCCGCGCGAGCAGCGCGTCGCTCTTGAGCTGCTCCCAGGCAGGCGGATCGCGGAAGAAGCTGGTGACGCCGATGAGGAGCTCGCGGAACAGGAGCCGCGTCTCCTCGGGGTTCTCGCGCAGGTAGCGGACGTAGCGCGCCATGTCGTCGAGCTGGTGCAGGCTCATGCGCCGCTCGATCCGGCGGTAGAGCGTGTTTCGCTTGTACGGGGAGAAGTCGTGTCCCGTCGCCGTCCGCAGCAGGCCGATGACCTTCTCGAGCGAGCTCCGGGCCCCGGAGTCCGGCTCGGGAACGACGGGCCGGGTGATGTGGGGCGCGTGCCGCAGGTACTCGGCGATCTCGTCGGGGAGCTGCTCGGCGGGCGCGACCACGTCGACGACCCCGGCGTCGATGGCGTGCCGGGGCATGGCGTCGAACTTCGCCGAGGCGGGCTCCTGCACGAAGACGCTGCCGGCCTTCTCGCGGATCGCCCGCAGGCCGAGCGTGCCGTCGGAGCCCATGCCCGAGAGCAGCACGCCGACGCTCCGCGGGCCGAGATCGTCGGCGAGCGAGCGGAAGAAGAAGTCGATCGGCAGGCGCTGGCCCCTCGGGGCCACCGGATCGAGCAGGTGCAGGACGCCGTGCACCATCGACATGTCCTTGTTCGGCGGGATCACGTAGACGTGATCGGGCCGGACGCGCGTGCGGTCCTCCACCTGGACGACGGGGATGGGCGAGACGCGCAGCAGGAGCTCCACGAGCATGCCCTTGCGCGTCGGGTCCAGGTGCTGCACGACGACGAAGGCCATCCCGCTGCGCCCGGGCACGTGCTTGAGGAACGCCTCGAGCGCCTCGAGCCCGCCGGCCGAGGTGCCGAGGGCGACGACGGGGAAGGGGGACTCGGGCGCGGAGGGGCCGCGCGTCGACTCTTCCGGTCGCCGTCGCTTCGGGCGCGCCTGCGCTTTCTTCATAGGGGTGCCGGGAGGAGCCTACTCCCGATTCGCACGTACGGTCGGCGCGGGGTGGTTAACTTGACGACACCATGCCCCGAACCATCTCCGAAATCATGAACCGCGAGCTCCTTGCCGTCGCGCCGGAGACGCCCGTGCCTGCGGTCCGCGAGCTGCTGAGAACGTTCGCGATCAGCGCCGTGCCCGTCCTGGACGAGAGGCGGCGTCCTCTCGGCATGGTGACGGCCACGGCGGTGCTCGACGGCATCGGCACCGCGGAGGACCGGATGACCCGCCCCGCGATCTGCGTCGAGGGCTCGACCGCCCTCGAGGTCGCGGCAGGGCATCTCGCGCGGGCCGACGCCCACCTCCTGGTCGTGGTCGACGGCGCCGGCCTGGCCGTCGGGGTCGTGTCGGCGCTCGACCTCCTGCGGGCGATGCTCGGCATGCCGGCCCATCATCCTGCGCCCTTCCCTCACTGGGACGACGCGTCGCAGTCCTCGTGGACGGACGAGTGGTCGTTCGATCGGGAGCACGCGTCGCACGCGCCGGCCGCGCCCGGCGTCCTGGTCCTCACGCGCGGGCGGGTCGGGGAGGTCGACGCGGTCGTGTGGGTCGAGTCCTGCGCGAACGTGCGCACGCGGGTCGCCGCGCTGACGGCCTCCGGCTCGTCCGCGGGACCGGCGCTCGCGCCGCTGCTGGCGCGCGGCGACCTGCGCTTCCGCGCCGCCACGGTGCGCGACGAGGGGGCCCGCGAGCGCATCACGTCGGGTATGCGCGGCGATCTGGCGCACCGTCCGCCGCCGGGCGCGACCTGAGCGCGCGCGGCGCGTGGGTCCGGTCGGTCAGCGGTCGGCGCTGCCGGGATCGTCGACGAGCGACTCGAGGCCTTGCGAGCGCCGCCGCAGGCGGGCGAGGGCCTTCGCCTCGATCTGTCGGATGCGCTCGCGCGTGACGCCGAAGCGCGTGCCGACCTCCTCGAGCGTGTGCTCCTGGTCGCCCTCGAGGCCGAAGCGCATCCGCAGGATGCTCGCCTCGCGCGCGGGCAGCGACTCGAGCAGGCGCTCGGTCTGCGTGGCGAGCGCCGCGTGCACGGCGCCCTCGTAGGGCGAGACGGCGCGCGCGTCCTCGAGGATGTCGCCGAAGGTCGCGTCGCCCTCGCCGCCGAGCGGGGCGTCGAGGCTCCTCGGCTCGTGCATGCAGGACAGCGCGCTCTCGACCTGCGCCGGGCGGACCTCGAGCTTGCTGGCGATCTCGTCGATGCTCGGGGAGCGCCCGAACTCCTGGACGAACGCCTGGGTGGCGCGCCGCACGCGCGTGACCAGGTCGAACATGTGCACCGGCGTGCGGATCGTGTGCGCCTGGTCGGCGATGGCGCGCGAGATCGACTGGCGGATCCACCACGTCGCGTAGGTGCTGAACTTGTACCCGCGCCGGTACTCGAACTTCTCGACGGCGCGCATCAGCCCGATGTTGCCCTCCTGGATGAGGTCGAGCAGGGGCAGGCCGCGGTTGGCGTAGCGCCGGGCGAACGACACGACGAGGCGCAGGTTCGCGCGCACCAGCTCGGCGCGGGCGGAGGCGGCGAGGCGCGTGGCGTGCGCGACGCTGGCCTCCTCGCCCGAGATCGTGTGCGCCATCTTCTCGACGGTCCGCGCGTTGAGGTGCAGCGCGACGAGGGCCTCGGTGATCCGGGCCTGCTGGCGCTGACGGGCGGCCCGCACGGCCCGCGCCCCGCGCCCGTCGGTGGCCTTCTCGCGCGCGACGCGCGCGACCTTCGCCGTGAGCGCGAGGAGCCGGTCGCGCTCCTTCTCCTCCCACGCCGGATCCTCGCCGCCGTCGCCCGCCGTCACGTCGCGCGCCCGGACGGCGCCCGAGCGCAGCCGCTCGGCGAGGTCGCGCACGAGGTGCAGACCCGCCTCGGAGCGCGCGATGGCCTCGAGGATGGCGAGCTCGCCGAGCTCGATGCGCTTGGCGATCTCGATCTCGCCCTCGCGCGTGAGGAGGGGAATGCGGCCGATCTGCGCGAGGTACGAGCCCACGCCGTCGTTCGAGCCGAGGAGCGGGGTAGACATCGCCGGGGGACGGCACGCTAGCACGGCGCGTCCGCGCCCGCGCGTCGGCCCGCCGCCGGGGGCTCCGGCGTCACGTTCGCGTCACGAGGCGACAGGGGCACGCGGGCCTCAGAGGATGGTTACGTTGAAGGCATGATGAACAGTCGGCTCCGCGGGGAGGCAGCTCAGCGCTTCGCCGAGAGGCGCAGGCGCGAGGAGGAGGCTCCGCGGCTGCATGACAGCGTTCCGTCGCTCGCCACCCTGCGGCTCGACGTCACCGAGAGCCGCGGGGTCTCCAACGGCGATCCGAAGCACACGCGCATCATCGTCGTCGAGACGGCGCCGGCGCTGTTCTGGCTCTCGTGCGGGGACCACGCTTGCCGCGACGGTGGCCACGATCTCACGAGCTCGGTGATGCGCGGGCTGCACTCTCGCGCCACGCACTTCGGCGTGGAGGACACCTGCTACGGCAGCCTGGGCACCGCCGAGTGCGGCCGCCTGATGCGCGTGCAGGTCACCGCGACGTACCACTGAGCGCCCCGCCTGTCCCCGGCCGGACGCGATCTGTCCCGGAACGGCCGCTGCCGCTCGCAACATCGCGGAATCCCTGGGTCCAGAGGCTGGCCGCTGCCTTGCTCTCCCGGCCGTCGCCGCCGACCGTCGCGCCGGCGTCGTACCCCTGATAGGAGCCCTGGAAGAAGCCATGCCCCGCCGTCCACCGCGTTCCGGATCGAAGGTCCCCTCCACCGCCGAAGCCGTCCGCGCCCAGAGCGTGCTCCTCGAGCAGCTCGGCTCGCAGATCGCGACCGTCCTCGAGGCCGTGACGAGCTCGCGCACCGAGCTGCAGAGCCAGATGGCTGCGCTGGAGCAGCGCCTGTCGGACCGGATCACGGTCCTCGAAGAGGTCGTTCGCGAGAACTCCGCGGGCATCCGGAAAAACTCGGAGGACATCCGGAAAAACTCGGAAGACATCCGGAAAAACTCGGAAGACATCCGGAAGAACTCGGAAGACATCCGGAAAAACTCGGAAGACATCCGGAAAAACTCGGAGGACATCCTCACGAACACCGCCGACCTGCGGGCCCTGCGCGACGAGGTCACCGGCCTCCGCCACGACTTCGAGCACCGCGAGGAGCGCGGCCGGCTCGGGCCGCTCGAGTCCCGCGTGGCGGCTGTCGAGTCGCGCCTGGGGATCGGCCCGCGCTGAGGCAACGCTCCGCCCGCCGCGCCCCGTGGTTCTACGGGTTGTCCCGCACCCAGCGCACGACCGTCTCGAGCCCCTCGCGCAGCGTCACGCGCGGCTCCCACCCGAGCTCGGCGCGCGCGCGCGCGACGTCGGCGAACGTCGCGTCCACGTCGCCCACCGGCTGCGGGGCGCGCTCGACGACCGGGGCGATCCCGGCAGCCTCGCCGAGCATCTTCACCAGCGTGTGCAGGTCGACCGGCGACCCGGAGCCGAGGTTGTACGGCCGGAAGCCCGCGGGCGCGCGCTCTGCGGCGGCGAGGACGCCGCGCACGATGTCGTCGACGTGCGTGAAGTCGCGACGCATCGAGCCATCGCCGAAGACGGTGATCGGCCTGCCCGCCAGGATCGCGCGCGCGAACCGCGTGATGGCCATCTCGGGGCGCTGCCGCGGGCCGTAGACCGTGAAGAAGCGCAGCGCCGCGCACGTCGTCTCCGGCGCGCGCCGGCAGAGCGAGCTCGCGATGAGCTCCGAGCCGCGCTTGGACGCGGCGTACGGCGACTCGGGCTGGACCGCCGGGGCGTCCTCGTGCGCGGGTAGAGGCGTCGAGTTGCCGTACACCGACGAGCTCGACGCGAAGACGAAGCGCGTGCAGCCCGCCTCGCGCGCCAGCTCGAACGCCGTGGCGGTCCCCTCCACGTTGACGCGCGCATAGCGCGCCGGGGCCGCGAACGACGGCCGCACGCCGGCCAGCGCGGCCAGGTGCACGACGAGGGTCGCGCCCGCGCAGAGCGGCTCGAGCGCGGCGCGATCGGTGACGCAGCCGTGGACGACCCGCAGCGAGGGGAACTCGCGCACCAGGTCGGCCTCGTTGCGGCGCTTGCGAGCGGCGGGGTAGGGGGCGTCGGAGAAGTCGTCGACCACGACGACGTCGTCGCCGCGCGCGAGCAGCGCGCGCGTCAGGTGATACCCGATGAAGCCCACGCCCCCGGTGACGACGACGCGCGCCACGGACGTCCCTCAGGGCTCCCCGGGCGCGGCGGCCGGAGTGTGCACGCCGATGCCCTGGTAGCGCAGGCCCGCGCGCGTCACCTCGGCGGGCTTCCACACGTTGCGCGCGTCGATCACGACCGGCGGCTTGCCGTCGCCCGCGTCGCGCAGGCGCTTGCGGATCTCGGCGAAGCTCGGCGCCAGGTAGCTGCGCCACTCGGTCAGCAGCACGAGGGCGTGCGCGCCGTCGAGCGCGTCGTAGTCGCGATCGAAGACCTTGACGCGCGCGCCGGCGGCGGCCGTGGCCTTCTGATAGTTGCGCGCGGCCTCCGGGTCGTGCGCCGTGACGCTCGCGCCCCTGGCGAGCAGCACGTCGGTGAGCTTGAGCGCGGGCGACTCGCGGATGTCGTCGGTCTCGGGCTTGAAGGCCAGACCCCAGAGCGCCACCGTCTTGCCGGCCAGCGAGCCGACCGACTCCTCGACCAGGCGGGCCAGGAAGTGCGCTTGCTCCTCGTTGGCCTGGTGCGTCGCCTCGGCCATGCGCATGGGCACGCCGTTGGCGCGGCCCAGGTGGATGAGGGCCTGCACGTCCTTGGGGAAGCACGAGCCGCCGTAGCCCGGGCCGGCGTAGAGGAAGCGCTTGCCGATGCGCGTGTCGCTGCCGATGCCCAGGCGGACCGCGTGGATGTCGGCCCCCGTCACGTGGCACAACCGCGACAGCTCGTTCATGAACGACACGCGCATCGCGAGCATCGTGTTCGCGGCGTACTTCGTGAGCTCGCTCGAGCGCGGATCGGTGACGACGACGCGCTCGCCGGAGAGCTGCAGCGGCGCGTAGAGGGCGCGCAGCGTGTCGCGCGCCTGCTGGCCGCGCGCGCCGAGCACGACGCGATCGGGCCGGAAGAAGTCCTGCACCGCCGTGCCCTCCTTGAGAAACTCGGGGTTGGACACGACCTCGAGCGCGACCTTGGCCTTGCCGTCGAGGCCTGCCTGCACCGCGTCGCACGTGCCGACGGGCACGGTGCTCTTGACGACCACGAGGGCGGGCCGCCTGGCGACCTTCGCGACCTGCCCGGCCGCGGCGTGCACCGCGCTGACGTCGGCCGAGCCGTCGGGACCGGGGGGCGTGCCGACCGCGAGGAAGTAGGCGTCGGCCTCGTCGAACGGCGGCGTGACCTCGGTGTCGAACCGCAGGCGACCGGCGCGCCCGTTCCGGCGCACCAGGTCGCCCAGGCCCGGCTCGTAGATGGGGATGACGCCGTCGCGCAGCGCGCGCACGCGCTCCGGATCGATGTCGACGCACAGCACGTCGTGCCCGAGCTCGGCGAGCCCGGTGCCGGTGACCAACCCCACGTACCCCACCCCGAACGCGACGAGACGCATGGGCTGTAGCTAGCGACGTGGCCCGGAAAGCGCAATGCGTTCGGCGGGGGGAGGCGCCGCACCTCTCGACCTCAGCCGAAGAACCCCCGCACGCACTCCACGACGTGCTCGAGCTCCTCGTCCCGCAGCTCCGGGAAGATCGGGATCGCGAGCGCCTCGTCGGCGAGCCGCTCCGCGTTCGGCAGGGCGCCCCGGCGGTAGCCCAGCCCCGCGAAGCACTCCTGCAGGTGCATCGGCAGCGGGTAGTACACCTCGGTCCCGACGCCCCGCTCGTGCAGGTGCGCGCGCAGCGCGTCGCGCCGCCCCCCCGTCACGCGCAGGCAGTACTGGTGGAACACGTGACGCTCG
>JAJYCT010000270.1 GCA_021778125.1 Myxococcales bacterium
GGAGCAGAAGCACGGCTCGCTGGTGAAGGGGATGCTCGAGGCGCGCAAGGCGCGGGCGCGGGCGGCGGGCGCGGGCGCGGGCGCGGGCGCGAAGCGCGGCAACGGCGAGGGCAGCGCGTTCGTCTCGCTGCGCGGCGGCGTGGGCGAGCTGACCTCGGCGCTCATCGAGCGCCTGACGCGGGACGGCGCGACGCTGCGGCCCGGCACCGGCGCCCTGGCGATCGAGCGCGCCGGCGACGCCTGGCGCGTGCGCCTCGAGGGTGGCGAGACGCTGGAGGCGGACGGGATCGTCCTGGCCGTTCCCGGCAGGACGTCGGCGCGCCTGCTCGGCGACCTCGACGCGACGCTCACCGAGGAACTCGCGTCGATCGCGTACGGCTCGACCGCCACCGTGTTCCTCGGCTACCGCCGCGCCGACGTGAGCCACCCGCTCGACGGCGTCGGCTTCGTCGTCCCGCGCACCGCGGGCCGGCCGATCCTCGCGGGCACGTGGGTGTCGAGCAAGTGGGACGGCCGCGCGCCCGAGGGGCACGTGCTGCTGCGCGCGTTCTTTCCCGGCGCCGCGCTCGCCGAGAGCAACGGCGCCCTCGTCGCCCTCGCGCGCCGCGAGCAGAAGGTGCTCATGGGCTTCGACGCCGAGCCGGTGCTCGCGCGCGTCTTCCGCTTCCCCGAGGCGAGCGCGCAGATGCACGTGGGGCACCTGGCGAAGATGCGCCGCATCCGCGAGGCGCTCGGGCGCGTGGCGCCGGGCGTGCGCGTCGCGGGCGGTGGGTACGACGGCGTCGGGATCCCCGACTGCGTGCGGCAGGGCACGGAGGTCGGGGCGGCGCTCGTTGACGGAGCCTGAGGAGCGCGAGACCCCTCATTGGGAGCCGGGCCCCCCCGCGCAACGTGCGAGGGAGCCCGGCGATCAAGCGAAGGAGGTCGCGGCGACGTCACTCGTGACTACTGCTTCGGCGCGGGTGCGGGCGTGGGCGCGGGCGCGGGCGCGGGCGCGAGCGCAGGCGCAGGCGCGGCCTCGGGCGCGGTGACCGGGGTGATCGCCACCCCCGTCACGTTCCCGTGGATCTCCGACGCCTGCTTGGCCCCCTTGGTCCCGCGAGCGTCGCGGGTCGCCTTGGCCTTCGCGGCGGCGGCGACCTGCGTCTTCGCGGTGGCCTTCGTGCGCTTGCGCGCCGCCAGGCCGAAGTCCCCGAGCGCGGCGGGGTCCGTGCTGAACCGCGCTCTGAGGGTCTGCTTCAGATCGTCGATGAACTGACGATCATCCGCACGTGTCGCCCGCTCCGTGGCGATCGCCGCGAGCCATGCCACCCGGGCGGCGATGACGGCCTTGCGATTGGCGATGCGCTTCTCGACCCTCTGCACCATCGCTGCGTTGCTCAGCGTCTGGGTGCCGAGGACCAGCGACGGGATGTCGCTGGCGTGCTTGACGAGGCCGTCGGCGAGAGACTGATCGGCGGCCAGCTCCTTGACGTTGTTGGTTCCTGACATTGAAGAGATTCCTTCTGTTCGAGTGGACGAACGAAGAGGCCCGTACGGCGGCGGGCACCGTGCCCGTCGTCGTTGCCCTCTCGCCCATAGATCGTGACAAGTCACCGACGTGGCTGGCGGCGCGCCCCCGGACGGCCGCCCGGCGACGTGCCGGGCCCGCAAGGCAGACAGGGCGGCGCGGAAAAGCGCCGTGTAGGACAAAAGTCGGGCTACGGGACCGAGTGCCGTTGTGACTTGTCACCGAGACGCTTGCGCCTGCGGTCGCGTTCGAGCCTCTCCAGCAAGTCGTCGTCGCCCTCGCCGGGGGGGTCGGGGCGCGCCGAGAAGCGCGCGGCCCAGCCGGTGCCCTTCCGGTAACGGTAGAAGGGCGACGGGTCGATGCCGAAGAGGACGTGCAGCCTCGCGCGCAGGCGGCTGACGAGCTTCTTCGTCGCGACGGCCTCGCCGAACCGGCGCGTCTTGAAGATGCCCTTGTGCTCGCACAGCTCGATCAGGGCCTCCCACACCAGCGTCGGCCTGCGCGAGCGCGGGTGCGCCATCCCGAGGTCGCCGGGCGTGCACCGGAACGAGCGACTGCCGGCGTCGACGCGGACGAGCCCCTGGTCGAGGATCGAGATGCGCACGTCGCGCCACGACGTCGCGCCGGGGAAGGGGCAGGACGCGTGCTCGGCGCCCGCCTTCACGATTCCGTCCGCCTGCGGGCGGAGTCCGAGCGTCGCCGCGCCGCCGCCGCCCGTGGAGATCGTGATTCGTTCCCGCGAGCCCCGGGCCCCGTGCGTCGGGGCGGGGCGTGCGCCCGGGCGCGGCGCGGCTCCGCCCTTGCGCGCAAGGCGTCGGCGGAAGACGACCAGGCTCTCGTCGAGCGCCTCGACCTCCACGCGCGAGCCCCGAGCGTGCCGGGCGCGCAGGGCCGGAGTGAGCGGCCGCGCCGTCGGGACGAGCACGCGCGCGGGCCCGGGTCGCGCCAGCGCCTGCGCGAGGCCGTGCGAGGGTTGCGCGAGCAGGACGAGCTCGCGCTCGGTCCCGTCTTCGGGGATCCAGCCGAGGACGACGGGGCGCGCGTCGAGCGTCGGCGGAAGCGCGGTCCCGCGCGCGAGGGCCCCGTAGAGGACGCGCAGCGTCCGGGCGAGGTCGGGCGCCGACACGTCGACCATGCCCGGATCCTCGTCCCGGACGATGCCGGACGCGCGCAGGGCCGCCAGGAGCGTGGCGTCGAGCGCGCGGAGCTCGGAGGCGTGCAGGTAGAGCCGGCCGGTCTCGACGAGATCGAAGAACGCCCGCATCGGGAGCGAGGGTACACCGAAGGGACGGGGGAGCCGGGTGCGAGGAGTCGCGCGCGGCGTCCTCGGAGGTGGGTGTCCGACGCGCCCGGGCGCGTGTCCGGGACGTCCGGGCGGGGCCGGACGTGATGGACGCGCGTGTCCGCGACGTCCGGGCGGGGGCGGACGCGATGGACGCGCGTGTCCGCGACGTCCGGGCGGGGGCGGACGCGATGGACGCGCGTGTCCGAGAGAGCTCGGTGTACGCCCGTGCGTGGGAGGCCGCGCCCCGGCCGGTCTCGACCGTCGGGCGAGGGCTATACTCCTCCTTGCGATGGCCGCCGTCCCGCCCCGCAAGCTCGCCACGGCCGGCGACCTCCTCGCGCAGCCCGGCGACCGCGCGCTCGAGGTGATCCACGGGGCGCTCGTCGAGAAGGCCGCGCCCGCGGGCGAGCACGGCGGCGCGCAGCTCGGCCTCGGCGAGGTGCTGCGCCGGGGCTTCCACCGTCGCAGCGGCGGGGGCGGCGGTCTGCCCGGCGGCTGGTGGATCCTCGTCGAGGTCGACGTCGAGCTCGAGACCCACGAGGTCTACCGCCCCGATCTGGTCGGCTGGCGCCGCGACCGCATGCCCGAGCGCCCGCGCGGCCGCCCGGTGCGCGTGCGGCCCGACTGGGTGTGCGAGATCCTCTCGCCGTCCACCGCGCGCGTCGACCTGATGACGAAGCTCCAGGTGCTGCAGCGCTGCGGCGTGCCGCACTACTGGATCGTCGATCCGGACCGCGAGCTGCTCACGGTGCACCGGTGGACCGACGCCGGGTACCTCGTGGTGCTCCAGGCGACCAAGGGGCAGACCGTGCGGGCGGAGCCGTTCGACGCGATCGAGCTGCGCGTGGGGGTGATGTTCGGGGAGGAGGAGTGAGCGTTGGGGCTCCGGCGGGTTGCCTCGCTCGCGTCGGGCAGGCAGAGACCGTCGGAGATCGCGGTCGACGCGACCGGCGTGTACTGGACCGAGGGAGTCGGCGGTGGCTGGGTGATGTCGGTGCCCGTGGACGGCGGCGCCGCGACGACTCTGGCCGCGGCCGTCGTTCCCGGCGGCGGCGCTCCGGTCACGCTCGTGGGGCCGTCGTTCCAGTCGGAGTTCGGGACGGGCCTCGCGCCCGCGCCTAGAACTCCGCCGGATCGGTATACGTCCCGAGCACCTCGCGCAGCACGTCGCAGATCTCCTGCTGCGTGCAGTACGCCTTGGCCGCCTCGATGATCGGCGGCATCAGGTTCGCGCCCTCCGTCCCGGGCTTCGCCTTCGCCGCGGCCCGCACGCCCTCGAGGCACGCCCTGACGCGCGCCGCGTCGCGCGCGGCCTTCACGCGGTGCAGGTTGTCCACCTGCGTGCGCTGCACCTCGTCGTCGATGCGCAGCAGCGGGATGTCCGTCGCCTTCTCGGCGCCGTCGTACTTGTTGACGCCCACCATCAGGCGCTCGCCCGCCTCGAGCTGGCGCTGGAAGCGGTACGCGCTCGCCGCGATCTCGCGCTGCGGGTAGCCCTTCTCGATCGCGTCGACCACGCCGCCCATCTCGTCGATGCGCCGGATGATCTGCGTCGCCTCCGCCTCCATGCGGTTGGTCAGGTCCTCGACGAACCACGCCCCGCCCAGCGGATCGATCGTCCCGGCGACGCCGCTCTCCTCGGCCACGATCTGCTGCGTGCGCAGCGCGATCGTCACCGCGTCCTCGGTCGGCAGCGCGTACGTCTCGTCGAGCGAGTTGGTGTGCAAGGACTGCGTGCCGCCGAGCACCGCGGCCATCGCCTGCAGCGCCACGCGCACCACGTTGTTGTACGGCTGCTGCGCGGTCAGGCTCACGCCCGCGGTCTGCGCGTGCGTGCGGAGCTTCATGCTCTCGGCCTTCTTCGCGCCGAAGCGCTCCTTCATGATCCGCGCCCAGATGCGGCGCGCGGCGCGGAACTTCGCGATCTCCTCGAAGAAGTCGTTGTGGACGTCGAAGAAGAACGACAGGCGCGGCGCGAAGACGTCGACGTCGAGGCCGCGCTCGATGCACGACTGCACGTAGCCGATGCCGTCGGCGATCGTGAACGCGAGCTCCTGGGCCGCCGTCGCCCCGGCCTCGCGGATGTGGTAGCCGCTGATGCTCACGGTGTTCCAGCGCGGCACCTCGGTCGAGCAGAACTCGATCATGTCGGTGACGACGCGCATCGCCGGGCGCGGAGGCACGAGCCACGCGTGCTGCGCGATGAACTCCTTGAGGCAGTCGTTCTGCACGGTGCCGCCGATCGCGCCGCGCGGGATGCCGCGCTCGTCGGCGAGCGCCACGTAGAAGGCGAGCAGGACGATCGCCGGCCCGTTGATCGTCATCGACGTGGTGACCTGATCGAGCGGGATGTCGGCGAACAGGACCTCCATGTCGCGCAGCGTGTCGACCGCGACGCCGCACTTTCCCACCTCGCCGAGCGAGCGCGGGCTGTCGGAGTCGTAGCCCATGAGGGTCGGAAAATCGAAGGCGGTCGACAGGCCCGTCTGCCCCTGGGCGAGCAGGTACTTGAAGCGCTCGTTGGTCTGCTCGGGCGTGCCGAAGCCCGCGAACATGCGCATCGTCCAGAGGCGCCCGCGGTACATCGTCGGCTGCACGCCGCGCGTGAACGGGTACTCGCCGGGCATCCCGAGGTCGCGGGCGTACGAGAGCGGCACGTCGGCCGGCGTGAGCACGTCGGGCAGGGGGAGGTCGCTCCAGGTGGTGAAGCGCTCCTTGCGCGGCGGCATCTTCTGCGTGGTCTTCGCCAGCGTGCCCTTGCGCCACGCGTCGACCGCGGCGCGAATCGCGCCGAGCTCGCCGGGCCACTCGCCTTCGGACGTGGTTTCCGCCGCGGGCCCGCGGCCGCGGCCGAGGGACGAGAGTTCCTGCGCCATGAGGGGGAATGTAGCCCGGTTTGTGGCGGGCTGCCGACGGCCACGCCGGTCCTGGTTGACCCGGGCCGCCGCGCCGCCGATGCTCTCTGGCGATGGACGTCGAGAAGGCCAAGGGCTCGGGGAAGAAGTGGCTTCTGCGCATCGGCATCGGCGGCGCGTTGCTCGCGGTCGTCGGCAGCGTGCTCTACACGGAGGCCACGCTCCACTACGCGTACTCGAGCGGCGAGCGCGTCGGCTTCGTGCAGAAGCTCTCGCAGAAGGGCTGGGTCTGCAAGACCAACGAGGGCGAGCTGTCGCTGGTCAACCTGCCGGGCCAGCCCGCCGAGACGTTCCTGTTCACGGTCCCCGACGACGCCGTGTCCAAGCAGATCGAGGACCTCGCCGGGCACCGCGTCGAGCTCCGGTACGAGGAGCACCGCGGCGTCCCGTCCAGCTGCTTCGGGGACACCCAGTACTACGTCGTGGGCGTGAAGAAGGTCGACTAGGCCTGGCCCTCGGCCTTGTACTGCTTGTAGACCTTGACGCGCGACCACACGAAGTACCCGGCGGCGGCGATGACGGCCACGCCGATGACCGCGTCGAGGCGGTGCATCCAGTGCTTGAGCGGCGAGTGCTCGTCGAGCAGCTCGACGCCGAGGCGCCGGCCGACGTACGCGAGCATCAGGCACCAGGGCAGCGAGCCGACGAACGTGTAGAGGTGGAACTTGGTGCGGTTCATGCGCGACACGCCCGCGGGGAACGCGATGAACGTGCGGATGACGGGCAGCAGGCGGCCGACGAAGATGATGACGTCGCCGCGGCGCTCGAACCAGCGGTCGGCCAGGTCGATCTCCTTCTTGGAAATGAGGAGGTAGCGCCCGTACTTGAGGATGGCCGGGCGGCCGCCCTTGGCCCCCACCCAGTAGGCCAGCTCCGAGCCCAGGTTGCAGCCGAGCGCGCCGGCGATGGCGGCGAGGACGAGGTTGAAGACGGGCAGGTGCACGCCGTACGTGCTGCCGAGGGCTGCGGCCACGCCGGGGTCGGTCATCGCGCCGGCGTACGGCATGATGAGCTCACTCGGGAGCGGGATGCAGGCGCTCTCGATCCCCATGAGGATCGCGATGCCGCCGTACGACAGCGTCGCCATCAGGTAGACGCAGAAGCCGCCCAGGACGGTGAAGATGGCCTTGACCATGAGGAAGCAGGCGGCTTACCCGCTCGCTGTCGTCCGGTCAAGGAAGGCAGCAGGGCGCGGCGCCCACGCCGCCGCCGCTCAGGTGCCCGTCCTGGACGGAGGCGACTCTTCCCCGGCGGGGGCGGGGGCCGGCTCGGTCGGGCCGGCCTTGATCTTCGACGCGTCGTCGGTGCGGATCTCTTCGACCTCTTCGATCTTGATGAGGACGGCCGTGATGTTGTCCTCGCCGCCGCGCTCGTTGGCGCGCTGGATCAGCTTGCGGCAGGCGTCGCGGATGTCCTTCGTGGCCGAGACGATCGTCCGGATGTCGTCGTCGCTGACCATGCCCGAGAGGCCGTCCGAGCAGAGCACGTAGACGTCGCCCTGCGCCGGATCGTCGTGCTGCAGGTCGACGACGACCTGGTCCTGCATGCCGAGCGCCCGCGTGATGACGTTCTTGGGCAGCTCGCTCTTCTGCTCGTCGGTGAGGTCGGGCATCGCGAGCAGGTAGTCGTTGATGAGCGAGTGGTCGCGCGTGAGCTGCTGGATCTGCCCTTCGCGGACGCGGTAGCAGCGCGAGTCGCCCACGTGGCCGATGTACATCCGGCGCTTGCGCGGGCTGAACATGGCGCCGACGACCGTCGTGCCCATGCCGTGGTACTCGCGCGAGCGCGTCGACCGCTCGAAGATCTGGCGGTTGGCGACGCGGATGCCCGTCAGCAGGCGGTTTTCTTCCTCGCTGAGGTTGGTGTCGAAGTGGAACGGCCAGGTGACGTCCTCGTTGGCCGTCGTCCGGAAGAACTCGGAGATCGTCTCGGTGGCGATCTTCGATGCGACGTCGCCGGCCCGGTGGCCGCCCATGCCGTCGGCGACCACGAACAGGTCGTACTCGTTCAGGACGACGAACGAGTCTTCGTTGTGCTCACGCTGGAGCCCGACGTCGCTCATCCCGGCCGCGACTGCCCGCATCAAGGCGACGTTCCCTCCA
>JAJYCT010000271.1 GCA_021778125.1 Myxococcales bacterium
CACGAGGGCCGCGGCGCCGAGCACCTCGTTGGCGCCGCTCTGCGCCGCCGCGCGGGCGCGCAGCCTCGCTCCCCCCCCCGCCAGCGCCTCGCCGAGCTGACGCACGCGCGCCCGCGCCTTCGCCTCGGCGCCGTAGGTGACCCACAGGTCCGCGTGACGCACCGCCTCGTCGGCGGCCTCGAGGAGCCGCGCTCGGCCGCGAGCCTCCCGCGACGTGGCCCTCTGGAAGCCCCCCCGCGTACGCCCGAGCAGGGCCCCGAACGCGACGAGGAGCGCGGCGGCCGCCGCGGCCATCCTCGGGGCGAGCACGACGAGCACCACGCCGAGCGGGGCGAGCTGGGCGATCGCGCGGACGCCTCCGAGCAGCCCCTGCTCGAGCCCGACCTCGACGTCGTGGACTCGCTCGGTCAGTGCGGCCACGTCGCCTGATGGCGACCGTCCGCCGGACGGGGGCTCCGGCCCCTGATCGGCGAGTCGCGGTCGCCGCAAGCGATGGCGCGCCAGCAGGGCGTCGAGCAGCTCGAGTCGGAGCGACGCGCCGACTTCTCCCGTGAGCAGGCCCTGAACATACGTGGCGTACACGCCCGCCGCGTTCTTCGCGACGACCACGGCAAGCCCAAGGGCGGACAGAAGAAACGCGCGCTCCGCGAGCGCCCCCTGCCCGCCTCCACCGGCGCCGTGCGTGGCCCACATGCGCGCCATGGCGACGGCGATCCCCCCGGCCACCAGCGCCAAGAGCGCGTGGCCGAGCGCGTGCATCGAGACGGCCAGAAGGAAGGGCACGAGCCTGCTCGGGCGGCGCAGCGCGTGGCCCAGTCTGGCGAGGTAGGAGCGCACGACACCCCGCGCGAACGGCCGCGGCGTGCTTATCATCCTAGGTATTCGGCGCACGGGTGACGGCTCCTGCCGTCGGCGACCATCGCACAGTCAGGGGCCCGTCGCCCGCCAACGATCTCGACCGATGGGCAAGACGCAAGCACGCGCATCTCGTTCGGGCTCAAAGACGCGCCGTGGTGTGCGCTCCGTAGCAGGCGTACCGAGAGGGAGAGGAACGGAAGCTGCATCCTTGAACCAAACGAGTCGCGCGGAGAATCAAAGGAAGAGCCGCCCGCCGAGCAGCGAGGGAACCCCCATGCGCAAGAGCAAGACCAGCGCGGCCGCCGCCGCCACGTCCGCCCCGCCCGCTGCACCCGAGGAGCCCGAGGCGCTCGACGACGAGTTCGAGGGGGCGGGCGAGCGCCCGGTCGCCCCGGGCGCGGCGTCGGGCGAGCTCGAGACCGTCGACGACGAGTTCGAGGTCGACGGGCCCGCCGCCGAGGCCGCGGCCGCCGAGGTCAGCTCGCTCGCCCGGCCCCGCCAGCCGTCGGACCGGGAGATCGAGGAGGGCGGCGGCGACTCGATGCTCGCGCGCTACTTCCGCGAGATGGCGACGCACTCGGTCATGGGGCCCGAGGAGGAGCTCGTGACCGCGGTGGCCGTCGAGGACGCCGAGGTCGGGCACTGGACGGCGATCCTCGACTACCTGCCCACGGCCGAGTACGCGATCGCGTCGCTCGAGAAGGACCTCCCCACGGGCGAGGACGCGATCGATCTGCCGCAGCTCGGCGAGATCAAGAAGCTCCTCAAGGCCTTCCAGAAGCAGAAGGGCAAGCTGACGCGCGCCCAGGAGAAGAAGTACCACCACTGGTGCCACGCGCTCGCGAAGGCGATCCGCCTCGCCGACAGCGATCGGCTCTGGATCGCCCACGCGGAGCAGATCGTCCGCGCCGTCGGCGAGGAGCCCGACGAGGACGAGCACGACGAGGCGCTCGACCTCCGCCAGCGGGAGGTCGTCGACGAGGCCTCGGAGAGCGCCGCGACGCCGCGGGCCACGAAGCCCTACGTCCCGCCGACGCCGGCGTACCGCAGGTGCCTCGAGCGGATCAGCGACGCCGCGGCGCACTCGCGCTGGGTGAAGAACAAGTTCGTGAAGGCCAACCTGCGCCTCGTCGTGAGCATCGCGCGCCGCTACAACCGCGGGCGCCTCCCGCTCATCGACCTGATCCAGGAGGGCAACATCGGCCTGATGAAGGCCGTCGAGCGGTTCGACCACACGCGCGGCTACCGCTTCTCGACGTACGCGTCGTGGTGGATCCGCCACGCCATCAGCCGCGCGCTCGCCGACAAGGGCCGCGCGGTGCGCATCCCCGTGCACATGCTCGACACGCACAACCGCATCCAGCGCGCGACGCAGGCCGTGCTCGCGCGCACGGGGCGGGAGCCGACGCTCCAGGAGCTGGAGCGCGAGACGGGCATCCCGCAGGAGAAGCTCGACAAGGTCCAGGGCTCGTGGGCCGACACGCCCTTCTCGCTCGACCGCCCAGTCGGCGACGAGGACGGCCGCAAGTTCATCGACTTCCTGCAGGACGAGGGGGCGCTGTCTCCGTACGACTCGCTCGCCAACCAGAAGTGGAACGCCGAGGTCCGGCGCCTGCTGACGACGCTCACGCCCATCGAGTCGCGGATCATCCGCTGGCGCTTCGGCCTCGACGACGAGGACGAGCTCACGCTCAAGGAGATCGGCGACAAGTACAACCTGTCGCGCGAGCGCATCCGGCAGCTGCAGGAGCAGGCGCTGGGGAAGATCCGCAAGCACATGCGGGAGTAGGGGCCGCGACCGTGGGGGACGGCCGCGCGGACCCCGGGCGTTGCGCGCGAGGCTGCGGAACGCGCTCGTGCGACTGCGGGGCACCCCCTCGCGCACGTGTAAGGTGGACGAGCCTCTCGGTCACTTCTGCCTAGGAGGCCGTGAGCTCGGGGTGATCGCGTCGGTGGGTGCGTTCGGAGCGTGCTGCGGAGGCTCCCAGGGGCCGGCGGCATCCTGCGATAGCGCGCGCGGCAGCGTCCGGGGAGGGCGCCGCGCGGCACGACCTTCACGGCGGCTACGGCACCACGGGGCCGTATACCATCGGCGCCGTCGGCTCGACGGAGGCCGGCTGTCCCCGGCGCGTCGTGGTCCCGTTCTGGCCGCACCCGGCGAGGACGGCCGGGGAGTGGTCGTCGACGTACTGTGTGCCTCATCGGGCATCGAGGCAGAGCTCGCTGCCGCCGCCGATCCACTCGAGATCCTGCCAGGGCTCGTCGTCCCCGTCGCCCGGATCGGCCACCTGATGGCCCTGAAGGTTCTCGCCCGCGACGATCGCCGGCGAGGGTCGGGCCCGTCGTCATTTCAGCGGCGCTGCCCCCACCGCGCCACGAGCTCGACGAGCCGGTCGGCCGCGTGCCGCGCGCCGTCCTGCCTGCCGCCCACGTGGTTGAACAGCACCGAGAACGCGATGGGCCCGCGGCCCGCGTCGCGCAGGACGTAGCCCGAGAGCGAGATGACGTCGTCGAGCGTGCCGGTCTTGGCGCGCACGCGCCGGCGGGTCAGCTCGGGCCGGAAGCGCCGGTGCAGCGTGCCGTCGGCGCCGCCGACCGAGAGCTGCGCGAGGTACTCCGGCTGCACGGCGGGATCGCGGTACGCCCAGCGCAATAGCTCGACGGTGGACCACGCCGTCACGCGGTTGGCGTCGAACAGGCCCGAGCCGTTCTTGATGACGACGCCCGGATCGCTCGCGCCGATGCGCCCGAGGAAGCTCGTCACGACCTCGGCGGCGTCGCCGCTCCGGGCCGGGCGCCCCTTGGCCTCGCCGCCGAGCGTCTTGAAGACCATCTCGGCGTAGAAGTTGTCGCTCTGCTTGCCGAGCGCATAGAGCAGCTGCGAGAGCGGCGCCGACAGGTGCCTGGCGAGCGTGTGACCGCGCGCGCTGCCGAGCTTCACCTCGCCCGACACCTTCACGTCGGCGCGATCGAGCAGCGCCTTGAGCGCGTAGCCCGCGAGCAGGCGCGGATCCTCGGCGCGGCGCGTGAAGCGAACGACGCGCGAGTCGCCCGCGACCGCCCCGCTCAGGTGGGCGCTCATGCGCGAGCCGTTACCGGCGAGCGCGAGCTCCACGGTGTCGGCGCCGCCGCCCTCGGCGGTCTTGATGGCGCCGTCGACGTCGACGAAGCCGGGCGGCACGAACTCGACGCGCGCGGGCGAGCCCGGCGACGAGGGGCGCACCGTCAGGGTCACGCAGTTCTCGTCGAGGGCCACGGCGCTGACGGGCGCCCGGAACGCCGCCCACTCGTTGGGCTGCTGCTCGAAGGCGGGAGGCGTCGTCTGCTCGTCGTAGAAGCGCTGGTCGACCACGACGTCGCCGTCGACGCGCTTGACGCCGAAGCCCTTGAGGTCCTGCACCATGTCCCACAGGTCGGCCGTGGTGAGGGAGGGATCGCCGTAGCCGCGGATGGCGATCGGGCCGCCGACCGCGTCGCCGTCGAGGCGGCCGGTGAGCGTCGTCTCGTAGCGGTGCTCGCCGTGGAGCGTCGCGAGGGCGGCGGCGGCCGTGTATAGCTTCGCGTTGGACGCAGGGTTCAGCGCGAGGTGCTCGTTGACCGCCGCAAGCAGCCGCCCCGAGTCGACGTCGAGCACCGCGATGCCCACCTGCGCGCCGTCGAGCGCGCGGTCCGACGCCATCGCGCGCGCGGCGGCGTCGAGCTCCGGCACGCGATCGGCAGGCGCCGGGGGGGGGTCCGGCGCGAGCGCCCCCGAGGGCGGAGGGGGATCGGGCCGCACGTCGGGCGCCACCAGGAGCGCCGCCGCGGTCAGGGCCAGGATCACGCGCCTCATGGGAGACCCGTTTATCCCGGCGCGCGCCGTCCGCCTAGCCCCGCGACGGCTCGGCGCGCTCGCATTGTGCGCGTCGCTCGCGGCCGGCTGCGCCCGGCACGAGGCCGACGCGAGCCGGCCGCTCGAGCTCCTGGTCGGCACCGACGCCGAGACGCTCGACCCGCGGTACACGACCGACCCGGTGGGGATGCGCGTCACGCGCCTCGTGTACGCGGGGCTCGTGCGCCTCGACGCCGACACCCTCGAGCCGCGCCCGTACGCGGCGGACTCCTGGCGGTGGCGCGACGACCTCACGCTGGAGGTGACGCTCCGCCCGGGCGTTCGCTTCCATTCGGGCGCGCCGCTGCGCGCCGCCGACGTCGTCGCCACGCTCCGGGCCTTCGCCTCGCCGCGCGTCGCCTCGCGCCACGCGCGCATCGTCGAGGCCATCGCCGAGGCCCACGCCGAGGGCGACCGCGTCGTCGTCCTCCGCCTCGGCCGCCCGCACGCGACGCTGCTGACGGACCTGGAGCTGCCGGTGCTGCGCGCGGACCAGGCCGATGCGCCACCGGCGCCCGATGGCTCCCTCGACGGCCTGGGCCCCTACGTCGTGGCGCGCGCGACCCGCGGCGACCTGCGCCTCGAGCCGGCCGACGGCGGCGCGCTGCCCCGCCCGGCGCACGCGCTGCTCGTGCGCACGGTGCACGACGAGAACGCGCGCGCCCTGCGCCTCGAGGCGGGCCGGGCCGACGTCGCGGTCAACCTCGTGTCCCCCACGCTGCTGCCCGCGCTCGCCGCCGAGCCGGGGCTCGCCGTGGCGTCGCGCCCCGCGTCCAACCTCACGTACGCCGTCGTCCACGAGGAGCACGGCGCGCTCGCCGACGCGCGCGTGCGCCGCGCCCTGTCGCTCGCGGTCGACCGCGCGCTGCTCTGCCGGACGCTCTTCGACGGCCGCGCGCAGCCCGCCTCGGGCCTCATCGCCCCGGCGCACTGGGCGCACGCCGACGCTCCCCCCTTCCCGTTCGATCCCGGCGCCGCGCGCGCGCTGCTGGCCGAGGCGGGCGCCGCGGGGCTGCGCGTGACGCTGCTCACGTCGACCGAGCGCCTGCGCGGCGACGTCGCGCGCGTGCTGGGGCAGGAGCTCGGCGACGTCGGCGTCGCGGTCGACGTCGTGACCCTCGAGCTCGGGACGATGATCGCGCGCCTCGACGGCGGCGACTTCGACCTCGCGATCCTGCAGCTCCCCGAGATGACCGAGCCCAACGTCCTGCGCCACTTCCTGCACTCGGCCTTCGTGCCGCCCTCGGGGGGCAACCGCGGGCGCGTGCACGACGCCGCGCTCGACGCGCTGCTCGACGACGGCGACCGCCTGCGCGACCCCGCGGCCCGCCGCGCCGTCTACGCGCGACTCGAGGCGCGCGAGCGCGAAGAGATGCACTGGGTCCCGCTCTGGGTCGAGGACCAGGTCGCCGTCACGAGCGCGCGGGCGCGGTCGTTCGTGCCGAGCGCCGAGGGGCGCTGGCTGTCGATCGCGGAGGTGAGATGAACCGCCGGCCTCCGGGCGTGTCCGGTGGCCATCCCTGAGGCCCTGGCGGCGAGGTGGGGGCTCAGGGCTCCGCGCGCCTGGATGATGCAGGTAGTAGGGCTCGCCGTGACGGTTGGTGTACGAGAGGGCACTGGCGGTCTGGGCCGACCGCGCAGCGGGGGCTTGTCCTCGACGAGTCGAAGATGCGGAGGTCGACTGCGGAGCGGTCATCGGGAGGCCATGGCCGCGAACGTCTGCCGCAGGGTCGCCAGGTAGTTTCGGCTGATCGGGGGCGCCGAGAAGGTCCGCGCGGACTTCGCGAGCCGGCTGAAGACCGCCTCGTACTCCGCCTGGCTCACGTCTCGGACCGACAGGTAGAGGCGAGCCGCGGCCCTGAGGTAGCCGTGCATCCTGCCGCCCTCGCCGTCCGGACGCCGCCGCAGCGAGGCGAAAATGCCCTCCATGTCCTGGTCGGTCTGGTCGCGCCCATCGGCCGAGCAGAACCGCACGACCGTGTACTCGAGGAGCATGAAGAAGGGCTCGAGTTCGGGCGTCGGTCCCCGAGAGAGGTCCGGCGCTCTGCGATCCCCGCTGAACAGCTCTCGCACCGGGCGCAGCGCAAGCGTCTGGCGGCCCTCGCCGACGTGCACCTGCACGTTGCCCGACAGCGCGACGACCTTGCCTTCGCCATCGCGGACGATGACGAGGGACGGCAAGGAGCCCTCCGACTGAGCGAGCGCGGCGGCGACGGTCTCGTCCATGGGGCACGCATCTACCATGACCGGCGACCGCCGTGGCGTTCAGGCGCAGCGGGAATGACGGCACTCTCCTGCGGGTTACGGAACCATGTCCGACGAGAGCACGAGCACGCCGGAGTCGTTCGCCGATCTGGTCAGCCGGGCCATGGAGCCCGAGCGCGACCACGACCGTGTCGTTCGGGACCTTGGGCTCACCACGTACAGGTCCGTACAGGCTTGGCTCGCACGCAAGCGGACAAGCTCTAGGCCTGCAAGTCAGAGCAAGCACACGAGGAGCGCGGAAGCGGTCAGAAGCCGATCCCGAGGCTGACGTACGCCCACGGCGTTGCCCCGAACTCGGCGCGCCGAGCAGCATTCCTCCGAGGCGGAACTGCCTGGCCCCGTGCTGCATGCTGTGGATGCGGAGCCCCTCCACGGGGCCACAACGGCGCGGCCCACAAAGAGTCCATGAGTCCATCGCGGTCTGCTGCCCTTCGCGACGGAACCCTCTTCGACGACCTCCAGATCATAGACGCCAAGATCGTCCCGACGGTCGGCAACGAGGACTGGGCCGTGACCGTCGAGTTCAAGGTCGATGAGGATCTGGTCCAGCCCTTTCAAGGTGCCTGCGGCGTGGGTCCATCAGCTCCATGTCTCACTGTGTGAGATCGATCTTGGAGCGACGGGGCGCGAGGCACTATCCATCTGATCGAGGCTGGTGCAAGAGCGAGGGATGGTTCTCTCCAGCGTGTTCGAGAAGTTCGCGAGGGCTCATCCGGTGGCGGTGATGGCGCGTGCCCTGATGGAGCGCGCGCTGGAGCCGA
>JAJYCT010000272.1 GCA_021778125.1 Myxococcales bacterium
ATCTCGCCCTCCGCGCGCGCGTCGGCGACGGCGCTCTCGTCGGGCGGCAGCCGGGCGATGCGGCGCGCGACCGCGGCCCCCGGGTGCGCAAGGGCCTCGTCGACCGCCGCCGCCACCGCGTCGGTCGGGATCTCGGCCTGGGGGGCCACGACCAGGACGATCAGGATCAACGCCGCAGCCACGCGCTCACCCTGCCGGCGTCCCCACGACCTCGAACGTGTGCACGCCCTCGTCCGCGACGGGGCACGTGAACGTCGCGCGCCCCGTCGCCGGCGTGAACGCGACGGGCGCCCCGTCGCACAGGATGCTCGGGCTCGTGACGTAGTCGGCCGAGAGCGACACCTCGTGCGGCAGCCCGCGGGTCGCCGCGGTCGCCTGGTACTTGACGATCATGTCGCCGGGCCGGGGCCGCTCGATCGACAGGAGCGTCCCGGCCACGGCGCGCGGGAACGAGCGCGCCATCACGTGCGTCGTCGCGGGCCGCTCGTTGCCGGCGTCGTCGTGGAAGCCCCACGCGCCCAGGCCGGAGAGCTCCCACGCCGTGCTCGACGCCAGGTACCTGTCCTGCAGATCGAGCTCGGCGCTCATCCACGCCGGGCCCTGCGCGAGCGTCTGGTCGCAGCCGAACTCGGTGACAAACAGCGGCGTGCCCCAGCCGGCGCGCTCGAGCTCCGCGTGCTGCATGCTCGGCGCCAGCGCCGAGGGGTCCTCGGTGGTCCAGCTCGCCGGGGTGCAGCTCGAGAACCAGCACGTGTAGATGTGCACGGCATAGGCCCCCGGCCCGTGCGACCACGGCGCCGTGGGCACGCGCGACGCGTCGAACTGGTTGCGCGTGGCGACCGGCTCGAAGAGCACCGGCGCGTCGGCGTCGACCGCGTGCACGGCCTCGGCGAACGCGGCGTGGAACGCGTCGAGCTCGGCGACGTGCAGCAGGACCGGCTCGTTGAACGCCTCGTAGCCGAGGACGACGGGGTTGCCGACGACGTGCCGCACGATCTGCTGCGCCGCGGCGACGTACGCGTCCTGCAGCGGCCGGCCGTCGGTCGCGCTGGCGTTGGCGAAGAAGCTGTAGCCCGCCTGCAGCACCTGCGGGTCCAGGCGCCGGGCGTCGCTGTAGGGCCCCTGCTGCAGCATCGTCGGCGGCGGCACGATCGCCCAGAGGGGCTCGCCGTCCTCGCCGATCTCCTTGCTGTAGCCGTCCTGGTGCAGGTCCACGACGACGTAGAAGTGGTGCGCCGCGGCCTTGGCGAGCACGGTGTCGAGCTTGTCGAGGAAGGCCTGCGCGTACTGCCGGGGGTGCGGCTCGAGGCCGCTCCAGCTCACCGGGATGCGCAGGACGTTCCAGCCGAGCTGCTCGACGCGCGCGGCCTCGGCCTCGCTGAGGTCGGGGAACGTCTCCTCGGGGGTGCGCCCGTCGTCGAACGTCACGTCGAAGAGCGTCGTGACCTTCGCGTTGTAGCCGCGGAAGAGCAGCTGCCGCCCCGTGCCGTCGCGGAACGCGCCGCCGACGACGTGCACCGCGGCGGGCGCGGTTCGCTGCGCCCCCGGCGGCGCCGGCGCCGCCGGGGACCCCGATGGCGAGCTGCACGCCGACGACAGCGCCAGCGCGACCGCGGCGACGGGCGGAAGGAGCAGGCGACGCATCCGGATGCCTGATTGTGCCACATTGAGGCTCGCGCAATCCTCCCGCCGGAACTAGCTTCCCCCGGGCGATGCACGACGACTCGCTCAACGAGCCCCAGGCGGCCGCGGTCGCGCACACGCAGGGGCCGCTGCTCGTCTTCGCCGGGGCCGGCAGCGGCAAGACGCGCGTCATCACCTACCGCATCGCGAACCTGGTCGCGTGCGCGCGCGTGCCGCCGTGGCGCATCCTGGCGGTCACCTTCACGAACAAGGCGGCGGGCGAGATGCGCGCGCGCCTCGAGAAGCTCTGCGGCCTCGAAGTGGCGCGCGCGCTCTGGGTGGGGACGTTCCACGCGACGTGCGCCAAGCTGCTGCGCGCGCACGGCGAGGCCGTGGGGGTGCCGCAGAACTTCGTCATCTACGACGCGGCCGACCAGAAGGCCGTCGTCACGCGCGCCCTGCGCGACCTCGACCTCGACGAGCGCAGGTGGCCGGCGCGCGCGGTGCTCTCGGCGATCCACAAGCACAAGCAGGAGGGGCGCGGCCCCGACGAGGCGGCGGCGCACTCGTACGTCGACGACGTCGCGCTCAAGGTCTTCCGCGCCTACGAGGAGCGCCTGCGCGCGGCCAAGGCGGTCGACTTCGAGGACCTCATCCTGCTCGTGGCGCGCCTGCTCGAGAAGACGGCCGAGGGCGACCGCATCCGCCGGCGCTTCGACTACGTGCTCGTCGACGAGTTCCAGGACACCAACGCCACGCAGTACCGCTTCCTGCGCAACCTGGTGCGCGACCACGGCAACCTGTGCGTCGTCGGAGACGACGACCAGAGCATCTACCGCTGGCGCGGCGCCGACGTCCGCAACATCCGCGGCTTCCGGCGCGACTACCCGGGCGCCGAGGTCGTGAAGCTCGAGCAGAACTACCGGTCGAGCAAGCGCATCGTCGCGGCGGCGCTCGGCGTCATCGCGCGCTCGAGCGAGCGCGAGCCCAAGGAGCTGTGGACCGCGAACGACGACGGGGCCCCCATCCGCGTCGTGGCCGCGCGCGACGAGCGCGACGAGGCGGCCTTCGTGGTCGACGCGGTCCAGCGCGGGCGCGCCGAGGGCGTCGACCTGCGCGAGATGGCCGTCTTCTACCGCATCCACGCCCAGTCGCGCGTGCTCGAGGAGGGGCTGCGCGCGGCCAACGTGCCCTACCAGATCGTCGGCGGCACGAAGTTCTACGAGCGCGCCGAGGTCAAGGACGCGCTCGCGTACCTGCGCGTGCTCGTGAACCCGGCGAGCGACGTCGATCTCGCGCGCATCGTGAACGTGCCGGCCCGCGGCATCGGGCAGACCACGGTCGAGCGCCTGACGGCGTGGGCGACGGCGAACGGCACGACGCTGCTCGGGGCCATCGAGCGCGTCGACGCCGTGGGCGACCTAGGCGCCGCGGCGAAGAAGAAGCTCATGGCGTTCCGCGAGCTGCTCTCGGCGCTGGCGGCCCAGGCGCCGCGCCAGACGCCGAGCGAGCTCCTGTCGGCGGTGCTCGAGCAGACCGGGTACCTCGCCTCCCTCGAGAAGGAGGACGACGCCGAGGCCGACGCACGCCTCGAGAACCTGGGCGAGCTCGTGGGCTCGGTGCGAGACTACGAGGCCGAGGCCGAGGCCGCGGGCGAGGCGGCGTCGCTCGCGGGGTTCCTCGAGCGCGTGACGCTCGTGAACGACGTCGACACGATGCAGGAGGGCGGCAAGGTCACGCTGATGACCGTGCATGGGGCCAAGGGGCTCGAGTTCGAGCGCGTGGTGCTCACCGGGATGGAAGAGGAGATGTTCCCGTACAAGGGCGTCGATCCCGGCGAGCGCGACGAGCTCGAGGAGGAGCGGCGCCTGGCGTACGTGGCCATCACGCGCGCGCGGCGCGAGCTGGTGATGACGCACACGCAGATGCGCCAGATCTTCGGCACGACGCGCTGGAACCGGCCGAGCCGGTTCCTCGGCGAGATGCCCCCGGGCTCGTTCGAGCACGCCGCGACGCGCTCGATGGCGGGCGAGGCGCGGCCGCCGCGCTTCGTCGACCGCGAGGTCGACGCGGCGCCGGGCACGCGCCCGTGGCGGCACCCGCAGGCCGTGGCCCGCACCCCCTCGCCTGCGCCCGCGGATCCGGGCGAGCGCTTCGTGGATCACGAGTTCTTCGACGACCGCGCCGACGACGTGTCCGAGATGCGCCTGCGCCGCGGCGCACGCGTCCGGCACGATCGCTTCGGCGAGGGCCAGGTCCTCAGCGTGGCGAGCGTCGGCGAGCCTGCGGTCGTGGCGTTCTTCCCCGGCTGGGGAGAAAAGAAGATCCTCGCCCGATTCCTCAAGCCCGCCTGACGGCGCTCGAAGACTCGGAAGACCTCAGAAGTGCGGGAGGTGCGGCCCGCTCTCGCGGCGGAGGCGGGACACCACCGGTTCGATCTCGGGGTGCTCGGCGATGCGATGCGCGATGTACTCCTCGCCCCAGTGCGGGTTTCTCTGGTGTGCGGGGTTCGTGATCACACGCCGGCACAGCTCGATTGCTTCGAGTGACTCTGCTTCCATCGTGACCCCCTTTCCCTCGTGGAGCACCCGCTCCACGCTCCAACCCTCCTGCCGCGTTCGGGGAAGGTCAACGCACGAAATCGCCTCTTGGGCGTCTCGCCGCCGGGGCGCATGCGGTGCGAGTGAAAAGCGGCAGAGGCGAGCGCAGCGTTTGCGTGGCGAGCTGAAGGCTTTGCGTCAGAACGCCGTCGAGAAGCCGGCCCAGTAGCCGCCGCGCCCGTCGGTGCCGAGGCGGAGCTTCTCGAGATCCTTCGCGGCCGACCAGGTCGTGGGGGGCAGCAGGTACGGCAGCAGCGCCCCGCCGAAGGCCGCCACGCCCGTGACGACCACGTGCATCGAGCGCTCGATCGTCGACCACTGCTCGGGCTGCGTGCTGACGACGACGCCGCCGATGATGGGCGCGGTGGCCCCGGCCACCAGCGCGATGCCGAGCGCGAGCGGCCAGTTCGCGTGCACGTCGCCCTCGCGCGGCGCCTCGCCGACCCAGTGCGGATCGCACTTGGGCATCGCGAGCCACCCGCCGCCGAGCGTCGCGCCCCACGTGAGGCCGAGCGCGACCGGCTGCGAGAAGCGCAGCGCGGCCGAGTCGGCCGTCTGGACGCTCGAGAGGGTGTCGTACCAGATGGACCCGACGTCGAGCAGGAGCAGGCCCCCGAGGTACAGCCAGTCGGTGCGCGACGCGCGCGCGCACAGCTCCTCTTCGCGCCCGCCGCGCGGGTAGATGTCACCCGGCGCGGCCGCGTACGCCGCCGGGGGAGTCGGGGGAAGCGAGTCCAAGGCGGCGCGAATCTAGCACCGTCGGGAGGACTTGCGCGCGCGCGGCCCGGGCGCCATCTTGGCTCCCCTCATGCTGGTCCCCACCCACGCATTTCGCGAGTACGACATCCGGGGCGTCGCCGACCGTGACCTGGGCGACGACGTGGCCCGCGGCATCGGTCGCGGCTTCGCCACCGTCCTCGGCGCGGCGACGCGCGGGCTGCGGGTCGCCGTCGGGCGCGACTGCCGCCTCTCGAGCGACCGGCTGTTCGCGGCGCTCGTCGACGGCCTGACGGCGGGCGGCGCCGACGTCGTCGAGATCGGCGTCGGCCCCACGCCGATGCTTTATGCGTCGGTGCACGCGCTCGAGGCCGACGGGGGCGTGATGATCACCGGGAGCCACAACCCGGGCGACGAGAACGGCTTCAAGCTGATGCGCGGCAAGGCCAGCTTCTTCGGCCCCGACATCCAGGAGCTGCGCCGGGTGATCGAGCAGGAGCGGTTCGCGACACGCCCCGCGCGCGGCACGGTGTCGCACGTCGACATGCACGACCGCTACGTCGAGATGGTCACCTCGGGCATCAAGCTCGCCACGACCGATCTCAGGTTCGTCCTCGACGCCGGCAACGGGTCGGGCGGCCCGATGGGCCTCGCGTGCATGCGCAAGCTGGGCCTGTCGCCCGATCCGCTCTTCTGCGAGATGGACGGCCGGTTCCCCAACCACCACCCCGATCCGACCGTCCCCGCGAACCTCGACGCCCTCGTCCGACGCGTCCGCGAGACGGGCGCCCGCGTCGGGCTCGCCTACGACGGCGACGCCGACCGCCTCGGGGCCGTCGACGCCAGCGGCGAGATCATCTGGGGCGACAAGCTCCTGCTGCTGTTCGCGCGCGGCCTGCTCGCCGAGCGTCCCGGCGCCGCCATCCTCGGCGAGGTGAAGTGCTCGCAGACGCTCTACGACGACATCGCGCGACACGGCGGCCGCCCCATCCTGTGGAAGACGGGGCACTCGCTCATCAAGACCAAGATGAAGGAGGAGCACGCCCTGCTCGCCGGCGAGATGAGCGGGCACCTGTTCTTCGCCGACCGGTACCTCGGCTACGACGACGCGATCTACGCGTCGCTGCGCCTGCTCGAGCTCCTCACCTGCGACGGGCGCTCGCTCTCGGAGATGCTCTCCGACGTGCCGCGAACGTTCGCGACGCCGGAGCTGCGCGTCGACTGCCCCGACGCGATCAAGTTCGAGGTCGTCGCCGCCGTCCTGCGCCACTACGTCGCCTCGGGCAAGTCGGTCGTCGACATCGACGGCGCGCGCGTCTCGTTCGGCACCGAGCGCGAGCCGGCGTGGGGCCTGGTGCGGGCGTCCAACACCGGGCCGGTGCTGGTGATGCGCTTCGAGGCGACGACCCCCGAGCGGCGCGACGCGATCCGCGCCGAGGTCGAGCAGGTCGTCCTCGACGCGCGCGCGCGGCTAGGAGCGGCGTGACCTTTGACCCAGGAGGCGAGGCGCTGGACGATCGAGGAGGTGGTCCGCTGGGCGGCGGACGACTTCCGTGGTCGGGGCATCGAGAGCCCCCGCCTCGACGCGGAGGTGCTCCTCGCGCGCGCGCTCGGGACGCCGCGCATCCAGCTCATCCTCGACGCGCGCAGGCCCCTGTCGGCCGAGGAGCTCGCCGGCTTCCGCGAGATGGTCAAGCGGCGGCGCGCCCGCGAGCCGGTCGCGTACATCCTGGGCGATCGCGAGTTCTACGGGCGCCCGTTCCGCGTGGACGCGCGCGTGCTCGTGCCCCGGCCCGACACCGAGACGCTCGTCGAGGTCGCGCTGGAGCGGACGCGCGCGGTCTCGCTCTCGATGCGCGCGCTCGACCTGTGCACCGGGAGCGGCTGCGTGGCGATCACGCTCGCGCGCGAGCGCCCGACCGCGTCGGTGTGGGCGACGGACGTGAGCGAGGGCGCGCTCGCCGTCGCGCGCGACAACGCGCTGCGCCTCGGGGCCCACCGCCTCGCGCTGCGGCAGGGGGATCTGTTCGCCGCCGTCCCGGCCGGCGCGCGCTTCGACGTCGTCGTGTCGAACCCGCCGTACATCGCCGCGGGCGAGGTCGTCGATCTGATGCCCGACGTGCGCGACTTCGAGCCGCGCCTCGCGCTCGAGGGCGGCGCCGACGGGCTCGCCGTGCTGCGCCGGATCGTCGAGGGCGCCGGAGCGCACCTCGTGTCCGGCGGGGTGCTCGCGGTCGAGGTGGGGGCGGGGCAAGCCCCGGTCGTCGCCGAGCTCTTCGCGCGCGCGGGCTTCGTGGACGTCGAGGTGCGCCGCGACTACGCGCGCATCGAGCGCGTCCTGAGCGGCGCGTTCGGGGGATCGCCGCGATCGTAGAAGCTCCAGCCCGCCTCCGGGAGCGCGGGCCATGGCGCGTGACGTGGAGGGGGGTGGCGTCCCGGGCTAGGCTCCAGCCAGGTCGGGCTCGATGTTCTACTACGTCTTCCCGGTCATCACGCTCGCGCTCCAGTGGGTGCTCTACCGCTGGGCCGTCGACACGTTCCCGTGGGTGGCGCGCCACAAGCGCGCGGTGGTCGTCGGGCTCGTGGTCCTGTTCGTGTTCGACCTCGTCGGACGCCGCGCCGAGATCCACTACCACGTGACCCTCGGCCTGCGCACCGTGACGACGGCGGTCATGATGACGCTGCTGCTCGCCGCGGTCCCCATCGGCCTGATGCGCGCGGTGGCGGCGCTCGGCGCACGGCTGCGTCGCGGGAGCGCGC
>JAJYCT010000273.1 GCA_021778125.1 Myxococcales bacterium
GATCTGCGGGCGCGCGGCCCCGCGCGCGCTCCCGGCCGGAGCGATCTGCGGGCCGCGGGCGGAAGGCTCCCTCCCGCACGCAGGAGCCCCGCGGCCGACCTCGCGGCGCGGGCGGCCCGCGGCCCGCGCCCCCTCACCCCCCGAACGGCTGCTTGAGCACGATCGTCTCGTCGCGCCGCGAGCCCACCGACACGAGGACCGCGGGCGTGCCCACCTCGCGCTCGATGCGCTCGACGTACCGGCACGCCGCCTCGGGCAGGTCCTTCATCGCGCGCACGGCGCCGAGCTCCTCGGTCCAGCCGGGCATCGTCTCGTACACCGGGCGCGCGCTCGCGACGTCGTCGATCGGCAGCTCGTCGACGCGCCCGTGCGGCGTGTCGTACGCCACGCAGATGCGCAGCTCGGGCAGGCCCGTGAGCACGTCGAGCTTGGTGATCGCCAGGCCGTCCAGGCCGTTGACGCGCACCGCGTACCGCAGCGCCGGCAGATCGAGCCACCCCGTGCGCCGCGGCCGGCCCGTGACCGAGCCGAACTCCACGCCGCGCTGGCGCAGCCGCTCGCCCGTCGCGTCGAGCAGCTCGGTGGGGAACGGCCCGCCGCCGACGCGCGTGAGGTACGCCTTGACCAGGCCCACGACCCAGTCGATGCGCGAGGGGCCCACGCCGCTGCCCGTGCACGCGCCGCCCGACGTCGCGTGCGACGACGTGACGAACGGGTACGTCCCGTGGTCGATGTCGAGCAGCGTGCCCTGCGCGCCCTCGAAGAGCACGCGCTTGCCGTCGCGCACCGCGCGCTCGACGAGCTTCGCCGTGTCGGCCAGCAGCGGCACGATCCGCTCGGCGATCGGGCGCAGCGGCTCGACGACCTCGCGAACGCTCGGCGCCGTGCCGCCCAGCGCCCGGACGACCGGCCCCCAGTGCGCGAGCGCGCGCCCCACGAGCTCCTCGGTGCGCTTCATGTCGCGCAGCGCGCCGAGCGGGATGCCCCGCCGGCCGGCCTTGTCCTCGTAGCAGGGGCCGACGCCGCGCCGGGTGGTGCCCAGGGCCTGCGGCGTCTGCTCGCGCAGCCCGTCGACGAGCACGTGGTAGGGCAGGATCGCGTGCGCGCGGTCGCTCACGACGAGCGAGCCCGCGCCGTGGAGCAGGCCGCGCCGCCCCAGCTCATCGAGCTCGCCCACCAGGCTCGCCGGGTCGATGGCCATGCCCTGCGCGAGCACGCACCGCGTGCCCTCGCGCAGGATGCCGCTCGGGATGAGGCGCACGACGAGCTTCTGGTCGCCGACGACCAGCGTGTGGCCGGCGTTGGGGCCGCCGCCGTAGCGCACGACCAGGTCGGCGTGCTCGGTGAAGATGTCGACGATCTTCCCCTTCCCCTCGTCGCCCCACTGGGCGCCCACGATGACCACGGCGGACATGGGGGGCGACGTTAGCAGGCCTCGCGCCGGAGGGCCGCCGGCACGCTCGACAATCGTCACGCCGGCTGCAGGGTCGCGTCGGGATCGAGGCGGTCCTGCACCTCGGTGAAGCCCCAGGCCCTCGCGTAGACGCGGGCCTCGGCCCGCCCCGAGACGGCGACCGCGCACACGCCCTGCGCGCGCAGGGCGGCGACGCGCGGATCGTCGGCGGGCCCCACGACGACGAGGCGCCTGGGCCCGGGCTCCGAGACTCCGGCGGCGCGGCGCGCCTCGAGCACGCGGTCGAGGTCGAGCGCGAGGCCCGCCGCGGGCATCGGAGCGCCGAAGCGCGAGAGCAGCTCGTCGTAGCGGCCGCCCGAGAGCGCCGCATCGCTCGTGCCGGGGGCGTACGCGTGGAAGATCGCGCCCGTGTAGTACGCGAAGCCGCGCACCTCGCCGAGATCGGCCTGCAGGCAGTCGCCCAGGCCGCGCGCCACGGCGGCGTCGAAGAGCGACAGGAGGGCCGAGGCCGCGCCGGCGGCGGGCGTGCGCGCGAGCAGGCGCGCGCCCTCGACGAGCGCGTCGCGACCGCCGTGCAGCGCGAGCAGGGCGCGCAGCGTGGGGTCGTCCACCTCGGTCTCGTCCTTGCGCGCCAGCGCCTCGGACAGGGCGCGCTGCTCGGCCTCCGGGCGCCCCGCGAGCAGCGCGCGCACGACGCCCGCGCCGCCCAGATCGATCGTGAAGCGCGCGAGGCCCGCTGCGCGCAGCGTCGCCGCGGCGAGCCCCAGCAGCTCCAGATCGCCCTCGGGACCCGCGACGCCGGCCAGCTCGACGCCCACCTGCGGGATCTGCCTGTGCTTCCGGGCCCGGCCGCTGCGGCGCCGCAGGACCGTCCCCTCGTAGGCGAGGCGGACCGGCGGCGGTCGGTCGCGCAAGCGCGTCGCGACGACGCGCGCGATCTGCGGCGTCATGTCGGGGCGAAACGCCGCGACCTCGCCCGACTCCGGCTCGATGAACCGGAGCACATCCGCGGGAGCGAGCGTGCCCAGGCCGCGCTCGAGCACCTCCGAGAACTCGAAGGCCGGCAGCGTCACGAGCGCGTAGCCGTGGAGCGCCGCGACGTCGAGCACGCGCCGCGACAGCGACCGGCGCTCCGCGGCCTCCTCGGGCAGGAGATCGCGCATGCCCGACGGCAGCGGGTGCTCGAGCGAACGCGGCAGCGCCTCGTCGGACATGCGTGCAGCCCTACCATGCACCTGTCGGTGTTCCAACAGCCACCGGACGCCGCAAGTGCCGCGAATTCCGGAAGGAATCGCGCGGCACGAAGGTCGCAATGACGACGGACCGCAGTCCCAACCCAGAGAGCGGGAGCCATGGCCTTCTCGATCGATTCCTCGACCCTCCACGACGCCTCCTGCGGCGACGCCGCCGCCCTCGACGCCCTGGTCCGCCGGGTGCGACCCGCGGTGGAGAGGCAGCTGCTTCGCTACCCGCTGTCCGACGAGGACCGCGGCGACCTGCTGCAGGCCACGCTGGTGCAGATCATCCGGCGCGTCGGGTCGTTCCGGGGCGACTCGAGCTTCTCGACGTGGCTCTTCCGCGTCACGGCGAACGAGGCGCTCATGCTGATGCGCTCGCAGCGCCGCCACCGCGCGCGCCTGATCGAGGGCATGGAGCTCGAGGACCTGGGGGGCCTGGCGGCCGACGACGACGCGCGCACGAGCGAGCCGGCCGACGAGCTGCTGGCGACGCAGGAGCGCGACGCCCGCGTGCGCGCCGCCCTGGACGAGCTGCCCGCCGAGTACCGCGACGTCGTGTCGCTGCACTACCGCGACGACCTCGGCCTGCAGGAGATCGCCGACCGACTCGAGACGACCGAGAGCGCCGTGCGCTCGCGCTTGCACCGCGCGCGCTCGCGCCTGCGCGACATCTTGTCACAAGACGAGGCGCTCGCGCTGTCCGGGCCGGTGGCGGCCTAGCCCCGGGGGGACAGCCTCCCACGGGTCGTCTACGCTCGGGGCATGGGGGATCGCGTCGAACCCACCGTCTCGCTCGGCGCTCGTCGCCCGGGGGGGCCGCTGGAGGAGCGCCGCGCGGCCTACGAGCGGCTCCTGCGCGTAGGCAGCGTCGCGTGGCCCCTGTTCGCCCTGCCCGATCTGGTCGGCGCGCACGTGTGGCACCTCGAGCGGGCGCTGCCCGCGCTCGTCACGCTGCGCGCGGTGGGCACCGGGATCGTGCTGGTGGCCTACGCCGCGGTGCGCTGGGGCCACCTGACCTCGAGCGGGCTCGCGATGCTCGACGGCACCCTGATGGTTCTCGCGGGCATCTTCGTGTCGCTCACGGGCGTCGAGCTCGGCGGCCTGACGAGCCGCCTGTTCGCCGGGATCATGATCGTCATCGTCGCGCGGGGGACGCTCGTGCCGTCGGCCTGGGGGAGCACCGCCCTGGCGACCGGGAGCGCCGCCGCCATGTGGCCCCTCGTGATGGCGTCCGCCGCGTACTTCGTGCCGCCGGTGCGCGCGCAGTGGAGCTCGCCGGAGGCCGCGGGCGCCTTCGCCTTCGGCCTGCTCTTCCTGCTGGGCGCGCTCGGCATCACGAGCGCCGGGAGCCACGCGCTGTGGACGGCGCGCAGGCAGGTGCACGAGGCCCGGAGGCTCGGCGCCTACCGCCTGAAGATGCGCATCGGCAGCGGGGGCAACGGCGACGTGTGGGTCGCCCGTCAGGAGGCGCTCGGGCGCGACGTCGCGCTCAAGGTGCTGCGCGACACGGGCCATCGGTCGGGCGAGAAGGTCCGCCGCTTCGAGCGGGAGGCCCGCGCCGCCGCCGCGCTGACGCATCCGAACACGATCCGCATCCACGAGTTCGGGGCGAGCGACGACGGCGTGCTGTTCATCGCCATGGAGCTGCTCGACGGGCTCGATCTCGAGTCGCTGGTCGACGTCGCGGGCCCCCTGCCCCCCGCGCGCGCCGTGAAGCTGCTGCGCCAGGCGTGCGCGTCGCTCGCCGAGGCGCACGTCAAGGGCATCGTCCACCGCGACATCAAGCCGGGGAACCTCTTCGTCACGCGCGTCGCCGACGACTACGATTTCGTGAAGCTGCTCGACTTCGGGCTCGCGCGCCTGTCCGACGGCGGCGGCGCGTCGCTCACCGAGACGGGCCACATGTTCGGGACGCCGGCGTACATGCCGCCGGAGGTCTGCGCGGGCGAGCGCGCCTCGACGCGCAGCGACCTCTACTCGCTGGGCGCGGTGCTCTACTACATGCTCACCGCGTCGCAGCTCTTCCCGGACCGCACGTTCTCCGAGACGGTGCTGAGCCACATCAGCCGCCCGCCCGATCTGCCGAGCCAGCGCCTCGGCCACCCGCTGCCGCCCGGGCTCGAGGCGATCGTGATGAAGTGCCTCGAGAAGAAGCGCGAGGGCCGCTACCGCAGCGTGCGCGAGCTGGACGAGGCGCTCGCCGCGCTCACGGAGCTCGGCGAGTGGACGCGCGAGGACGCGCGCGTCTGGTGGACCGGCGCGCGCACGAGCGTGGCGCTCGGCGTGCGCGGCGAAGCGTGAGGAGCGCTCCGGCTCCTCGCGCGTGACTCAGGTGCGGTGCAGGACGTACCCGACGAAGAACGGCCCCATCTTCTCGATGTACTCGCTCGTCTGGCGTGTCCTCCGCATCGCCTGCACCAGGTGCGACAGCGGCTGGAGCTCGGGACCGACCAGGCCGATGACGAACTCGTTGTCGCCCGCGTCCAGGCCGTGGCACGCCAGGCGGACGTCGTGCGCGAGCGCCTGCGCGCCGTAGGCCATGCCGATCTGCGCGTGCTCGCGCAACATCGACGACTGCTCGTGCGGATCGAGGCGGGCGAACTCGCCGGTGCGCCGCAGCGGGTACCAGACGTGCCACCGGTAGGCCTCGTTCGACACGTTCTCGACCGACCGGCGCAGCAGGGCGTGCTCGAGGTCGGGCTCGTGTCCGGTGGCGTACGTGCGGCCGATCATCGCGAAGTCGCGCCGCGGCCGGAGCGCCGGCGACTGCAGGTGCGGGCGCACGACGCGCACGAAGTGGGCCGGGTCCTCGCTCCACGTGAGGACGCCCAGGCTCCCGGGGTCCATCGCGTCGGCGTAGACGACCGACGCGACCCGCGCGGCACGCAGGCGCGCGGCGAGCTGCTCGGCCTCGTGGTCGGGGCGCTCGGCGACCTCGTAGACCAGCAGCTGCATGAACAGGCGCCGGTTCATCGACTGGCGCGCGCCGTCGCGCTTGCCGCCGTGCTCGTGGACGTCGATGGTGGGCAGGCCGCTCTCACGCCGGTGCGCTTCGTCGCTCATCGGCCCCTACCCTACCCGGCGAGGGCCCGGGCGCAACGAGTGGTCGGGAGCCCGACTACGCCCCGTTCGTCTACACGCCGCGCAGGTGGCCGAGGGCCGGCGCCGCGGCGTGCGCCTCGTCCGCGGAAGGTGACGGTCAGCGCGCCGCCTCGTACGGCGCCGGATCGACGTGGATCTCGCGCAGCTGCGCGAGCTTGTCGTCGAACGCCTCGCGCATGCGGATGAACGCGTCGCGGTCCTTGCGCGCCAGGTTGTCGACCTCCGCCTCGTCGCGCGACAGGTCGTAGAGGAGAAACACCGGCCCGCCCTCGGACATGAGCTTCATCCCGGGCGTCGGGCCGTGGATGAGGGCGCGGTGCTGCGAGACGTTCGGGCCCCACGGCATGTCCAGGTAGATGTCGCGCTCGTCGTCGGCGGACGGGTCGCCGCCGAGGATCGACGGCGCCATGCTCACGCCGGAGAAGTCGTCGCCCTGGGGCTGCGGCACGCCCATCAGGTCGAGCACCGTCGGCGCCAGGTCGACCAGGCTCCGCTTGACCTTCACGCGGCGCGGCGCGGCGCCGGGCACGTAGACGACGAGCGGCACGTGCACGAGCGGCTCCCACAGGTCGACGCCGTGCCAGTTCATGCCGTGCTCGTCGAACGCCTCGCCGTGGTCGGCGGTCACGACGATCGCCGTCTTCGCCCCGAACGGCTGCGACCCGATGAAGTCGAGCAGGCGCCCCAGGTGGTGGTCGGTGAACCAGACCTCGCCGTCGTACGCCGGCCGCGCCCAGCTCGTGGCGCCCTTGTGGAAGTCGGGGGCCTCGGGGTGGGCGACATAGAGCGCGTGCGGGTCGAAGTAGTGGACCCAGAGGAAGAACCGGTGGCTCGTGTTGGCGGGGTCGGACAGCAAGCGGATGGCCGCGTCGCTCAGGCCGTCGCTGGTGACCGAGCCGTCCGCGTCGCCCGTGGAGTCCGGGGGCATCGCGGACATGTCCCAGACGTCCATGCCCTGCGCGAGGCCGTACCTGGGCTTGAAGTACCAGTGCGACGCGACGCCCATCGTGTGGAAGCCCGCCGCCTGCAGGCGCTCTGCGAGCAGGACGTTGCCGGGGAAGTACGTATCGAAGTGCGCGCCGTCGCGCAGGGTCTCGCTCGGGTAGCGTCCGATCATCGTCGGGCCGATGCTCTTGCCGGTGTACGACGCCATCGAGTACGCGCGCTCGAAGACGGTGGCCCTGGCCGCGAGGGCGTCGAGGTTCGGCGAGATCGGCCGGTCGTAGCCGAGGAACCCCAGGTCGGCGCGCAGGGTGTCAATCGTCACCAGGACGAGGTTCAGGTCCTTCGGGGCCCTCGGCCGGGACGCGCGCGAGGCCACGGGCGGCGGCGGGGGGCGCGGCCTGGGCAGGTCCGAGCCCGAGCAGTCCTCGTCGACCCCGTTGCCCGCCACGTCGACCGCCCAGGGCGAGCGCCGCGGGTCCGCGTCGTCGCAGTCGCCGCCGCCGAAGAGCGCCGCCGCGCCGTCGTGGTCGCGATCCGTCGCGCGCCGCGCCAGCGCCAGGCCGAGGCGCCCGAGCGGCGAGCCCATCTCGATCGTCCGCGCGACCTCCGGATCGAGGTTGAGCGCGCTCGCCTGCTGCGCCAGCAGGCCCAGGCTGCCGAACACGACCAGCGCCGCCACGATGACGCGCCCCCAGCGCCTCGGGCGCGACGCGCGCTCGCCCGCCGCGGCGCCGATCGCGATGACGCCGAGCCCCAGGACCGGCCGCAGGTCGAGCTCGTGGCGCGCCAGCACCCCGAAGATCGCGAGGGGCGTCACCCCGTTGCCGCTCGGATCGCCCAGGCGCGTGCCCGCGGCGACGCACGCCAGCGCGAACGAGGCGCCGCACGCCCCCGCGACGAACGGGCCGACCTGCGCCGTCAGCGCGCGCGACGCCCACGGCACCGCCGACACGACGCCGCCGACGCAGAGGACGAGGGCGACCAGGGACATCGTCGCC
>JAJYCT010000274.1 GCA_021778125.1 Myxococcales bacterium
CGCCCTACGGCGTGGCGAAGGCGGCAGCGCACTTCGCGGTCCGCTTCGTCCGCCAGGCGCATGGCGCCGCCGCCAGTAACCTCATCCTCTACATGACCGAGTCGCCGCGGCGACGGCCGACGTTCGTGCTACGGAAGATCACTCGCTCGGTGGCGGCGATCGCCTGCGGCGACGCCGAGCACATCGTGCTCGGCAACGCCGAGGCGGTGCGCGACTTCAGCCACGCGCGCGATGTCGCAGCGGCGGCCAAGCTCCTCGCGCTCGGCGCTACCGCGGGCGACTACGTGTGCGCGTCGGGCCAGGGACGGAGCATTCGGGAGCTTGCCGAGGCCGCCTGCCGCATTGCCGGCCTGGATCCGGCGGGACGGATTCGCGTCGACTCGACGCTCCTGCGGACGAATGACATCCCCTCGCTCGTCGGCAACGCGGGCGCTCTGCGCCGGCTTGGCTGGAGCTCCCCGACGAGCTTCGAGGAGCTGCTCCGCGAGGTGTTCGAGCACGACCTGCGCGAGTATCGCGCCCAGCGTTGACGCCGGCTTGTCGCGGCCTCGATGCCTGCGTAGTATCTGCGCGCCCGTTCGAACCCGGAACGGCCGTCGCGCACCACATGGAGCACGTGGCCCCGGAGGGTTGATCCCCCTTGAAAGTCCTCGCAATCGTTACCGACGGCTTCGGCGGCCATGGTGGCATCGCACTGTACACACGGAACCTGCTCCGCGGGCTGTGCGCCCATCCGGCTCGTCCCCGCGTGGTGGCCGTTCCGCGAGGCATGCCCCTCTCGCCCGAGGCAATGCCACCCAACCTTCTGTGGGACACCTCCGGGATCGCGGGCAAGGGCCCTTTCGCCAAAGCGGTGCTCCGCGGCGCCGTGCGCGAGGCGCCGGTTGATCTCGTGCTGTGCACGCACGTCAACCTGCTCCCGCTTGCGTACCCGGTTGCGCGGCTGCACCGAGCGCCGCTCGTCCTCGTCGTATACGGCATCGAGGTGAAACAGCCGAAGGGGCGCGCGGTTGCCCGGTACCTGGCGTCCCGGATCGAAGCGGTGATCTCGATCCGCCGCAGGACGACCAGGGCGCTCGCGGCCTGGACCTCCCAGAATCACGTTCAGACGTTCCTCCTCGAGAACGCGATCGACCTCTCGCGCTACGGCGTGGCGCCGAAGGCAGCCGACCTCGTCGAACGCTTCGGCCTGGCCGGCAAGCGCGTCGTGATGACGATGAGTCGCCTGGGCGAGCAGTACATCGGCGTGGACGAAGTGCTCGCAGCATTGCCGGAGATCCGGAGTTCGCAAGGGCTGTCGCCGATCTCCTCGAGCCAGTCCGTCCAGTCACATTTGACGCATTCCAGTCACATTTGACGCATTGTGGAATACGACCATGGAACGAAGAACACTAGTGACGGGCGGCGCCGGCTTTCTCGGTTCTCACCTCTGCGACCGGCTCGTCGCTCGCGGGGACGACGTACTGTGCGTGGACAACTTCTTCACGGGCAGCAAGCGAAACGTGGCGCACCTCGGGGGACAGTCTCGGTTCGAACTGATGCGCCACGACGTGACGTTTCCGCTGTACGTCGAGGTGGACCGCATCTTCAACCTCGCGTGCCCGGCGTCGCCCGTGCACTATCAGTTCGACCCGGTTCAGACGACGAAGACTAGCGTCCACGGCGCCATCAACATGTTGGGACTGGCCAAGCGTGTGCGGGCCCGCATTCTTCAGGCCTCCACCTCCGAGGTGTACGGCGACCCTGAGGTGCACCCGCAGACCGAGAGCTACTGGGGCCGCGTCAACTGCATCGGCCCCCGAAGCTGCTACGACGAGGGCAAGCGTTGCGCCGAGACTCTTTTCTTCGATTACCAGCGCCAGCACGACCTCGACATCAAGGTGATCCGGATCTTCAACACTTATGGCCCACGAATGCACCCGAACGATGGCCGGGTGGTAAGCAACTTTATTGTCCAGGCCCTCCGCGGCGAGGACATCACGATCTACGGCGATGGTCAGCAGACGCGTTCGTTCTGCTATGTGGACGATCTGATCGACGGAATGCTCCGCATGATGGACACGGACAAGGGTATCTACGGTCCGGTGAACCTTGGGAACCCGGGGGAGTTCACGATGCTCGAATTGGCCGAGCGCGTGCTACACTTGGTGGGCTCGCGGTCCAAGATCGTGTACAGGCCGCTGCCGCAGGACGATCCGCGACAACGAAAGCCGGACATCGGGCTCGCGAGGGAGAGACTGGGGTGGGAACCAAAGGTCGCGCTCGAGGATGGGCTCCGGGAGACGGTGGCCTATTTTCGTCGTCTCCTGGCGGCCTGAAACCCAACTCCTGCTAGCGTTCCCCGGGTGACCTCGGCGCGCCCCGCTTCAGCGACGGCCCGCTCCGCTGCAGAAACGGCGGAGGGCGGTGACGCCTACGCATCGGAGCAGCTGGGGCGCCGCGCAGCCGTGTCGCCTTCGAGCCTTCCCGGCGTATTGCTCGTGTGGCTCGGCCTCACAGCCTTCATCACCTTGGCTGCCGCATCCACGCAGGGCGCGGAGGGACTTGCCAGTTCACTGCTTTTTGCATCCGTCTTCGCTGCACCGGGAGCGTTTGTGACCCGCGCCGGGCACCTCGGCCACCGACGCTGGGAGGTCCCGACACCGGGCGCGTTTGTGTTTTTTTTCTGGCTGCTGAGCCTGTCCCCGTCGCTCGTCAGCCTGAGCGATGAGGCCCGGGCTGCCTATCGCTTCACGGACCTGGCGGTGGCATATGGGCGGGGGACCTCTCTAGCCTGGATGATCCTCTTCGCCGTTGGCTTGGGCAGCGCTCCGGCAAACTCACCCGCGGAGCAGAAGCCGGCGAAGGATCTCGGCGTGGGGTTCGTGTTTCTTGCGACGATTTGGCTAGTCGGTGCGTCGGTCGCTTCGAGCCACCACATGCTGTCATTCTGGGCGGCAGCCGACGCTCCCGCCACCGGGAGCACCGGCATGTCGCTGGTTCTCGTGTACCTGGCGCTCACGCCGATGATCCTCCCGCTGGCGCTGTTCGCGCGAGTCCGAGGCACCGGCGCAACGCGCTTCGTCGGAACGGCCTTTCTTGCGGTCGGGATTGGCGGCCTCTTCGTCTTCTCGTCCCGCCGCTTGTGGCTGGTGTCCCTCTATGCTTGCCTCTCCATCGTCCAAGCCGGCGTCCAAGCCGGGCGCGGCGTGAAGCTTCGCTGGATCGCCGCTACCGTGGCACTCGCACTGGTGGGCACCGGCCCGTTGGTCTGGGCGTTTCGCAGCGCGCAGCAGGCAGGTACGTCCGCGGGAACACTCGAGGTCGCCTGGACCGCCGTGGGCGACTATGCGACAGACGAGCGCGTACGCCGTGACGCAGCGGCGCGGAGCGAGGGCAACCTCCGTTCCCGACTGGGGATCTCGGCGATTCTGTTCGGCGTCACGCAGGATGTTCTGGAGCGCGGCGCCAATTTCTCACCCTCCCTGCTCGAACCGTTGGTGCGGTCGATCCCTTCCGTGATCTGGCCCGCCAAGAACGAGGTCGCGCAGGGCCTCAGTGCACAGGCGCAACTCCACAGAATGGGACGTTTCCCCGACGTGGACCTCACCGTGACCCCCGTCACAGAGTTCGTTCTGCAAGTGGGTCCGCTGTGGGCCCCTATAGGCGGCATCCTCTACGGCTTCCTCGCTCGTCTCGTGAACAAGTGGCGGCAGCGCGCCGCGACCAGCATGCCTCGGTTCGTCGCCTGGCTCGGCTTGTTCATCGCGCTGTCGTATTTCGACGGCGGAACCGCCGCGCTGATGGGAGTCCGTGAGCCGCTCCTTGCGGCGCTTGCGATATGGCTGGCGTCTGCGGCGTGGCGCAGCGTGTCAGCCTGATCCCGTGGGTTCGAATGCGCGCCATCCAAGCGACACCTGAACCCGGCAGATTGCCTGCGCACGGCGCTCCTCGTCCCACTTCCAGAAGCATGCTACAAGGCTCGTCCCCCGTGAACTCCGCCCACTCTGCGAGTGCGCCCGAGAAGGGCCGTCTCTTGGACGGCGCCGCGAGCGGGATCGCCCCGCTGCTCCGCAGCGCGCGCAAGTACTGGCCCACCGTTGTCGCTTCGGCGCTCCTCGCTATCGGCGGAAGCCTCCTCTACTCGAAGACGACGACCAAGATCTACGAGGGCTCAACCCTCATCGAGATCAGCCCGAACCCTCCGGAGCCCCTGGGCGACGACGCAAAGGGCCGTCTTGACATGGGCGCGGGGCTCTTCGACGACCACGAGTACTACGAAACGCAGTATAAGATCATCAACTCCAACCGCGTCCTCGGCGACGTCGCGCGCCGACTGGGCCTCGCATCGGACACCGATTTCATGGGCGGCCCTGGGCAGGGCGGGAGGCCCGCCTCGATCGACGAGGCCGCAGGCGTGCTGCAGGGCGAAGTCAGCGTCGACCCGATCAAGTACAGTCATCTGGTCCACATCAAGGTCGACGACCGCGACCCTGCGCGCGCCAAGCGCATCGCCGACGCGGTCGCGGCGGCGTACATGGACCAGAACCTCGGTACGGCGCTCGCGGCAACTTCCGAGGCGGTCATCTGGCTGGGCGGGCAGCTCGACCACGTCAAGCAAGAGCTCGACCACGACGAAGACGCCCTGCACGAGTTCAAACGCCAGAACGACCTGCCGAGCACATCGATCAATGAGGCGTCGAACATGCTTCGGGTCGAGATGCAGGAGCTCGACACGTCCCTGACGCAGACCCGGACCAAGAAGGCGCAAATCGCGGCCCGCGCGACGGAGCTAGCACAGGTTGCGCCAGACAATCCCGACGTCTTGCCGGCCTCCGAGCTGCTTGCGAGCCCGTTCCTCCAGAGCCTGCGCGCGCAATACCAGACAGCCGTCGCAGAGCGCGGCGCGTTGCTCGCCGAAGGCAAGGGAGAGAACCATCCGCTCGTCAAACGGGCCGAGGACAAGGTCAACGGGACTCGGTCAGCCCTGCTGGCCGAAATCCGCAACATTCACGGCGCGGTCGATCGCGATCTCGCTATCGTTTCTCGCGAAGAGCAGAGCGAGGGGGCTCTCTTCGAGGCGACGCGCAAGCGCGCCGTCGACCTGACGATGAAGGAGATCGAGTATCACCGGCTCGATCGCACGCGCGAGGAGAACGAGAAGCTCTACAACCTGCTCCTCGAGCGCATGAAGGGCGCGGACCTGGCACGCATGATGCGCGTCAACAACGTGCGCGTCGTCGACCCTGCCGTCGAGTCTCACAGCCCGATCCGCCCCCGTGTCGGGACGAACCTCACGATGGGCGCCTTCCTGGGCGTCCTTCTAGGCGTGCTTCTCGCCTGGCTGCGCGAGCAACTCGACAGCTCCGTCAAGACGCCGGACGACCTGGAACGCAGGCTCGGGGTGGTGTTCCTCGGGATGCTTCCGGAGATTGAGGGCCAGGAGCCGCAACGCAAGACCCGGCGCCGCACGGGAATGAGCGACACGAGGAAGCTTCCACCCGAGCTACTGGTGCACGAGCGCCCGCGGAGCACCATTGCCGAGGCCGCGCGCGGCATCCGTACGAACCTCATGTTCATGAACCCCGACAGGCCTCTTCGGCGGCTGCTGGTGACCAGCGCGGCGCCGTCGGAGGGAAAGACCACGGTCGCGTGCAGCGTGGCGATCGGCCTGGCGCAGAGCGGGCTGCGGGTGTGCATCGTGGACTGCGACCTTCGGCGCCCGCGTCTGCACCGCATCTTCGGGCGCATCAACGACACCGGCGTGACCAACGTCCTCGTGGGCGACGCGTCGATCGAGGACGTGATCAAGGCCACGGTCGTCGACAACCTATGGTCGATCCCGGCTGGCCCCACGCCGCCGAATCCGGCGGACATGCTCCACTCGGACCGCTTCCGGAGCTTCCTGGCCGACCTATCCGAGCGGTTCGATCGAGTCGTCCTCGACAGCCCGCCGGTCGCGGCCGTGACGGACTCGGTCATCCTGTCGACGCTCGTGGACGGCGTCGTCTTCGTGGTACGCGCGTTCGCTACGGCGATGCACGCGAGCGCTCAGGCCCTGCGCGCGCTACGCGACGTCGATGCCCCCGTGACGGGCGCGGTACTCAATGCGGTCAACCTGAACCGCCACGAGTACACGTACTATCAGTACTACTATTACAAGCGTGCCGGGTACGGGTCGGACGGCGAGCGGCACGACGAGCCGGTCGAGAGCGCAGGCGCCGCGCCGAACTGATGCCCGCTCCGGATCGCACGCGGACGGCGCGTGCCGCGACGCTGGCCGCGATCGCCGCGGTCGCGATCAACGTCGCCACGCAGCTCGTGATGGCGCCGCTGCTGCTGTCGTTGTGGCGTGATACGGGCTACGCGTTCTACGTTGCCGTGCATGGCTTCGCCGGGTACGTGGCGGTTGCCGATGCGGGGGTGCAGGGTATCCCATCGGCGACTGACGGCCTTCGCGCGAGCGCGCGGTTCGCGTACGCGCGTGTGCGGAGGTCACGATGGACAGACAGCACACCGCGGACGGGCGTCGACGATGGCGGCAGTGGACCGAGTCGGAGGCCCGAGAGGCGCTCGCCGAGTTGGGGCGTAGCGGAGAGAGCGTCGCACGGTTCGCCCGCCGGAAGGGTGTCTCCGCGCAGCGCGTGCACCACTGGCGCAAGCGAATCGCCGAGGGCGGGGTGCCTGCCTTCGTTGCCGTCCCCGTGGCGCCGAGGCTCGCGCAGATCGAGATCGTGTCGGAGGCTGTGACGGTCCGCGTCCGCGAGGATCTGGATCTCGAGCATGTGGGTGACCTGATCGAGGTCGTGGCTCGCCGCGGTCGCGGATGCTGACGCTGCCGCCGGGCGTGAGGGTGTTCGTGGCGACGGCGCGCGTCGATGGCCGCAAGGGCATCGACGGGCTGTCGGTCTTGGTCCGGTCGCAGTTCGCCGAGGATCCGCTGTCGGGCTCGATGTACGTGTTCTTCTCGCGGCGAGCCGACCGAGTACGCGTGCTGTACTGGGATCGCGACGGCTACGTGCTGGTCACCAAACGTCTCGAGAAGGGCACCTACCGCATCCCCTGGCCCGCCGAGCAAGGCCGCGCGGTCATCGAGGCCGCCGAGCTGCTCTTGGTGCTCGAAGGGATCGACCTGCGCGGCGCAGCACGTCGCGCGCGGTGGTCGCCACGCCCTGTGCGGGCGCGACCCACTTTGTGAGATCGATCGTCACCGGCGGCGTCGATTGCTCTTTCCATCCGTCGCGCGGCCGGGCAAGAAGCACTCGTCGCCGTGCCCGAGTCGCGCGAGAAACTGCCGCCCATCACCAGCGCGATCGCGCCGGACCTGGACGCCGTCAGGACGTTCATCGCGGACATGATCGCCAAGGGCGCGATCGCCGCGCTGGTGGCCGCGATCCTCGCGCTGCTCGGGCGCATGCGCGACCTCAACACGGAGCTGATGCGCAAGCTCGCGAGCAAGTCGCGCAAGCGCCCGCCCAACGAAGCGATGCGCCGGTTGCAGATGGAGCTGCCGCTGCTCTGGACGCCGGCCGCCAACGACGCGAAGCCTGCCGCCCCGGCGTCGCCGCCGCCGGACAAGCGTAACCCATCGGTGACTGACGGCCTTCGCGCGGCCAGGCACTTCGCGTACGCGCGTATGCGGAGGTCGCGATGGACAGGCAGCGGACCGCGGACGGGCGGCGACGGTGGCGGCAGTGGAGCGAG
>JAJYCT010000275.1 GCA_021778125.1 Myxococcales bacterium
GCCGCCACCCCGCCGGCGCCGCTTCCCGATCGGCCGGCCGAGACCCGCCCCGAGGGGCCTCGCGCCGAGACCGTCGCGCCGCCGGCGCAACGACGGCCGGCGGTCGTCAACGTCCTCGAGCGGACGGCCCACGCGCCCGAGGGTGCCCCCCCCTGGGCCGCGGCAACGCCGGGCGACGGGGGCCGCGTGCTCGCGTCGCCCTACGTGCGCAAGCTGGCGCGCGAGCAGGGGATCTCGCTCGGCGGTGCGCAAGGGTCGGGCCTTGGCGGGCGCATCGTGCCCGCGGATCTCGAGGCCCTTCGCGCGTCGACGTCGCTCGCGCGCGTCCCGCAGGGCAACGGCGCGCTCGCGCGCGCCGCCGCGGCAGAGGAGCCCGAGGTGCGACCGCTGTCGCCGATGCGCAAGACGATCGCGCGGCGGCTCACCGAGTCGAAGTCGAGCGTCCCCCACTTCTACCTGTCGATCGACGTCGACGCGTCCGAGCTGGTGAAGTTGCGCGAGCACATCAACGCCGAGCTGGCGTCGGAGCCCGCGTCAGGCGCCGAGGCGCAGGCGCCGCTCAAGGTCTCGCTCAATGATCTGATCGTCAAGGCGTGCGCCCTGTCGCTCGCGGCGGTGCCCGAGTGCAACGCGAGCTTCACCCCCGACGCCATCCTCGTGCATCGGCGGATCGACATCTCCGTGGCGGTTGCGATCCCGGACGGGCTGGTAACCCCGGTGCTACGTCGGGCGGACCAGAAGAGCGTCGTGGCGATCGCGCGCAAGGTCCGCGAGCTCGCCGCGCGGGCCCGCGCGCGAAAGCTCAAGCCCGAGGAGATGTCCGACGGGACCTTCGCTATCTCCAACCTGGGGATGTTCGGGATCGACGATTTCGCGGCGGTCATCAACCCGCCCGAGGGTGCCATCCTCGCCGTGGGCCGGGTGCGTGACGAGGCGGTCGTCCAGGGCGGCGCCGTGGTACCCGGCAAGCGCCTCGCGATGACGATGTCGTGCGATCATCGCGTCATCGACGGTGCGGTGGGTGCCGCGTTCCTGGCGGAGCTGCGCCGCTTGCTCGAGCACCCGCTGCGCGTGCTGACGGGCTGAGATGCGCGCGGGAGAGGTCCGGGCGCGGGCGAGGACGACGCGGAGGGGACTGTGCGTCGCGGTCGTGCTGTCGGTCGCCGTCCCCGCCGACGCCTGGGGCCACAGACCGGCGCGACCCGAGGCGTTCTGGGACGGCCTCGGGGCCGCAGCGGCGAGCGCGCCTGCAGAGGGCGTGCGCATCCTGCGCCGCGTCCCCCGCGGTCGCGTCCGTATTCCGGCGGGAACGTTCATGATGGGCTCCACCCCCGTGCAGATGGCAAAGGCCATCGCGCTCTGCGAGCGGGAGGTCTTCGCGTCGGCTTGCCGGGAGGAACGCTTCATCGCGCTGGTGCGGGCCGAGGGGACGGCTCACCCCGTGACGCTTTCGTCGTTCGACCTCGACCTCACCGAGGTGACCGTGGGCGACTACGCCCGCTGCGTCTCGTCGGGCGCCTGCGCACCGGCCGAGCTGGGGGCCGACGCCCGCTTCACCTCACCCGACTTTCCGGTAACGCACGTGCGCTGGGGCGACGCGGAAGACTACTGCCACTGGGCGGGCGGGCGACTGCCGACCGAGGCGGAGTGGGAGTACGCCGCCCGGGGTACGGATGGACGCACGTTCCCCTGGGGCGACATATACAACGCGCACCTCGCCAACCACGGCGCATGGGCCGACGACCGGACGGACGCCACGGATGGGTACGTGGGGCTCGCGCCCGTCGGCTCGTTCCCCGACGGAGCCACGCCCCTTGGCCTGCTGGACATGGCCGGCAACGCAGCCGAGTGGGTCGCCGACGTGCTCCAGCTCGACCGGTTCGGCAACCCGGTTGGCTACGACGACACGGCGGAGGTGGATCCGCTCCCCAAGACGGTGGGCGGCGGGCCTCACCTCGTGCGCGGAGGTTCGTTCGAGGACGGCGCCACCTGGCTGAGAGGGGCTTCCCGTGATTACGATCTCCTTCCGAGACCTCCCTGGGTAGGCTTCCGCTGCGCCGCTGACGCTCGATGAGAATCGCTCACCTCTCCGACCTCCACCTGCTCTCGCTCGAGGGTCTCTCCGCGAGGCGCCTGCTCAGCAAGCGCTTCACGGGCTGGCTCAACATCCGCCTCAGGCGGGGGAGCATCCACCGCGCCGAGTACGTGCGCGCGATCGCGCGCGAGATCGCACGCCTCGACATCGATCACGTCGTGGTGACGGGGGACCTCACCAACCTCGCCCTCGAGAGCGAGTACGAGCTGGTCCGAGAGCTCTTCGAGGGCGAGCTCGGCCTCGACCCGTCACGCGTGACGGTGGCTCCCGGCAACCACGACCTCTACACGCGCGGCGCCATGACCTCGCGTCGCTTCGGGCGCTACCTCGGGCCTTGGATGGAGAGCGACCTGCCGGAGCTCGCGGTCGACGCGAGCGCGGGGCGCTTCCCGGTCGTCAAGCTGCGGGGATCCGTGGCGATTGTGGCGCTGTCGAGCGCGGTCCCGCGGCTCCCCCTCGTGGCGGCGGGGGAGCTCGGCGAGGCGCAGCGCCGCGCGCTCGGGCGCGTCCTCGCTCACCCCGACGTCGCGAGCCGCACGCTGGTGCTCGCCGTCCATCACCCGGTGGTCCACGGCTGGTCGCGCCTGAAGACGCACCTCGAGGGGCTGCGCGACACCGAAGCGCTGCTCGCGGAGCTGCGGCCCATCTCGCGCGGGCTCGTGCTGCACGGCCACCTGCACCGCCGCATCCAGCGCGTGGTCCCGACCGAGGCCGGGCACCTCCTCCAGATCGGGGCGACGAGCGCATCGCTGCACCACGAGGAGACCGACCGGATGGCGGGGTTCAACCTGTACGAGGTCGACGGCGACGCCTCGACGCGGGTCGAGGCCTGGGTCTACTCGGCCGAGAGCCGCGACTTCCGTCTCGAGAGCGTGCCGAAGCACGTCTGACGCCCGAAAGGAGAGCGCCCGGCAGTCTCCTCGGCGGAGACCCCGGGCGCTGCGCGGGCGCAGAAGGATGTAAACGTCAGGCCGTGGCGCTGGCGCCGCTCTGACGCAGGACGTTGACCGCCTGGAGCCCCTTCGGGCCCTCCGTGATCTCGAACTCGACGACCTCGTCCTCGAACAGGCGGCGGCGCCCCTCCCCCTGGATCTGAGAGTAGTGCACAAAGACATCGGGGCCCGTGTCCTGCTTGATGAAGCCCCAGCCCTTCTCATCGTTGAACCACTTCACGCGTCCCACAGCCATCGGATGCCTCCACTGCTTGCTGCGGCCCGCCCCACCGGGCTCCCGGCCGATTCGTGTCCCCGTCGCTTGCCACGAGAGCGGAGACCCTTCGAACTGCAATGGCGTCGATGCTGGCACGCCGTGGCGGGCAAACACGCTACGGGATGGCCTTTGCGAAGGTCAAGCGTTGGCGGTCACGGGACCGGGCCGGCATCGGGAGCGCCCCCGCCGTGCTCGAGAGCATCGAGCTCCTCGAGGTTGGCCTTCACGCGCGGGTCGTCCGGGACGATCGCACGGGCCCTTTCGAGCGCGGCGCGCGCCTCCTTCCGCGTCCTCGGATCGCGCGCGAGCGCGGACGCGAGGTTGATCCACGCGCCGGCCAGGCGCGGGTCCAGGCGCAGCGCCTCGCGGTACTCGGCCATGGCGCGGTCGAGCCGGCCTGCCTGCTGCAACGCATACCCCAGGTTCGAGTGGAAGGGCGCCGACCGCGGCGCGAGCTGAACGGCACGCCGCAACTCCGAGAGCGCGCGGTCGAGCTCCTGCGTCCCGAGCAAGGCAGCGCCGAGATCCGAGTGGGCGCGCGCGTCGCCGTCGTCGATCCGCACGCGCGTCTCGAATTCCGAGATGGCCTCGGGCAGTCGGCCCGCCATCATCAGCGCCGCGCCGAGGTTGCCACGACGCGGCGAGCTGCCGGGGTCGAGCTCCACGGCGCGCGTGAGCTCCCGGACGGCCTCGGGCCCGTGCCCGGTCGCCAGCAGCGCCACGCCGAGCTGCGAGTGGGCCTCGGGCTCGTCGGGCAAGAGCTCCACGCCGCGACGGAGCGCATCGCTCGCGCCGACGGCGTCGCCGAGCAGCAGACGCGCGCGGCCCAGCTCGACGAAGGCCGGCCCGAACTGCGGCGACACCTTCACGAGGCGACCGAGCTCCGCCGCGACGGCCGCGATCTCCGCGTTGCCCTTGGCGGCGCCGTAGTCGAGCGGCACGTCGACGCGCGCAAGGCGCACGCGCGCGAGCCCTACGCGCGCAGGCGTCCCGGGCGGCGCCGCCGAGTAGTGCTTCGCGGCCGCAGACAGATCGCCCCGTTCGAAGGCATCGTCCCCGGCGGCGAGTTCGCCGTCGCCGAGGCGAATCATCGCGGGCCGGGGCGGAGGAAGCGGCGCCGCCGCCGTGCTGGACGGGGGCCCCGGCGGCAACGCCACGTCGGCTGCTACTCCCGGGGCCGGTGATGTACCCCGCGCCGGAAACGCAGGCGGCGGTGATGCCGACGCCGCGCTCGTCTCGCCCGGTGAGACCGCGCTCGTCGGCGGCGGCGTGCCCGGAGGCGTCGCGGCTCCTCCTCCACACGCCACGAGACCCGCGAGGAGCCACGCGGCAGCGCGTTCACGAGAGCGGCTCATGCCTCTTCACCACCGCCCACGCATGCGCGATGACGTCCCTGGCGGCTTCGAGCGCCACCTCGGCGGTGCGGGGCGTCCGCAGCAAGATCACCTCGCCGCTCGGCCCCCGCGCGTCGAGCACCGTCCGGCACGCGTCGCGCACCGCCTGCGGCGCGCGCGCGTCCCTCGAGAGCGCCTGCACGTGGTCGACGTAGCTGCGGCCCCACGCTTCGTCCGGCTCGACGATGAGCGCGGCGTTGAGCGCCATCCCGGCCGCGCGCTTGACCCCCGCCGCCCCGCCCCGCGCGTCCCCGTGCGCGTACGCCGCCTCCGCGCGGCGCACCTCGCCGAGAGCGGCCTGGATCCACTCGTCCGGAGACAGCCGCTTCAGCCAGTCGGCCGGGTCCCGCTCGAACGCGCCCATGGGCATCACGCGCGCGCTTGCTTGGCTGCGTGCTCCTTGCCGTCGTAGCGGAGCAGCACTGGCTTGCCCTCGGCAACCGTCTGCACGGTGACGGGGCGCTTCCACACGCGCTGGAGGCTGCGCATGACTTCCTTCGCGTAGTCCTGCCGGAGGTCGAGCCCCTGATGGTCGTGCCGGAGGAGGAGCTCGCCGCGGTTGTCGTAGTTCGCGTCGTCGACGTAGATGAACGGGTTGCCGCCGTTGGTGAGCTGGAAGAGCAGCTTCTCCTTGACCGCCTTGAACTCGCGCGACTCGATCTCGAAGCGCTCGTTGCGATTGGAGAAGCCGAAGCTGAACAGCTTCTGCTCGCGTACGAAGTCAGGCGTCAGGAACTCGTCGATGAACGTGACGTCGTTGTAGAGGGACCGCACCTCGAAGAGCTTCTTCTTGCCGAGCCCCAGGCGCAGGTTCCAGTTCTTCTTCGCCTCAAGGTCGTCGCACTCCTCCCACTCTTTGCCGAACTGGCCGCGGTTCCAGCGCTCCTCGATGTTCCGGTACAGCTCGACGCCGAGCTTGTACGGGTTGAGGCGGCCGCCGCTCGTCGCGAGCACGCCGGCCGCGTGGTCCGCGTAGTCGATGATCTCGCTCGCATCGAGGATGCGCTCGGTCATCAGGCGCGAGTGCCAGTACGTCGCCCAGCCCTCGTTCATGATCTTGGTCTGCCACTGGGGGGCGAAGTAGTACGCCTCCTCGCGGACCACCTCGAGGACGTCGTGCTCCCAGCGCTCGAGCGGCGCGTGCTCGAGGAGGAACCGCAGGACGTCGCGCTCGGCGTGCTCGGGGAACTTCTTGGCCCGCTCGCGCTCGGCCTCGATCTTGCGCTTCTGCGCCTCGAGGTACTCCTCGGGGTTGATGAAGCTCTCCATGTAGTCCTTCGCGCGCAGGCGCGGGACCTCGGTCGCGTGTAGCTCTCCCTCGTCCTCGACGGGCTTCGCGCGACGCCCCGTGAAGGGCGCGTGCAGATCGACCAGGTTCTCGAGGCTCAGGCAGTGATCGAGGAACTCCTCGACCTTGTTGATCCCCTGCCGCGCCACCACGCGCCGGAGGCGCGCGCCGTGGTTGGCCATCTTGTCGATCCAGCGGCGGTTGGGGTCGTAGCCCGACGGGCGCTTCACGGGGTCGACGGTGCGCCCGCCGGTGTCCAGATCGGTCGCCCGGAAGCAGAAGTTGTTCTTGAAGAAATCGACGTGCGCATAGACGTGCGCCATGACGAGCTTCTGATCGACGAGCGAGTTTCCCTCGAGCAGGTACGCGTACGAGGGGTTGTTGTTGATGACCATCTCGTAGATCTTCGAGAGGCCGTACTCGTAGCTCTTGGCGAGCCGCTCGTACTCCATGCCGAAGCGCCAGTGCGGGTACCGGTTGGGGAAGCCGCCGTACGCCGCGATCTCGTTCATCTGGTCGTACGTGAGGATCTCGAAGACGGTCGGGAAGAAGTCCAGCCCGGCCTGCGCCGCGAGCTTCTCGATGCGCCCCTGCTCCTCGCGCAGGTAGGCCGGGAGCGCCGTCTTGAGAGCGAACTCGCTCATGCTCGCGACTCTACCATGGCGGCCGGGTCACGCCCCCTTGCCGAGGAAGTCCTTGATCGACCCGACGATGGCGTCCTTGTCGCGGATCTCGCTCGTCACGACGCGCTCGTCTTTGCCGAAGTGCTCCCGGAGGTCCTTGATGAACTGCCCCGACCCGTAGGGGCTCTCGACCTGCCCGTACGCGAACACGTTCACGCGCGGCAGGAGCTTGTTCTTGAGCACGTCCACGCACAGGAGCGTGTCGTCCATCGACCAGTTGTCGCCGTCGGAAAAATGGAACGGGTAGATGTTCCACTCCTCGGGCGGGTAGTGGTCGTCAATCAGCTGCGCGCAGAGCTTGTATGCGCTCGAGATCATCGTCCCGCCGCTCTCGCGCGTGTGGAAGAAGGTCTCCCGGTCCACCTCGCGCGCGACGGCGTCGTGGATGATGTAGCGGCTCTCGAGGCCCTTGTATTGCTTCTGAAGCCACGCATCGATCCAGAAGCTCTCGATGCGCACGATCTCCTTCTGCTCGTCGCCCATCGAGCCCGACACGTCCATCATGTAGAGGATGACGGCGTTCGCGACGGGCTCGGCCTCGGTCTTCCAGCTCCGATAGCGCTTGTCTGCGGGGATGGGCACCACCACGGGGTTCCCGGGCGCGTACGTCCCCATCGAGATCTGGCGCTTGAGCGCCTCGCGGTACGTCCGGCGGAAGTTGCGCAGCGACTCGGGCCCGACGCGCCGGATGCTCGTGTAGCGGTCCTTCGCGTTGATGATCTTGCTCTTGCCCTTGTCCTGGATGTCCGGCAGCTCGAGCTCCTCGCCGAGGATCGCCGCGAGCTCGTCGAGCGTGACGTCGACCTCGAGCGCGTGCTCGCCAGCGCCCTGGCCTGCCTGCTTGCCCTCGCCTTCCTCGCCGTCGGCCTGATCGCCGCCGATCGGGTCGCCCGGCTCGCCGTCGCCCTGGCCCGCACCGCCGCGCTGCTTGTCGCCGAACGAAAAGTGCGGGATGTCGATCTGCGGGATGGGGATCGAGACCAGATCCTTGCCCTTTCGCCCGACCAGAT
>JAJYCT010000016.1 GCA_021778125.1 Myxococcales bacterium
GCGGGCCGCTCCCGCGCGATGTCAGGGAGGTAAATGCCGCCGGAGGTCTTCTCTTCGGCCTCGACGAGGCGCAGGAGCACGTGGCCGTTCAGGGGCTGCAAACTCATGGCGGGGTCACCTTCATCCGTTGTCCGTTGCGCTTCCGGCCGGTAGGCCGAGGAGCGAGTCGATGCGTGGTTTGTCGAAGCCGACGACCAGCTGGCCGTCGATGTCGAGCTGCGGCACGCCCTTGTTGCTGCTGCGCGCGGCGAGCTCGCGCGCGGCGCTCTCGTCGCGCTGCACGTTGCGCTCGCGGAACGCCACGCCACGCTGCCGGAGGTAGCTCTTGACGCGCGTGCACCACGGACACACGTCCGTCGTGTAGACGAGCACGTTGCGCCCGCGGCGCGGCGCCTGCGCGTCGCGCGTCGCAGCTGGGCGCGACGGCGCCTGCCCGAGGGCGAGTGCGTAGGCGGCCTGGGTGCGCGCCCCGACCACCTTCTGGAGGACCCTGTGGTCGCGCACCAGCAGCACCGTGGGGACCGACTGGACGTCGAGCTTCGCGTGCAGATCGGGCACTGCGGCGACGTCGACGTAGAACGCCGCCTGATCCGGATGCTCGGCGCAGTACTGCTCGAAGGCGGGGCGCGCCATCCGGCTGGCCGCCGAGGTCTCGGAGAAGAAGCCGATGACCACGGGCGTCGAAGGCGCCTCGAGCGCCTCGAAGACGAGCTGACTGTGGGTGACGACCTGGAAGGCCATGGGCTGCGGTACCGGTGGGAGCCGGGCAAGCCGACAATGGGTTCGCGAGGTTCTGTGCGCGCGGGGCGGAGCGGTCCGGCCTGCTAGATTGACCCGGCGGTGAGCCCTCCGCCCGAGCCGACGGTCGTGGACCGCTACCAGATTCACGCCGAGATCGGCGCGGGCTCCCGTCTCGCCTCCGTCGGCTGCGGGCCCTGCCTGGAGGGAGCTGTCGATGCCGCATCCGAGCCCCGTCGTCATCCCCAGAGCGGCTGCCGCGATCCAGGCGAAGCGACACGTCATGGCCTCTATCCTTCGCCGTCCGCGGACGCCGGGCAGGTCGGAGAGACGCACACTTCACCGCGCGCGCCCTCACGCCGGCGTGGCTCCTGGCCCCCGGTCGAGCGATGATGAGCGGACGATGGAGGCCGCCGAGTCCGTCCTGCGCGCGGGGTACCACCTCGAGCGCTACGAGCTGCTCTGCCCCATCGCTTCGGGAGGCATGGCCACGGTGTGGCTCGCACGCCTGCGCGGCAAGCGCGGGTTCGAGAAGCTCTTCGCCATCAAGACCATCCGTGCCGAGCTGGTCGACGATCCGCAGTTCCAGGAGATGTTCCTCGACGAGGCGCGCATTGCCTCCGGCATCCAGCACCCGAACGTCACGCAGATCCTCGATCTCGGCGAGCAGGAAGGCGTCCTTTTCATCGTCATGGAGTGGGTGGATGGCGACTCGCTGGCCAAACTCCGCAGGCTCCTCGCCAGGCGCGGCGCCACGCTGCCCGCAGGCGTCGTCCTGCGCATCCTGGTCGATGCGAGCGCCGGGCTGCACGCCGCGCACGAGCTCCGCGACGAGAGCGGGGAGGCGCTCGGCGTCGTTCACCGCGACGTCTCGCCGCAGAACATCCTGGTCAGCACCAGCGGGGCGGCCAAGGTGATCGACTTCGGGATCGCCAAGGCCCACAACCGCAGGCAGGGCGTCACCCGCACCGGCGTCGTGAAGGGCAAGATTCAGTACATGGCGCCCGAGCAGCTCAAGAAGGGGCGCAGCGTCGATCGCCGCACCGACGTGTGGGCGCTCGGGATCTGCCTGCACGAGCTGCTCACGGGCAAGACGCCCTACGACGAGGACGACGACGTCGAGGTCATCCAGAAGCTCGTCGCCGACGTGCCCCCGCCGATCGCCGCGGGGCTTCCCGATTCGATCGTGCGCGCGCTCGAGAAGTGCCTCGCGATCGATCCGGAGGCTCGCTTCCCGACGGCCGCGGCCCTGCAGCGCGCGCTCGAGGGCGCAATGAGGGAGCTCGGGGAGACGGCGACGCACGAGGACGTCGCCGCGTTCGTGACCGGCGAGCTCCCCGAGCTCGCGCACAAGCGCAAGGACCTGATCGGCAAGGCGATCGGAGAGGCGCGCGAGCGGGGGACGCCGGTCTCCGATCCGAGGGGCGAGGTGGCGTTCGCGCCGACGCTCGTGGGCGGGCCCGGTCCCTCGAGCCGCTCGGCCACCCGCGCCACGGTCGCCACCCCTGCGACCCCTCGCCCCACGGCTTCCCGCGATGAGGAGCCCATCGAGATCCCGAAGCGCAGCCGGGCGTGGCTCTGGGGGCTCCTCTTGCTCGTGGCAGCCGGCGGGGGCGCGGCCGTGAGGTACCCGGTCCAGGCGAGCCAGGTCCTGGCGAAGCTCATGGGAGGCGCCGCTGCGCAGACGCCGCCGCAGGACAGGGCGACCCCCGCGCTCCCCTCGTTCGAGCCGCACAGGGCTCCCTCCATCGAGCCGCCCCGGCCTGTCGAATCGGCCGTCGCCACGCCGCAGCCGTCGCCCTCGGCCTCGGCGAGCGGGCGCCACGGGCTCGACGCTGGCCCGATGCACGCCCCATTGCACGCCCCACCCGGCTCGCTGGCGAAGGCGTCCAGCGCGCCCTCCGAGGCTCCCTCGGTGGAGGCACCGCCGCCCGTCGCGAGCACGCCGGCCCCGCCGCCGCCGAGCGCCGCGCCGGACGAGGATCCGAACAACCCGTACGGCAACTGACGCTCCTCGGCGAAGCAAGCCGGGGGGTGGCACCTCCGAAAGGGGTTGCCCGAAGCGTGAATGCTATTTACAAACTGGCACATGTCTCACGAGACCAGGTCGCCCCGCGAGCGCCGCCACGACGGCAACCTCGCGCGCATCACCGACGCGGCGATGCGCATGGTGGAGAAGGGCGGGCTCGAGGCCCTGTCGATCAACAAGCTCGCCGCCGCCGTCGACTACACCCCTGGCGCCCTCTACCGCTACTTCGGCTCCAAGGACGCCCTGCTCGCCGCCCTGGTGCTCCGGGTGCTCGAGGACGTGCGCGCCGACGTCGAGCGCGCCACGAGCCGCCTGGGCCCCAAGGCGTCCCCGCTCGCGCGCTTGCTCGCGATGGTGCACGGCTACCGCGAGTTCGCGCGGCGCAGGCCCCATCGCTTCGGGCTCCTCGCCGTGACGATGGCCGACCCGCGCGTGTTGCTGAGCGAGCCCGAGGCGGCCGGTCCCGTCGCGGTCGCCACGATGAACGTCTTCCGCCCGCTCGCCGACGCGCTGCTCGAGGCCGAGCGCGCCGGGCAGCTCTCGCCGGGCGACGTCGCCGAGCGCACCGTCGCGGTGTTCGCGCTCCTCCAGGGCCTGCTCCAGCTCAACAAGCAGGCGCGATTCGCTCCCGAGGTGCTCGACACGGCGCGCCTCGCCGTCTTCGGCACGCGCTCGCTGCTCCTGGGGTGGGGCGCCAGGCCCCGTGCGGTCGACGTCGCGATCGAGCGGGCCGCCTCGCTCGGGAGGGATGCGTGATGGTCTCCACCGGTCTCGCCGCCCTCGCCGGCGCGTTCACCTGGACGTTCCTCGAGTACGTCATCCACCGCTGGCTCGGCCACGACCGACGCTTCCGGCGCACGCCCTTCGGCGTCGAGCACGTGCGTCACCACATCGAGGGTGACTACTTCGCGCCGAGCTCCAGGAAGCTCCTCGCCGCGGCGATCGCCGCCGCCGTCGCGATCGGGCCGGCGCTGCTGCTCCTGGGCGGGGCCCTGGGCGCCGCCTACGTGGCGGGCCTCATCGGATTCTACGGCCTGTACGAGGTCCTGCACCGCCTCGATCACGTGCACGCCGGGCTCGGTCCGTACGGACGCTGGGCTCGCCGCCACCACTTCGCCCATCACTTCACCGACGCCCGCAAGAACCACGGGGTGACCACGCCCTTCTGGGACTTCGTGTTCGGGACCTACCAGAGGCCCGGGCGCATCGTCGTGCCGCCCAAGCTGTGCATGGCGTGGCTCAAGGATCCGGCAACCGGCGCGGTGCGCGCCGACTGGGCCGATACGTTCGCGCTTCGTGGCAGCGAGAAAGAGGAACGCGCATGTTCGACCTGAAGATCGTCGGGGGCACGGTGGTCGACGGACGGGGGGGCGCTCCCGTCGTCGGCGACGTGGCCATCGCCGAGGGGCGCATCGTGGCCGTGGGCGACTGCCCGGGACCCGCGCGCCGGACGCTCGACGCGCGCGGCGCGCACGTGCTGCCGGGCTTCGTCGACGTGCACACCCACTACGACGGCCAGGTGTCGTGGGACGAGGAGCTCACCCCGAGCTCGCTCCACGGCGTCACCACCTGCGTCATGGGAAGCTGCGGGGTCGGCTTCGCGCCGGTGCGCCCGGGCCGCGAGGGCGCGCTCGTCGAGCTCATGGAGGGCGTCGAGGACATCCCCGGCTCCGCGCTCGCCGAGGGCATCCCGTGGGGCTGGGAGTCGTTCGCCGATTACATGGACGCGGTGGGCGCCATACCGCACGCGATCGACTTCCTGCTGCAGGTCCCGCACGACCCGCTGCGGATGTACGTCATGGGCGAGCGCGCCGTGGCCTCCCAGGCCGCGACCGACGACGAGATCGCCGCGATGCGCGATCTCCTGCGCGCGGCGCTCGAGGCCGGCGCGGCCGGCTTCTCGACGGGGCGCAGCGACAACCACCGCACGGCGCGCGGCTCGGCGACGCCGGCCTCCGAGGTCGACGCCCGCGAGCTCGCGGGCATCGCCGGGGCGTTCCGTGGCCTGGGGCACGGCGTGCTGCAGGCGGTGAGCGACTTCGACATGATGGCCGGGCCCGAGCGGTTCGATCCCGAGTTCGATCTGCTCGAGGCCATGGCCGAGGCGAGCGGCGGCCGTCCGATGTCGATCTCCACGATGCAGCGCGACCACGCGCCCGATCAGTGGCGCAAGATCCTGGCGCGCACCGAGCGCGCCGTCGCCCGCGGGCTCGACGTGCGCTGCCAGGTCGGCGCCCGGGGCATCGGCGTGCTGCTCGGGCTCGAGGCCACGTTCCACCCGTTCATGGGGCTCCCGTCGTACAAGGCCATCGCGTCGCTTTCGCTCGCCGAGCGCGTCGCGCGCATGAAGAGCCCCGAGCTGCGCGCGCGCATCCTCTCCGAGAAGAGCGACAAGGTCGCCGGCGACGGGACGCCCGTGCCGCCGCTCGCCGACTTCTTCCTCGCCAACCTGGACATGCTCTCGATGCGCCTCTACCCGATGGGCGAGCGGCCGCTCTACGAGCCGAAGATGGACACGTGCCTCGCGGCGGAGGCGCTGCGGGCGGGCGTGCCCGTGCTCGAGCGCATCTACGACGCGCTGCTCGAGGACGGCGGCAAGGCGCTCCTGTACTTTCCCATCTACAACTACACGGGCCTGAACCTCGACGTCGTGCGCGAGATGCTGCTGCACCCGCGCGCCCTCGTGGGCCTGGGCGACGCGGGCGCGCACGTAGGCACCGTGTGCGACGCGAGCATGCCGACGTTCCTGCTCACGCACTGGGCGCGCGATCGGCAAGACGGCATCCCGCTCGAGCGGGTCGTGTCGATGCAGGCGCGCGACACGGCGAGGTTCGTCGGCCTCACCGATCGAGGTACGCTCGAGCCCGGGATGCGCGCCGACGTCAACGTGCTCGATGTCGGCCGCCTGTCGCTCCTGCGCCCGGTGATGCAGCGCGATCTGCCCGCCGGCGGGCGCCGCCTCGTGCAGCGGGCCGAGGGGTACGTGGCCACGCTCGTCGCGGGCGAGCTCGTGGCCGACCGCGGCGAGCTCACCGGGGCGCGCCCCGGGCGGCTGGTCCGGATGGGGAGGCGCGCCTGAACCCGAGCGCCCCGCCGGCTTCCATCGACCTGCTGCACGTCGACGACGACGTCGTGGTCGCGTGCAAGCCCTCGGGCCTGCTCGTGCACCGCGGCTGGGACAAGGACGACGACGTGGCCATGTTCCGAGTGCGCGACGCCCTCGGGGGGCAGCACGTGCACCCCGTCCACCGCCTCGATCGCGGCACGAGCGGCGCGCTCGTCTTCGCGCGCTCGCGCGACGTCGCGGCGGCGCTCATGCGCGCCTTCGAGCTCGGCCAGGTCGACAAGCGCTACCTCGCGCTCGTGCGCGGCGAGCCGCCCGCACGGGGCGTCATCGACTACCCCATCCCCCGCAGCGAGGGCGGCCCGCGCGTCGCCGCCCTCACCCGCTTCCGCAAGCTCGGGCGCTCGCCGCTCGACCGCTGCTCGCTCGTGCTCGCGAAGCCCGAGACGGGCCGCCTGCACCAGATCCGCCGACACCTGGCCCACATCCACCACCCGCTCGTGGGCGACGTGAACCACGGCTCGGGCGTGATCAACCGCCACTACCGCGCCGCCTATGCCCTGCACCGCCTGGCACTGCACGCCGTGCGCGTCGCGTTCGAACACCCCGTCTCGGGCGTCCGCGTCGACGTCGTGGCGCCGGTGCCCTGCGACCTCGCCCCGGCGCTCGCCGCGCTGGGCCTGGGCTGGTCGGAGGACGACGTCCGCGGCCCGATGGAGCTGGCGTCGTGAGCCGCCGGGACAACCAGCACGTGCGCTGCGGGCGCTGCCGCATGCACGCGAGCCTGTGCCTGTGCCCGGTCATCCCGCGCGTCGAGACGCGCACGCGCCTGCTGCTGGTGATGCACCGCTACGAGGAGCGCAAGCCGACCAACACCGGGCGCCTGGCGGCGCTGTGCCTCTCCGGCAGCACGATCGTCGTGCGCGGGCACGCGGGCAAGCCGAGCGCGCCGCTGCCCGTCGCGCCCGACACGCAGCCGGTGCTGCTCTTCCCGGCGGAGGACGCCGGGCCCATCGCGCCCTTCGCCGTGAGCGAGCGCCCCGTGACCCTCATCGTCCCCGACGGCACCTGGCGGCAGGCCTCCAAGGTGCGCGCGCGCGTCCCGGGCCTCCGCGACGTGCCGTGCGTGACGCTGCCGCGCGGCCGGCCGTCGACCTATGCCCTGCGCGTCGACGCGCACGAGACAGGTCTAGGAACCATGGAGGCCATCGCGCGCGCATTCGGGATCCTCGAGGGCGATCGCGGCGGGGAGGTACAGCGGCAGCTCGAGTGGGTCTTCCGCGTGATGGTGGAGAGGACGCTCTGGGCGCGCGGGGCGCTCGGCGCCGGCGCGGTCACAGGCGGCATCCCGGCCGGCGTGCGGCGCGGCGACCCGGGAGGTCTTCGCGGAGCGCGGTCGATCGCTGATGACCTGAACCGGACGTGCGCGCCCGTGTGTGAACGCCGGGACCGACGTGCTCCTTGAGCATTCCGACCGGACCGGCGTTCGTGCCGACGAGCCGGGAGGCGGGGCGGCCGCGGGGGTGCTTGGCTGCGAGCATGGATGGCCTGTGGCCGGTGCTTCTCCGGCATCAAGCGGGCGCGGCCACTTCCACGGCGCTAGACTTCGCCGCGATGATCGCGAGCGTCGAGGGGCTCGGCGCCAGCCCCGTCGTCGGGACGGCCGCCGGAGCGGCCATCGGCGCACTGACCAGCTTCGCGCTGGGTCGGGCGTGGGTGTTTCCGCGGCATTCCGGTCACTGGACGGCTCAGGCGATCCGGTATGCGCTCGTCGCGGCGGCCAGCGTGCTCCTGAACGCGCTCGGAGAGCACTTCGCGAGCGACGTCGCGCACATTCGGTACGTTCTCGCGCGAGCGCTCGTCACGGTCGTCGTCGGCCTGGGCTGGAACTTCCCCATGCAGCGCCGGTTCGTCTTTCGCGACGGCAGGGACGGGGACCGCGCCGCGATCGGCGTCGTCGAGCGCGCCGCACCCGGGGGCACGGCCTAGACTGTCGTCATGCGCTTCCTGGGTGTCCTGCGGCGGCGTCGTCCGAGCGATCAGGCGCGGCGCCGTGGACGCCTGTGGCGGTGGACGCGGCGCCTCCTGGCGTGCGTGGCGGGGCTTGTCGTTGCGGCCACGCTCGCCTCGATCGTCGCCCTGCACTGCCTGGATCAGCCGTGGCTCAAGCGGAGGGTGCAGGCGCTGGTGCACGCGTCGGCCGGGCTCGACATCGACTATGGCGCCGTGCGACTCGACGTGTTTTCCGGCGTCCAGATCGACGGCGTGGTCGTGCAGTGCCCGGCCGAGCTCCGCCTGCTGACACCCGATCTCGTGCGCGTCGGTCGCCTGGACGCGCGCTGGTCGCTGGGGTCCCTCCTCGGTCGCGGACCCCGCATCCAGCGGCTGGCCGTCTCGGAGATCGCGCTGACGGTCCTCGTCGACGAGCACGGAAGGACGTCGTTCGACGCGCTCTCCAGGCCATCTTCGAGCTCCGCGCCCGGCGCACCGGTGCCGCTCTCGCGCCAGGCTTCGAGGCTCCTGGCGGCGCCGCCGATCGGCGCGCTCGACGTCGAGCACGTCACGCTCGCCATGGTCCGGACCGAGGACGGCCACGTCCTCGAGCGCTCCGAGCTCCGCGGCCTCGCGGCCCGGCTGGCCACGAGGCCGGCGGGGCCCGGCGCGAAGGGCTGGCGTGTGGACGCGGAGCTGGGATCGAGCGAGTCGCCGCTCGAGCTTGATCTGGTGCGCGAGCGTGGGGGGGCACAAGCTGGGGCCGGGCGAGCGAAGCTACGCCTCGACGTCGACGCGACCTCCTCGGCGCTGAACGCGATCCTCGACGTGCGCGAGATCGAGCAGACCTTCGCCCCGAGTATTCCCGGCGGCAACCGGCTCCACGCAGAGGCGCACGTTCGGTTCGACGCGACAGCCGGGCGGACCGAGGTCACGCTCGAGCATGCGGAGGCAGGCGAGGGGACCGCGACCGTCGATGCTTCGTTCGAGATACCCGACGTCGGGGACGCGATCGTCCGTCACGCGCAGGGGGACCTTGACCTCGCACGCCTGCTTCCCTGGGTCCCGGCCGGCATGATGCCCATCGCGGTCACCGCCGGGCGCGCGCAGATCCGCTATCAGGTCGACTCGCTCGTCGTGGGGCCGATCCTCCACATGGCCGACGGAGGGAAGATCGCCCTCGACGTTGACCTGTCGGACGTGGCGGTCGGTCTTCCGCCGGGCGCCCTTCGCGTGGCCGGAGGCGCGATCGCGCTCCGCGGGCAGCCGGCGGAGGGCGGGGGCGTCGCGGGCGTCGGGTCGATCCATCTCACCGGCGTGCGGCTCGAGTCCGGCGAGGAGCGTCTCGGGGCGGACGACCTCGTTGCCCAAATCGACGCAAGGCAGGGAGCCGACGGGGGGATCCACGGCAGCGCCGTCGTGACCTTCGCACGCGTCGAGCGTGCAGGCGCTTCGCCCGTCGTCGCACGCGACGGGCACGTCGAGCTCCGCGTCGAGGGGCTGCACCCCGACGCGAGCGAGCCCCGGGCCACGCGAGGCGAGCTCGCCCTGCTCGCCGAGCTGTCCTCGCTCGACGTGCGCTCCCCGGGAGCGCGGGTGATCGTCGACGGCCTGACGCTGCGCGCACACACCGCGCTCGAGGGGCACCCCCCTTACTCCGTCGAGCTCGAGGCGCCCGTGTCCCGGCTCCGCGTATTCGGCGCCAGCGGCATTGTGCTCGCGGACGCTCCCGCGCGCCTCGAGGTCCGCGCCCGTGATGTCCAGCCCGATGCCGCCCGTCCGGCGGCGAGTCGCGGGGTCGTGCACCTCGTCGGCGAGCTGGGGGACGCGAGCGCGTCGCTCGACGCCACCAAGGGCGCCGACGCGCTCGACTTCGAGGTCGGCGTCACGGCGGGAAGCCTCGGGGCCCTCGGCCCGCTGCTCCCCCGCGCGGTGACCGGAGAGGTCCCCCTGGCCCGGATGGCGCTCCGCGTGCGATCGAAGGGCCGCGTCGAGCACCTCGACGAAGCGGCGCCGGCGCTTCGACAGAAGACGGAGATCGACGTCGAGCGCCCCGCGTTCGAGAACGTCGACGCCCGGTCGCTCTCCCTGACCCTCGAGTCGCAGGGGACCACGATGGAGCACCGAGCCGACGTGGAGCTGCGCGCGAAAGCGCTCGCGTTCGACGGCGGCCGTCCGATCGACGAGCACGTCATGCTATCGGCCGCCGTGGACCGGGCGCGCCCCTCGCTCCGGTTCCAGCTGGCGACCGAGGGGCACGCGAGCGCGAAGGTCGCGGCATCGCTGTCCTTCGACGCGGCGCGGCGGGCCCTCCTGTACGAGGCCGAGGGACACTTCGCAGGGCTCGGGCCGCTCACGCCGCTCGCCGCGAAGGTGCGCGGGCTGGACGCCTTCGACCTGTCGCAGCTCGAGATGAGCCTCTCCGCGCGCGGAGCGCTGACCGGAGTCGTCGGGGGGATCGGGCGGGACGGGACGATCGCGCTCGAGGCGAGCCCCGAGCGCGCCGCGGCGGTCGAGGGGAAGGCGGACGTACGGGCCGCTCACCTTCGCTGGACCAGGGGGGACATCGCGATTGCGACGCCGGCCCTGGCGTGGCACGGCGACCTGCGGGCGGTCGGGACGCGCCGCACCCTGGACAGCCGGCTCGAAGTCGGCACGCTGCACGTCGACCTCGGGAGCCACGACGTCGAGCTGAGCGGGATGGACGACGAGGCCCACGCCTCGCTCACCGGAGACCTCGGCAATCCGGAGGTCGAGCTCACCCAGCGCCTCTCCGTGCGCGCTGTCGAGCAGGATGTCGTCCCCGGGTATCCGCTGGGCGACCTCGCCCTCGCGGTCTCCGCCGAGCGCGGCACCGACGGGGGAGTGCAGATCTCGGACATGACCGTCGCGAACGGCTCGGGCGGGACGGCGATCGCGGTCGCCGGGAACGTCGACCTGGGCCAGGGGCGCCGGACCCTCTCGGTCACCACGTCGCTCACCCAGGATCTCGCCCGCCTGTCCACCCTCCCCGAGCGCTTCATTGGGCGGGGGAAGCTGGCGGTGGAGGCCAAGATCACCTCGCCGGACCTCGCGCACTACACGGTGCGGGCCGCCGTGAAGGGGCAGGACGTCACCGTCAGGTTGCCCCGTGCGGGGATCGCCGTGAACACCGCGAACGGCGAGGTGCCAGTCACCCTGGCGCTCGAGGTCGGCGGGAGCGGCGTCGCGCTCCAGCGCGTGGAGAGTCGGAGCCCGTACTCGATGCTCCGCTTCGCCGACCAGCACCCCCTTCTCAGTCGCAGCGGCTTCCTTGCGATCAGGAGCCTCGAGACGCCGTACGTATCGATCGCACCGCTGGTCGGGAACCTCGAGATCGACCAGAACGTGGTGTCGCTCCGGCAGTTCGAGCTGGGAGTCCGCGGCGGGACCGTCACCGGCCAGTGCGGTGTCGTCTGGGACGGCCCCAGGTCGACCTTCGAGCTCCACGTGCGCGCGAGCGGCGTGCAGTCGTCCCACGGCGAGCCGTTCGACGGGAACATCGCGGTCGCCTTCTCCGCCGCCGATCGCACCGTCGAGGGGCGCGCCCAGATCCTGCGCATCGGCGAGCGCCACCTGCTCGACCTGCTCGACCTGCAGGACCCGCTCCACGTCGATCCATCCATCAATCGCATTCGCACGGCGCTCGCCTTCGGCTATCCCGACAGCCTGCGCCTGGTCTTCGACCACGGCTTCGCGAGCGCGCACCTGGAGCTCGGGGGCCTGGCGCGGTTCGTCAGCGTCGGGGATCTCCGCGGGATCCCGATGGGACCCATCGTCGACAAGATGCTTGCACCCGTCCTCGACGGGCCCCACGCGAAGGAGGTGCCGTGAAGCTCGTCCCTGCCGTCGTCATCGTCGCGGCCCTCTCCGGGCTCGCCGGGTGCTTCAAGCCGCCGGAGATCGTCATGGTCGATCGCGCTACCGCCCTGGAGCAGCAGGCCTCGGGCTCGTTCGACGACCTCGAGCGGAAGCTCGATCGAGCGGCGATCGAGCCGCGCCCCGTGCCGCTGACGCCCGAGCAGCTCGACGCGCTCGGCATCCGGCCGGCGCCGCTCGTCGACGAGGGCGATCTCACCGACGGCGATCGGCTCGACGAGATGCTGGCGCAGCACTGTCTCGGAGAGGGCAGGGACGGGCTGATCGTCGAAACGCGTGACGCCTGCAAGGGGGCGGTCGACCTGGAGCAGGCCCACGCCCTCCTCGAGCGCATGAACCGCGCACGCCGCCAGGTCTGGCGGTGGATGCACGAGCAGCGCGCGGACGTCCCGGAGGAGGAGCTGCGGCGCGCGTGGAGCGCGACCCACGCCAAGAGCGTCATCTGTGGCGGCTGGATCCAGGGGAGCGACGGCAGGTGGCAGGAGAAGTCGTGCTGAGGGCGCGGGCGTCGGCGGTCGCGGGGCTCGCGCTGGCCGCGTTCCTCGTCGCGGGGCGAGCCGCGGCCGACCGCGGGCACGACGACGAGCTGCGGAGGCCCGAGCGCCTGACGGTGGGCGTGGCCGACGATCTTCTCGGCCAGCTCGGTCCCGACGGCCAGGCGCTCTACTTCGTGTCGAACCGCGATACGAGCGATCAGCTCTTCGTCCAGAGCCTGGTGGACGGCCACGCGCGGCCCCTCTTCGACGACGGCGCCGACGTCACCTGGCCCCGGGTGAGCCCCGACGGTCGTTCGCTGCTCTACATCTCCTTCCGCGAGAGCGCCGCCGGGCAGCTCTGCGTCCGCCGTCTGCCGGAGGGGGACGGACGCAGGTGCCTGAGGGACTCGTCCGCCACCCTCCAGGCGGAGTGGATCGACCCGGGCCGGATCGCTCTCATCAGCCGCGAGTCGATCCAGGGGGACCTGCGCCTGCTGGAGGTGACGGTTGGCCCGACCCTCTCGGCGCGGCCCCTCCTCGGCCGGAACATGACAAGCCCGGCGGTCTCGCCCGATGGGCGCTGGCTCGTGTACGTCCCGATCGCGCGCAGGGTCCAGACGGTGGGCCCGGCGTTCGCCGCCCACGCGGCGCAGGCTCTGGAGGTGATCCCGCTCGCCTCGGCCTCGTCGGCCCCGCCGGCGAGGATCGTACTCCCGCTCCCCGGCCAGACCGGTCAGCCGGCGTTCGCGAAGGACGGCCGCTCGCTGTACGTCGTGCAGTTCCTCGCCGACACGAACGCCGACGGCGCCATCGACGCGAGCGACCACGGCGTCCTCTTCCGGGTGCCCCTCTCGCTGGCCGGAGCGACGCCGGTGGCCGGCCCCCCCGAGCAGCTCACCGAGATCTCGTGGAACTGCGAGTACCCGGCGCCGTTCGGCGACCGCCTGATCGTCACGTGCTCGCAGAAGGGGAGCCTCGACGTGTACTCCTTGCCGCTGGACGGCGAGGTCCCGTCGGACTGGGCGACGCCGACGCTGGTGAGCGCGATCGACGACGCCGACACGCTGGTGGAGGAGCAGCTTCTGAGGAGCCGCCTGCTTGCGCGCGAGACGACCCCTGCCGGCCGCCGGCAAGCCATGTTCGCGCTGGCGATCGTGCACCTGGAGCTGGAGCAGTTCCTGGCCGCCGAGTACTACGCCGAGCAAGTGGGCGCGCTGCGCGACGAGGCGACTGCGGGGAGCTCGCTGCCGCTGCGGATGCTCGTTGAGCAGCGGCGAGCCGATCGCCACCGCGAGCAGGGGCGCTTGATGGAGGGCTTCGTCCGCGAGGCCCACGCGCGGCTCGACAAGCTCGGCGCGACCGGCGCGGAGAGCCCGCTGGCCGAGGGTCTGACCCACCTCGCGCGGAGTGAGATCTTCGACTCGCTGGGTGACAAGGCCAGGGCCCGGAGCGAGCTAGAGGCGGTCACGGTGGGTGAGACGACCCCGGCGCCGATCATCGATGAATACTATCGGCACGCCGACGCCCTCTACCGCCAGCTCGACGACCGCGAGGAGCTCGTCGCGGTGGGCCGGCGGCTATCGGTCAGCGGCGCGCTCAGACCCGACGAGCAGCTCCATTACGCGCAGGCTGCCGTCCGCGCCATGGTGCGCGGGCTCCCCCGCGCGGACGCCGACGCGCGACTCGCGCGCGAGCGGGCCGGCGCGACGGCGAGAGAGTCGGAGCTGGCCTTCGCGATCGACCTGACCCGCGACGTGCTCGCGATCCGCGACGGCCACGCGCCGAAGGAGGTCGGCGACGCGCTCGTGGCGCTCTATGCCGCGCAGACCCGTCCCGGTCGTCGCCGTGCGCTCATCGTCGACGCGGTGCAGCGGGCGCGCGCCGTGGGCGCGCGGGACGTGCTGGATGCGCTGGTCCAGCGGGACATCCACGACGTGAAGCGGGGCACGCACGAGCGGGGAGAGGCCGAGGACGTCTACGCGCGCCTGATTCTCGCGCGGGCGTACGAGCGCGCGGCTGCCAACGACTACGGCGGGGCGCGAGGCGACTTCGACGCGGTCGCCGAGCAGACCGGATCGCTGGAAGCGGTCGTGGGCGCGATCGACATGCGCCTGAAGGCGGGGGAGTCCCCGGCCTCGATCGAGGCGCGCTACGACGCGCCCGGGACCCCTCCGGCGCGGGCGCGCTTCGCCAGGGCGTACGTGAACGCCCGCCGGATCCCGAACCTCGAGGGAGACGCCCACGCGAGAGCCGCGGCCGCAGCCATGGCCGCGCTCGACGCCTCGTGGTCCGAGTTAAGAGAGGAACGGGTCGCGCAGGCCCTTCGTGGCGCGCTGCTCCACGAGGAGTACCTCCGGACCGGGGACCCCGGAACCGCTGAGCGGGCCAACCTGCACTATCTCATCGCGCTGGAGCTCGTCGGCGACCGTCCCCGCTTCCGCGCGATGGTCCTGGGGCAGCTGGGGCTGCTGCACACCGACGTGGGAAACTACCGGATCGCGCTTGGCTACTTGCTGGAGCGCGACGAGCTCCCCTACGCCGACGACACGGAAGGGCTGGACGTTCTGCTGTCGAAGGCGCAGGCGCTCCTCCACGTGGGGCGCGAGGCCGACGCGGCGGCCGCCGGCGAGGCGGCGCTCGCGATGATCGCTCGCCGCCGGGAGCTCGAGCCCTACCGGCTCCTCGCGCTCGACTGGGCCGCCCTGGACAACCTGGCCGCCGGGAACTTCGCGCGCGCCCTCGCGCTGTACGATCAAGAGATCCCGCTGCTCGAAGCGTCGGACGCCCCCGAGGCCCGGCGCAATCGCGTCGTGGCGCGGGTCTCGAGGGCGGCGGCAGCCGTCGGCGCGCACGAGCCCTCTCGCGCGCTGGGTGATCTCGATTACGTGGACGGGTGCCTCGGCGACCCCAAGACGGTCGTGGCGCTCGTGTGGCCGCACGCCACCGCCGAGCAGGTCGCCCGCGCCTACCGGCTCATCACGACCGGCCTGCGCGCCCGTGCCAACGGGGAGCTCGGTCGCCTGGACGCGGAGGCTCTGGCCGACCGCGCTCGGCGGACGATTCTCGAGGAGAAGCTCGCGGAGACGCACCGGGGAGAGACCGAGCGAGAAGTGATGCTCGCCGAGGCGCAGCTCGCGCTGAACGCGGGACGGCGACATGACGCGGTGGCCGCCGGGGAATGGCTCGGTCGCGCGCTGACGCGAGCGGACGGGCTTCGCGCCCGGGCGAACGGGGTGAGCGACCGCGAGCAGCTCGACGTGCTCTGGCTGGCCGCGACGCTCACGGCGTCGATGGGCAGGACGCTCGTCGCGGATCTCCCGAGGCGCCTCGAGGCTGCGTTGACCGAGCTGGCATCGCGACACCAGCCGGCCCTTCGCTCGTACGAGCGCTGGCTCGAGATCTACGCCGCCCTCGTGAGCCTCGCTCCCGCCCCGAGAGCGTCCTCGCCCCCGTGACCCCCGCGCACAAACGGGGGGCCTGGCGACGCGGGCCGCACGTCCCGGCCCGCGCGAAGGTCAGGCAGCGACCGCGCCGGACGTGATGGACGCCGGGGGTGGCGGCGGCGCCTCCTCGTCCTTGATCAGCTTGCGCAAGAACGGGACCAGCACGACCAGCGCCACGCCGACGATGAGGCTGCCGGACCCGAGCTCGGCGAACAGGCGCGCATAGACGTGGTTGGTCGTCGCCGGCGTGCCCTCGCTCGGCTCGGGGATCATGCCCGAGAAGTCTCCGGCGAAGAGCGACGCGAGGCCGGTGACGAGCATCCACGAGCCCATCATGATGCCCTGGTAGCGGCGCGGCGCGAGCTTGCCGATCATCGCGTAGCCGATGGGCGAGATGAGCAGCTCGCCGACGCTCTGGAAGACGTAGCTCGCGAAGAGCCAGGCGAAGGCAACCATCCCGCTCGGGCCGGCGAGGGCGATGCCGGCCGGGAGCGCGAGGAAGCCCAGGCCCATCAGCAGCAGCGCGGCGGCGAACTGCCTGGGGATGTCGATGTTCCAGCCGCGCGTGCGCAGGCGGACGAACAGCGCGGACATCAGCGGTCCGCCCACCACGATGACCACGGTGTTGATGTTCTGGATCCACTGCGGTGCGATCTCGAGGCCCCCCACCTTGCGGTCGACGTTGTTGACCGCGAAGAGCTGCAGTCCGCTCGGCGCCATCTGGTAGAGCGCCCAGAACACGAGAGAGCCGAGCGCCAGGATCAGGAAGGCCCACATGTTGTTGCGCTCGCGCGCGTCGCCGTGCCGCAGCGTGAGCCACGCGAGCGCGAGCCCGACGAACGCGCAGATCACCTTCACGAGCGTCTCGGTGCCGTCGGGGTACTGGAGCAGGATCCACACGACGGGCACCAGGCCCACCAGGATGCCGACCCCCGCCGCGAAGCGCCCCCGGAGCTTGCGCCGGTCGGTCTGCTCCACGAGCGGCGTGTCCCGGTCGGCCAGCGTCTTCCAGTACGCGGCGGCGATGAAGATCGACACGAGGTTGCCGATCGTCGCGAAGAGAAAGAGGCTCGGGTAGCTCTCGGTCAGCTGGTAGTGCCCGGCGGCCGTGAAGCCGACGAAGAACCCCACGTTCATGCCCGCGTAGTTCCAGAGAAAGGCGCCCTCCCTGCGAAGGTCGTCCGGCTTGAAACGCTGCGTCAGCATCATGTTGATGCAGGTGACGTTGAGGCCACTGCCGGTCAGAAACAGCGCGAGGCCCCAGTAGAGCAGGGGGGCCGAGCCGCCGGCGATGGCCGCGCAGCCGACCACCTGCAGCGCCATGCCGCCCACGAAAAGGTTGCGGTTGCTGAGGAAGCGGCCGCCCAGGTAGCCGCCGAACAGGTGCAGCCCGTAGTTGAACGCGCCGAAGACGCCCATGATCGCGGTCGCCTTCTTCGCCGGGAAGTGCAGGTGCCGCGTCGCGTAGAGGACGAGCGTCGAGTACAGGACCGCGAAGCCGAGGGTCGCGAAGATCTGGATGAAGAAGAGCACCCCCGCGCCTTCGGGGACGTTCGCGAGTCGCTTCTTCAGGGACAAGGTTCTCTCCGGGGGAGCATCGCGGGGGACCGACGGCGACGCCCCTTCATACCATCCGGCTCCGCCGCAAGGCAGCGCGAGATGACGCGCGAAGGCCTTCGCCCGGCCACCCGTCACCGCGACCACGCCACGAGCGGCAGCTCCAGAGGAACGCCAGCCTCCGCGTGCCGGGGCACGATCCGAGCCGCGAAGTGCGCCGCAGGGCGCGCGTCGGGCACGTCGGCGACGTAGACGTGGCCATGCGCTCCGACGAGCGGCGTATCCCGGCGCATGAGCGTCGGGCGTTCGCCCTCCGCGTGGAGCTCGACGGCGATGTCGTCGGGGCTCATGTCGTCCAGGTACACGGTCACGGCGAAGTGGTGCTGGCCGTGGTCGGTGGTCACGCGGACGTCGCCGAAGCGCAGCGCACTCCAGTGGGCTCGAACGGCGCGCTCCCACGCCACGATGCGCTCGGCGAGCGCCCCCTTCTCCGCGCTGCGGCGAGCGAACGCTTCGGCGGCCGGCAGGTAGTAGCCGTTCGTGTAGTCGCGCAGCGTGCGGCTCGCCGAGTAGGCGGACGTCAGCGACGCCATGCTCGCACGCACGCGCGCCAGCCATCCCGTCGGCAGCCCGGAGAGATCGCGCTCGTAGAACGCCGGCACCACCTCGCGCTCGAGCCGGCCGTAGAGCTCCGCCGCGTCCCGGGCGTCGTCTCGGCCGTCGCCCTCGAGCGCCCAGCCCACCTCGGGGCGATACGCCTCCGCCCACCAGCCGTCGAGCGACGAGAGGTTCACCCCGCCATTGACGAGCACCTTCATCCCGCTCGTGCCGCACGCCTCCCAGGGCGACCGTGGCGTGTTCAGCCAGAGGTCGACCCCCTGCACGAGGCGCTCGGCGAGCCGCAGATCGTAGTCCGCGAGGAACACCGCGCCGTGTCGCACGTCCCCCCGTCGCACGAAGCGTATCCACCGCTGGACGAGGCCCTTTCCCTCCTCGTCGCGCGGATGCGCCTTGCCGGCGACGACGATCTGCACGGGGCGCCGCCCATCGGTCAGCAGCCGCGCGAAGCGCTCGGCGTCGTGGAGGAGCAGACAGGGCCGCTTGTACGCGGTGAAGCGCCGCGCCATGCCGATCGTCAACGTGTCCGGATCGAGCACCCGCCGCGCGGCTTCCAGCGCCTCTTCACCCATGCCAGCGGCCGCAAGCTGCAGCTCGAGCCGGCGGCGGACGAGGTCCACGAGCACGGAGCGCGACTGCGCGCGAAACGCCCAGAGCTCGGCATCCGAGCTCCGGGCGATCGGTCGCCCCGCCTCGTCCGTCGGCCTTGCCCACGGCGCAGGCCCGCACGCCTTCGACCAGAGCCCGTCGGCGACCGCCGAGCTCCAGCTCGGCACGTGCACGCCGTTGGTCACGTGGGCGACCGGAACCTGTACCTCGGGCCACCGCGGGAACAGCGGCTGGAAGATGCGGCGACTGACCTCGCCGTGGCGGCGGCTCACCGCGTTGACCGCGCCGCTGCCGCGCGTCGCGAGCCACGCCATGCTCACGGGCTCGCGATCGTCGCCCGGGCGGGCGCGCCCAAGGTCGAGCAGCTCGCCCGTGGTGATGTGCAGCTCGTCGCGCGCGTAGGCGCCCAGGTACGCCGCGAAGAGCTCGGACGGGAAGCGGTCGAAGCCCGACTCGACGGGCGTGTGGGTCGTGAAGACGTTGCCGGCGCGCGTCGCAGCGAGCGCGGTGGCGAAGGAGCGGCCGGTCTCCTGCGTGAAGTCGCGCGCCCGCTCGAGCGTGACCAGGGCCGCGTGACCCTCGTTGAGGTGGCAGACCTCCGGTCGAAGGCCGAGCGCACGCAGCAGGCGCCACCCGCCGATGCCGAGCGCCATCTCCTGGAGCAGCCTCACCTCGTCGCCGCCCCCGTAGAGCTGCGCCGTGATCCCGCGATCGGCGGGCGTGTTCGACGGGTCGTCGCTGTCGAGCAGATAGAGCGCGACCCTGCCTACACGGGCGCCCCAGGCGCGGAGCCACGTGGGCGGCCCGGGCCGCGGCACCCGTACGCGCACCCACCGGCCCGTGGCATCGCGCACCGGCGCGACCGGCATCTGGCCGGCCCGGTTGAAAGGATAGAACTCTCGCTGCCGCCCCTCGGCGTCGATGACCTGACGGAAGTAGCCTTGCTGGTAGAGCAGGCCGACGCCCACGAGCGGCACGCCCAGATCGCTCGCGGCCTTGAGGTAGTCGCCCGCGACGTTGCCCAGACCCCCGGAGTAGAGGGCCAGCGCCTCCGAGAGGGCGAACTCGAGGCTGAAGAAGGCCACGGCACCGAGCCGGGCCGCGGCGTGCTCGCTCTGGAACCAGGTCTTCTCCGCGAGGCTGCTCCTCCGATCCTCGCGCAGCGCCTCGACGAGCGCGCGGAAGCGGGGCGTGCCCCAGAGCTCCCGGATGCGATCGTGCGACGCCGTCTGGAGGACCAGCCATGCGTTGCCCGTGTCGCGCCAGAGCTCCTGGTCGATCTCCCTCCAGATCTCCTCCGCCTGCTGGTTCCACGACGAGCGCAGATCGAAGGCCAGGTCGGCGAGAACGTCGAACCCATCGGGCAAGGAAATGTGCGTGGCCGGCTCGGGCAGCTTCATCGGGAACCTCGCTCGCCGGGCCGCGCGTCCGGGTCGTGTTGCCGCGCGACGTGCCTCCAGGCTCCGTAGCAGCCGAGCACGAGCCCGGACAGTCCGAGCCCCGCCCCGAGGACGATGCCCGTGCCGTATCGGCCGTCCAGCCAGTGCCCCAGCGCGAACCCCGCGACGGCGGGGATCACGATCGTCCACCCGATGCCGGCGACGGTCACGGCCAGCATGAACGTGCGCGCGCCCTCGGCTCGCCAGCGCCGCCGGCGCTCGTCGAAGCGCGCGACGCTGTCGCGCATCCGGTCGCCCTCGGGAGCGGCCTGCCGCGGGCTCACCTCGGCCATCGCTGCAGCCCCCTCTCCGTCGCGGCACGCCCGGTCTGCGCGTAGTCGGCCACGCGTCGCAGCAGCGCCCCCTCGAGCTTGCCCGCCCCCCGGCGCGCCTGCTCCTCGTCCGCGACGGCTCGACGGAAGCGTACGAGCACCTCGCGCTCGAGCTGCTCCAGGTCGTCGCTGGCCACCGCCTCGCGCGTCAGCACGTCGACGCGCCGCCGGCCGGACACCGTCAGGATGCCGCCGCGCAGAGCAATGAAGTGATCGCGCGGGTCGACGGCGCGGTACACCAGCACCGACACGGTGAGGGCGGTGAGCAGGTCGGCGTGCCGATCGAGCACCCCGAAGGCCCCCGAGGCGTCCTCGGCCCGCACGTGGACGACGTCGCGGTCGACCACGAGCGCCTGTGGCGTGAGCACGACCAGCCTCACCGGGCCTTCCTCCGCGCCCGGACATCGTCGATCGTCCCGGTCATGTAGAAGGCGTTCTCGGGCCAGTCGTCACAGTCGCCCGAGAGGATCGCGGCGCAGCCGCGGATCGTGTCGGCGACGGCCACCGACTTCCCGGGTCGTGCCGTGAACGCCTCGGTGACCAGGAACGGCTGCGTGAGGAAGCGCTGCAGGCGGCGCGCGCGCGCGACGATCCGCCGGTCTTCGACCGAGAGCTCCTCGAGTCCGAGCATGGCGATGATGTCCTGCAGCTCGCGGTACTGGGCGAGCGTCTTGCGCACCTGCTCCGCGGTGCGCACGTGATCGTCCCCGACGACCCCGGCATCGAGCAGATTGGACCCCGACGCGAGAGGATCGATGGCCGGGTAGAGGCCCTGCGCAGCCAGGCCCCGCGACAGGACGACGGCGGCGTCGAGGTGCGTGAACAGGTGCCCTACCGCGGGATCGGTCATGTCGTCGGCCGGGACGTACACGGCCTGGATCGACGTGACCGCGGCGCCTGCCACCGAGGCGATGCGCTCCTCGAAGGCGGCGATCTCGCTCGCGAGCGTGGGCTGGTAGCCGACGCGCGACGGCATGCGCCCCAGCATGCCGGAGACCTCCCCGCCGGCTTGCACGAAGCGGAACACGTTGTCGGCGAGCAGCAGAACGTCCATGTGCCGCTCGTCGCGGAAGAACTCGGCGTGTGCGAGCGCCGTCATGCCGACACGCCAGCGCGCTCCGGGCGGCTCGTTCATCTGGCCGAAGACGAGCGTCGTCTTCTCGAGGACCCCCGACGACCGCATCTCGAGCCAGAGCTCGTTGCCTTCGCGCGAGCGCTCTCCGATCCCGGCGAACACCGCGATACCGTGATGGCGCTCGACCGTCGCGCGAATGAGCTCGGTCAGCAGCACGGTCTTGCCGACGCCGGCCCCGCCGAACAGCCCGGCCTTGCCGCCGCGCGCGAGCGGCGTGAGCAGGTCGACGATCTTGATCCCCGTCTGGAAGACCTGACGCCCGCGTGCCTGATCACGGAGCGGCGGAGCGGCGCGGTGAATCGGTCCGCGCGGCGTGTCGGGAGGCAGCGGCGTCAGGCGATCGATCGGGTCGCCGAGGACGTCGACCAGCCGGCCGAGCAGCCGCTCGCCGACCGGGACGGTGATGGGGGCCCCCGTCGCCTCGACCGGGGCGCCACGGCGGAGCCCCTCGGTGAACGCGAGGGCGACGGTCCGTACGTGGCGCAGATCGACGTGCTGTTGCACCTCCAGGACGACCTGGCGGCCGTCGTCGGCGCGGACGCGCAGCGCCTCGTTCGTGCTCGGGAGCCCCCCCTCGGGGAACTCGACGTCGACGACCGAGCCCCGCACGCGAAAGATCGTCCCGGTCGCGCTCATGGCCCGCCCCCCGACGACCCGGCTCCCGACGCGATCTCGAGGATCTCGTTGGTGATGGTGTCCTGACGCAGCTGGCGCTCGAGCCCCTGCAGCTCCGAGAGCGTGTCGGCGATGTGATGATGCGCGGCATCCATGGCGACGAACCGCGCGGCCCTCTCGCTCGCGAACGCCTCGGCGACTGCCCAGCTCACCAGCGCGAACGCGTACTCCTCGATGGCGCGCACCGCGAGGAGGCGAGGCTCCAGCGTGTGGATCGGAGGCACGTCGACCGCCGCTGCGGGCTGCTCCGCGGTGGTCACGTCGGGCGGCAAGAGGCGCAGCGTGTGAGGCTCCCAGCCCACGGGCGGCCGATGCCTGGCGAACACGACGTGGGTCTCGGCGACCCGACCCTCGGCGACGGCTCCGAAGAGGTCCTCGATCAGTCGCTGCGCGGTCGCCGGGGCCGCCGCGACGGTGGTCGGCATCGCGCCGCCATCGGCCGCGCCCACGGCCCTCTCCCGACATAGACGGCGTCCGCGCCTGCCGACGGCGACGAGCTGCGCTCTGCGCGCCCGCGAGAGCGCGAGGGCCGCGTCGAGGACGCGGTCGTTGAGCGCGCCGACGAAGCCGTGCTCCGAGAAGAGGGCGACCACGCGCGGCGTCGCAGCCGCGGTTGGCCCCGGAGCCTCCTCCGCAGGGCCGAGCAACGCGAGCGCCTGACCGAGCGCCACGCGCGTCGCCGCCGCGTAGCGCTCCAGTCCGGAGAATCGCTCCTGCGCCTGCCGGCGCTGGGCGCTCGCGAGCGTCCGCATCGCCTGGACGATGTCCGCGAGCTGCCCGACCGTGCGGGCCCGCGCCGAGAGCTCACTGGCTTCCACGGTCGGGCTCCTCCCTGGCGGTGGCCTGCGCCGTCTCACGGACGATGGCCACCAGGGTCTCGCGCTCCGTAGCGTCCGGAGCCTCGCCCTCGTCGAGGCGCCTCAACAGGGGAGCGCAGCGGCTCTGGAGCTCCGCCCGCAGGCCCCGGCGCACCGACGCGACGGCCTCCACGGGCACGGCGTCGAGCGCGCCCCCCAGGAGCCCCGCCAGCAGCGCGACCTGCTCGCCCTGCGACAGCGGAGCGAGCGTGGGCTGTACGAGGGCCGCCCGCACGCGACGGCCGCGCTCGAGGGTGCGCCTCGTCGTCTCGTCGCCCCCACCCTCGATGCGCGTGAAGAGCTCGAGCTCCAGGAACTGCGCGTAGTCGAGGCGCAGCGCCTCGGCGACCGAGCGCATCGCGGGCGACTGGGTGCGGCCCCCCACGCGCGAGACGCTCCGGCCGACGTCGATCGCCGGGCGTACTCCCTCGTTGAACAGGCGCGGCTCGAGGAAGATCTGGCCGTCGGTGATCGAGATGAGGTTGGTGGGGATGTATGCGCTGAGGTTGCCGGCCCGCGTCTCGGCGATCGGTAGCACCGTCAGCGACCCGCCCCCCAGCTCCGGGACGAAGCGCACCGCGCGTTCGAGAAGGCGCGCGTGCAGGTAGAACACGTCGCCAGGGTAGGCCTCGCGCCCCGGCGGCTCCCGCAGGAGCAGCGCGATCTGCCGGTGCACCTGCGCGTGCTTGGTGAGATCGTCGAGCACGAGCAGCGCATGACCGCCGCGCTCGGCGAAGTATTCGGCCATCGTGCACGCCGCGTACGGCGCGAGCCACTGCAGACCCGGCGCGGAGTCCCCCGACGCGACCACGCAGATCGAGCGCTCCTTGCGGCCGAGGGTGTGGATGGCCTCGATCGACGCGGCGACCGAGGACGAGCGTCGCCCGATCGCGGCATACACGCAGACGACGTCGGTCGACCGCTGGCGGATGATCGTGTCGACCGCGATGTCGGTCTTGCCCGTCGAGTGATCTCCGATGATGAGCTCGCGCTGCCCTCGCCCCAGAGGGAGCATCGCGTCGACGGTGGTGAGCCCGGTGAACAGCGGCTCGGCGACGGGCGCGCGATCGACGATCGCGGGCGCCGGCTTCTCGACGGGCGCCCAGTCGCTCGCGCGCGGTGGTGCGCCTCCGTCGAGGGCCTCGCCCAGGGGATCGAGGACGCGCCCCAGGAGCGCGTCGCCGACGGGGACCCGCGCCACCGCGCCCGTGCCACGAACGACCGAGCCCGCCCGGATGCCCGCCTGCGGACCGAGCAGGATGCAGCCGATCGAGGCCTCGTCGAGCAGCACCGCGATGCCGCGGATGCCGTTGGCGAAGACGACGATCTCGTTCAGGCGCGTGTCGGGGAGCCCCTCGACCGTGGCGATCTCGTCCGCGATCCGGGCGACGCGCCCCCGGGCTTCGTGGGTGGGCCCGAGCTCGGCGCTCCGGACGCGAGCCGCGGCCTCGTCGAACCAACCTCCGAGCGCCTCAGGCAGCGGTTGCATGGCTCCCGAGCTCCGCGCGTATACTCTCGAGGACCGCGCGCCAGTGCGACCGCCACACGCCCGTCGGCAGGCGCAGCTCCACGCCGGCGATGAGCGACGCGTCGAGGCCGTACGACGTGCGAGCGGGCCCCCCGGCGAGCGCCGACGACCACTGTTCGAGCCGGGCGCGGGTGGCGGGCTCCAGCGGACGCGCCGAGACGACCTCGAGGCCGCCCGCGGCGATCTGCCGCGCAAGCGCCGCCCGGCGGGCTCCGTCCAGCGCGTCGATGCTCGCGGTCGCGCGCCAGAGGAAGGCCGCGTCGGAGTCGGGGAGCACGTCGCGCAGCAAGCGCTCCGCGATGGACGCCGCGAGGTCCGCTGCCCGCACCTCGAGCGCACGCAGCGCCTCCACGCGCTCGCGGTCCACGTCCCCTCGGGCGCGCTCGGCCTCGGCCCGCGCGAGGCGCGTGGCGTCCTCGCGAATGCGCCGTGCCTCCTGCTCGGCGGCGGCCAGCGCCTGCTCGCGCGCCCGCGCGGCCTCCCCGGCCAGCCCCGCCGACTTGGCGCGGTACTCCTCCTCCGCCCGCTCGGCTGCGGCCTTCTCCTCTGCCGCCGCGCGCATCGAGGCGGCGATCGCCTCCTGACGCTTGCTCAGGACGGCCCGCACGGGCTTGAAGAGAAATCGCTGCAGCAGCCAGGCGAGGACCAGGAAGTTGAGCGCTTGAAGCGCGACGTTCCAGGCGGAGACGTGCATGGCTAGTGCACGAACGGGTTGGCGAACAGAAGGACCAGCGCGATGACCAGGCAGTAGATGGCGATCGCCTCGATCATGGCCAGTCCGACGAAGAGCGTGCGCGAGATCGTCCCCCCGGCCTCGGGCTGACGCGCGACGGCATCCATCGCGGACGCGATCGCCCGCCCTTCGGCGAAGGCCGGGCCGATCGCGCCGAAGCACACGGCCACCACCGCACCCACGATGCTCCATTCCTGAACGGTCATTTGACGCTCTCCCGTGGCGACGCGCCCTCCGCCTCGACCGCCGCGCCGACGTAGACGGTGGCCAGCATCGCGAAGATGTAGGCCTGGACGAGCCCGACGAAGAGCCCGAAGGCCATGATCGGGATCGGTACGAGCAGGCCCGCGAGCGAGACGATGATCGCGAGCACGAGCCCGTGGCTCATGACGTTTCCGAGCAGGCGCATCATCAGGGCGAAGGTGCGCGTGAGCTCGGACAGCACGTGGATCGGCGCGAGCAGAGGGCTCGGCTGCACGAAGTGCCTCATGTAGCCGCGCAGGCCGTTGGCGCGGACGCCGTAGAAGAAGACCGAGAAGAAGACGAGCAGCGCGAGCGCCATGGTCGTCTCGAGCCGCGCCGTCGGCGAGTGGAGCAGCGGCACGACCTCGATGCTGTTGGCGACGAGCAGGTAGAGAAACAGCGTGCCCACGAGCGGCGTGTACGGGCTGGGGTCGCGCTGCATGACGTCGCGGATCTCGCCGTCGATGGTCGAGACGACGAGCTCGAGCGCCGACTGGGCGCGACCGGGAGCGACCGAGAGGCGGCGGGTGAGCAAGAAGCTCGCGAGACCGAGCGCAGCCGTGATGGCGAAGCTCGTGAGCACGGAGCCCGCGACCGGAACCGCTCCGATCGTGAAGAGCGGAGACTCGGCGAGCGGCGAGCTCACGCGCGCCTCCAGGCGCCCGCGGAGGCGAGCGCGACGCGGGTGGCGGCGAGGACGACGGCCATCTCGAGGGACGCTCGCAAACCTCGCGCCCGCCCTGGCAGAGCGCATCGCGCGAGGCGCGCGCCCACGGCGAGCGGTCCGGTACGCAGGCCTTGCGTGGGGGCGCACACGGTCGAGGGGCGCGCCACCTCATCTATGTCACCACGGCCGGTGGCCTGGCTCGGGCTCGTGGTCAAGGGCGCCGGGCGCGCGCGAGTCCCTTGCGCAGCTCTTCGAGGGCGAGCATGCCCGCGGCGAAGGGGAGGAGGAAGAGCCACACCGGAGCGGCGAGCGGCGCCGTGCCGAGGAGAAAGTTGCCCCAGGGCGTGTAGTTGAAGAGCAGCAGCGCCGCGACCTCGAGCGCCACGCCGGTCAGGATCATCCAGTTGCCGCCGAGGCCCGTCGCGATCGAGCGCCGGGCGCTCCGGCAGGCGAACACGTTGACGATCTGCATCACGACGATGGCGCTGAGGCACGCCGTCGTGGCCTGCAGGTAGAGCGGATCACGCGGCGCGAGCGGCTGGCCGTGGACCCAGCCCCCCCGGTGGAGCACGAAGAAGAACGCCGCCATGGCGGCCGCGGCCTCGATCGGCCCGAGGAACAGGTAGGCGCGCAGCGCCAGCGGCAGGTCCAGCAGCCGCTCGCCCTGCGGCCGCGGAGGATGCGACATCGTCCCGGGGGCGGGCTTCTCGGTTCCAAGGCCGAGCGTGGTGAGCGAGTCGGACCCCATGTCGATGGCCAGCACCTGGATCGGCGTCAACGCGAGCGGGATCCGGAAGAGGACCAGGCCCAGGTACGGCACGAGCTCGGCCACGTTGTGGACGAGGACGTAGGTGAGAAACTTCCGGATGTTGTCGAAGACGGCGCGCCCCTCCTCGACCGCGTTCACGATGCTGGCGAAGTTGTCGTCGAGCAGCACGACGTCGGCCGCCGCCTTGGCGACGTCGGTGCCCGCGATCCCCATGGCGATGCCGATGTGGGCGTTCTTGAGCGCCGGCGCGTCGTTCACGCCGTCGCCCGTCACGGCGACGATCTGCTTCTTGCTCTTCAGGGCCTCGACGATGCGCATCTTCTGGTCGGCGCTGACGCGCGCGAAGATCACCTCGGGCGCGTCGAGCAGCAGCATCAGCTGGATCGGCGACAGGCTGCGCAGGGCCTCGCCGGTCACCACGACCGGGCGCTCGGAGCGGGTGAGCCCGATCTCGCGGGCGATCGCCCGGGCCGTGTCGGGGTGATCGCCGGTGACCATGATCACCTTGATCCCGGCCTCGCGGCACCTGCGGATCGCGTCGGGCACCTCGGGGCGCGGCGGGTCTTCCAGGCCCACGGACCCCGTGAACACGAGGTCCTGCTCCGCGCTCTCGTGCTCCCACTGCGCCGCGAGCGAGCGGTACGCGAAGGCGAGGACTCGGAGGCCCTGCGTCGCCATCTCCTCCTGAGCCGCGAGCACCTGTCCGCGCCGCGCGCCGTCGAGGGGCCGTTCGTCGCCGCCGACGAGGATCCTCGTGCAGAGCGGCAGGACCGCCTCGACCGCCCCCTTGCAGAGGAGCACGGGGCCCTCGGGCAGCGCGTGCACCGTGGAAAGGCGCATGCGGTCGGCGTCGAACGGGATCTCGTCGAGCCTCGGATAGTCGTGCAGCTCCGGCAGGGCGCGCCGCGCCATCTCGACCAGCGCCACCTCCATCGGATCGCCGAGGAGCTCGGGCCGTCCGTCCTTCTCGGTCTCCTTGAGGTCGTGGCACAGGCGGGCCGTCAGCAGGAAGCGCCGGTGCTGCCGCGCGAGCTCGGGGCTCCGATCGAGCGAGGCCACCGAGTCGCGGGCCCCCGCGAAGAAGAGGCGCTTCACCGTCATGTGGTTCTGCGTCAGCGTGCCCGTCTTGTCGGTGCAGATGACCGTCGTCGAGCCGAGCGCCTCGACGGCGGGCAGGTAGCGCACCAGGACGTGCCGCCTGGCCATGCGCTGGGTGGCCAGCACCAGCGACAGGGTCAGCGTCGGCAGCAGACCCTCGGGCACCATCGCGACGATGATCCCGATGGCGAAGATGAAGGCCTCCCAGAAGGAGACGCCGATCATCCACCCCACCGCGAAGAAGACGACGCCGATTCCGATCGCGAGGGACGCGATGAGGCGGCTCAGGTAGGCGAGCTGCCGGGTGAGCGGCGACACGGCCTCCCGGGCCGTCTGGGTGAGGTGCGCGATCTTGCCGAACTCGGTGTGCATCCCGGTCGCGAAGACGACGGCCTTGGCCTGGCCCGCGACCATCGAGGTGCCGGCGAGCACGACGTTCCGGGCGAAGATCGTCTCGTCGGCGTCCGAGGATCGCGTGTCTCGCGCCTTGGGCAGCGACTCGCCCGTGATGGCCGCGTTGTTGACGCGCACGCTGAAGGCCTCGGTCAGCCTGCAGTCGGCCGGGATGTCGTCGCCCTGCTCGAGGAGGACGATGTCACCGGGCACCAGCCCCTCGACCGAGACCTGCGCGACCTTCCCGTCGCGCATCACCTTCACCTGCTGCGGCAGCAGGCGGCGCAGCGCGGCGAGGGTCCGCTCGACCCGGCGCTCTTGCCAGAACGTGAACACGCCGCTGATCCCTATGACCGCGACGATCGTGCCCCCGATCTTCGCCATGCCCTGGCCCGGAGCGCGCCACTCGGCCACGAACGCCAGCGCCGCCGCGGCCCACAGGATGAGCGAGAAGAACTGGACGAACGGCCGGAGCGCGCGCCGCCAGAGGGGCTCGCCGGCGATCTCGCGGACCCGGTTCGGGCCGAGCTCGCGCAGCCTGCGCTCGACCTCGGCCGTGGACAGCCCCCCGGGCGTACCGTGCACGCTGGCGATGGCTTCTGCAGCGGAGAGCCTCTGGATCTTCATGCTCGACGGCGGCGCGCCAGCTCCGCCCGGGGGCAGAGCATCGGGTGGGGCGGACGTCCGCGTGCAGGGTCGTGCAAGAGCCGTGCAACCGCGACGAAGCTTCCCCCCGAGGCGGTGGATGGTGCCGGCGGAAGCGAGGGCGCACACGCGACGCCCGCGCCCGGCGTCGCGCCAAACTGCGCCACCCAGATCACCGAAATATCCAGCATCCGTTGCGGCACGCCCGTTGCTCTGGAGGGCTGCCATGACCTCTCCTTGTGCCGTGCCCCTCGCGACGGTCGTGCGGTGTAGGCCGGCCGCGAGCCCCGCCGTCGGCGTCTTGCTCGTGCTCGCCGCTGCCGCGTGCGGCTCCGGCTCGGCGACGCCAGGCACGGGCGGCGGTTCCGACGGCGGAGGCTCCGGCTCGGGGGGCGGCAGCGGGAGCGGGAGCGGCGGAGCCGATTCCGGCAGCGCGCTCTCGCAGCAGGTCGTGTGGCCCCTCAGCGCGCAGGCCAACGTGCTCGGCAACAACCTGCAGATCGACGTCGAGAACATGTACGGCTACGCGACGTCCGGGATGACGCCGCTGGGCGACGTGGCGTCGCTCGCGAAGACCGTCGACGACACGCTCACCGCGCTGTCCACGTCGGCGTGCTCCAGCGACTCGAAGGCTGCCGACGCCGCCTCCGCGTCGCGGGCCCTCCTGGACTTCGTGCAGGCGCTGCCGGCCGGCGGCGGAAGCAGCTCGATGCTCACGGCGCAGGAGTCGAAGGAGGAGCAGCTGGCATCCGCCCTGCGCTCGGCGATCACGGCGTCGCCTTGCGTGAGCCAGCTCACGCCGGCCACCGGAGCGACCCCTCCCGCGAGCGGCTCCCAGCTGGCGAGCGCCGTCTCGGTCAGCGACGCCGCAGGCACCGGCGGCACGGAGGTCGCGATCCCCGTCGGCGCCTCGCATGCCTATCCCGCCATCGCGGTCGCGAACCTGGGCGCCGCTCCGCTGTCGTTCAACGCGATCACGATCGGCTACGTCGACGGCACCTCGCGATCCATCGGATTCGGCAGCTACCCCGGCGACGGCACGAGCACGATGATCTCGGGCGCCGCCGATCTGGCCGGCGGCTCCTCGCTCCTCGTCGACGTGGACGCGCGCGTTCTGCGGACGGTCACGCTCGTGGGGGCGTCCGTCGGTTGCCCCGAGCCGCCCGCGGGGAGCGATGGGGGTGGCGGGGGCGGCGCGCCTTGCTCCGGCTCGGTCTCGATCATCGGACTCGCGGCGGGCAACGGTCTGTCGCCCTGAGTCGCCCGAGCCGCTGCCACATCGCAACAGTCCGCCCCGGTCGAGCATCGAACGGCGACGGGGAGGTTTCGCCAGAGGTAGCTTGACGCCCCGGTGCACATGAATCCTCGAGCCCATGCCCTCCGTGGCCAGGCCCCTTTGCCCCGGGCGCGCCTGTCTGTCGCCTTCGGTCTTGCCGCCCTCGCTGGCGTTCTGGCGACCGCGACCGCGCGGGCGCAGCCCGCCGAGGAGGCGGGGTACCGGCCGCCGCCGGTCTCCGACGCCATGCTCGCGCCGCCCCCTGCCGCTCCGCGCCAGGTAGGCTCGTGGGACGAGGCGCTCGCGCTGCTCCGCGCCCACTCGCCGGACTACGTCACGACCTACGAGACCGTCGTCCGGGCGCAGGCGCAGTCGCGCGCGGCGCTCGCCGCCGTCTTGCCCACCCTGAACGCCCAGGGCAGCTACGTCCACCAGTTCTTCACCGAGACCATCCCGTTCGGCGCGGCGAGCTTCTTGTCCCCGCCGCCCGACGTGTTCGCCGTCGGCGCGACGCTGCAGTGGAACATCCTCAGCCCACGGGCGCTCTACGCCGTCGGCACGGCGCGCGAGAACGTCCGGGCCGCGGCGCTGTCGTTCGAGGACAGGCGGCGCACCATCGCCCTGACGGTGGTAGACGCGATGCTCGCGACGCTCGCGGCCACGCGCGTCGCCGAGCTGAACCGGGTGGGCCTGCGCTCCGCGCTCGAGCGCCTGGTGCTCACGCAGACACGGTTGCAGTACGGGCAGGGCACCCCGCTCGACGTCGATCGGGCGCAGCAAGACGTCGCGGCGGCGCGCGCGCAGCTCATCGGCGGCGACGAGTCCCTCCTGCAGTCGCGCGAGGCGCTCGGCGCCGCGCTGGGGTCCACCACGGCCATCGCCGCGCCCGGCGACCTCCGCCTCGACGAGTTCGAGGCCGCGGTCGCGCGCACGTGCCGTCTCAACGAGGACATCGAACGGCGGCCGGACGTCGCTGCGGCGCGCCTGCGGGCCGAGATCGCCGAGCGCGGAGTGCACGACGCAGAGCTCATCTTCTCGCCGTCCCTGGCCGTGGGCTCCGCGCTGTCGACGGCAACGGTCACGACCCTGGCGCCGCTCACCCAGTGGAGCGTGCAGGCGGTGCTCAGCGTGCCGCTCTACGATGGGGGCCTGCGCTATGCGGCGCTCAAGGACAGCCATGCTGCCCTCGAACAGGCGCGTCAGGCCCTCGTCGCGTCGCGCGTGGGCGCGGTCGTTTCGGCCGCCCAGGCCCAGCGCTCGGTCGTCGTCTACGAGGCCTCGCGCCAGGTGGCGCAGGAGCAGCGCGATCTGGCCGCGCGCATCGACCAGCGCACGCGCGAGGGCTATGCCCGGGGCGCCGGTACCAGCCTCGATCTCGTGGTGTCCGCCCAGTCGCTGCGTCAGTCCGAGATCAACCTCGTGCTGCTCGAGGTCCAGGTGGGCGAGGCGCGCGCAGGCGCCGTCCTCGCCAACGCAGAGTGCATCTATTGAACATGGCGACCCTCCCGCGCATCGCCCGCGCTTGCTCCTTGGCCCTGGTCCCGGGCGCCATCGCCCTCGCGGCGTGCGCCCCGAAGAAGGCGCCGCCCACCTCCGGGCCTCCGCTGGTGCTCGTGTCGCCCGTGCAGCGCCGCGACGTGGCCCTCTACATCGAGGCCGTGGCCAGCCTCGACGGGTACGTGAACGCCGACATCCGGGCGCGCGTGAAGGGCTACCTCAAGTCGCAGACGTACAAGGATGGATCGCCGGTCAAGAACGGGCAGCGGCTCTTCACGATCGAGCCTGCAGACTATGCGGCCGCCGTCAGCGTGGCGCGCGCCAACGTGACCCGGGCGAAGGTCGCGCAGGCGCACAACAAGGTGCAGCTCGAGCGCGACCAGGGGCTGCTCGAGACCGGGATGCTCTCTCAGCAGGACCTCGACAACGCGGCGGCGAACCTCGCCGACGCCGACGGCCAGCTGCAGGCGGCGCAGGCGCAGCTCGATCAGGCCGCCCTCAACCTGTCGTACACGCAGGTCACCTCGCCCATCGACGGCGTCGCCGGCCTCGCCCTCGTGCGCGTGGGAAACCTCGTGGGCCAGGACGGGCCGACCTTGCTCACGACGGTGTCTCAGCTCGATCCCATCCGCGTCAACTTCCCGATGAGCGAGAGCGACTACATCAGGTACCGCGATCGCCTGGGTCACATGGAGAAGCGCGACCTCGCCTGGGCCCGCAAGCAGTTCGCGAAGCTCGAGACCGGCGAGGTCACCGACCAGGACGATCCCGGCGTGGAGCTCGTGCTGGCCGACGGCAGCGTCTACGCGCACCGCGGCGTCATCGTCACGGCGAACCGTCAGATCGACTCGAGCACCGGCACCATCCAGATCCAGGCCCTGCTGCCGAACTCGGACGGCGCGCTGCGCCCCGGCGCCTACGGACAGGTACGCATCAAGCGCCGCGACGCGGGGAAGGATGCGCTCGTGGTGCCCGAGAAGGCGCTCATCTCGGTGCAGGGCACGTACTCGGTCGGAGTGGTGGGGCCCGACGGCAAGGTGCAGCTGCGCCGCGTCGAGGTGGGGGCGAGCGCCCGGGGCATGCGCGTCATCGTCTCCGGCGTGGCCGAGGGAGATCAGGTCGTGGTCGACGGCGTGCAGAAGATCTCCGACGGCGCCGTCGTCGACGCGAAGCCCGCGCCGCCCGCCGCTGGCCAATCCAGGGACTGAGCGGTCGAGGAAACGCCCGTGTCCAACTTCTTCATCCGCCGGCCGATCGTGGCGATGGTCATCGCGATCCTCACCATCCTGCTCGGTGTGGTCTCGCTCCTCGGGCTGCCCATCGCGCAGTTTCCCCAGATCCTGCCGCCGCAGGTGAACCTGACCACCACGTACACGGGCGCCGACGCGCTCACGATCGAGCAGTCGGTGGCGACCCCCATCGAGCAGCAGATGAACGGCGTCGACCGGTCCTTGTACATCCAGTCGACCAACGCCAACGACGGCTCGATGAACCAGGTGGTCACCTTCGACGTGGGGACGGACGTCGACGTCGACAACGTCCTGGTCAACAACCGCTACTCGCAGGCGCAGCCGTTTCTGCCGCAAGACGTCAAGAACTTCGGCGTCACGATCAAGAAGTCGCTCGCCTTCCCGCTCATCGTCATCTCGCTCTACGCCCCCGGCGGCCGCTACGATCCGACGTTTCTCGCCAACTACGCGCTCATCAACATCAACGACGCCCTCCTGCGCGTGAAGGGCGTGGGCGACATCCGCAACCTCGGGGCCGCCGACTACTCGATGCGCATGTGGCTCAAGCCCGACCTGCTCGCGCGTCTGGGCCTGACGGTCACCGACGTGCAGAACGCGCTCCGGCAGCAGAACGTCGTCAACCCCGCGGGCCAGGTCGGCGCCGAGCCCGCGCCCCCAGGGCAGCAGCTGACGTACACCGTTCGTGCCCAGGGACGCCTGGTCGAGCCCGCCGAGTTCGGCGACGTCGTGATCCGCGAGAACCCCGACGGGTCGAGCGTGAAGGTCAAGGACGTCGCGCGCATCGAGCTCGGGGCGCTGACCTACCAGCAGTACGGCACCTTCAACGGCCAGCCCGCCGCCGTCATCGCCGCGTTCCAGACGCCGGGGTCCAACGCCCTCGACGTCGCCGACAACATCCGAAAGACGATGGCCGACCTGGCCACCCGCTTTCCTCCGGGGATCAAGTACCAGGTGTCCCTCGACACCACCGCGCCCGTGAAGGCGGGCATTCGCGAGATCGTCGAGACCCTGCTCGAGGCCATCGCGCTGGTGGGGCTCGTGTTCTTCTTGTTTC
>JAJYCT010000276.1 GCA_021778125.1 Myxococcales bacterium
TCCGCGCGCAGCCGCCGCTGTCGGTCCGCGACCGGAGGCTGCCCGCGGTGCTCGCGTCGGCGCCGCCCCCGGAGCGCGCGGAGCTCGTCGTCGTGCTGGGCGTGCGAGGCGCTCCGTTCTCCCTGGTCGCGCCGCACCTCGACGCGCTGCTGACGTCGACCGACGAGCGCGTCACGGCGACGCTCTCGGGCATCGTCACCTGGTGGCGCACGCCGAAGGCGACGGCGTGGTTCCGGCAGCTGCTCCCGAGGGTCGTGGACACCGGGCTCCGCGCCGAGCTCGCGGAGGAGCTCGGCGAGGCGCCGGAGCGCTACTGGGCCGAGGGCTGATGGGGCGACCGCGGGAGGCCCCTGTGCTATCGGCAGGGCTCCCAGGCCCACTCCTTGCTCATGCCGAGCCCCCGCATGCGGATCTTCCTCCTCTCTGCCACCCTGGTTGGCGCCGCCATCCTCGGCGTCGCCTGCTCCAAGAAGCCGCCCCCCGAGCCCGTCGTGACGACGCCGGTCGCCTACGCTTCCGCCGTGCCGTCGGTCTCGGCCGCGCCGTCCGCGTCGGCGCCGGTCATGACGTCGGCCGGCTTCGTGAAGGCGAACGTCGACTACGTCCTCAACCCGTACAACCTGCCGCCGTACTCCGGGCCCACGGCCAGCGTCGAGGGCACCGTGACCGTCGACGGGCCTCCGCCCGGGAACCTGCCGCTCGAGTCGCACGCCTGCCCCGCGTCGATCGACATGTACGGCAAGACGTTCCGCGAGGGCCTGGCCCCCAGGCCGGGCGCCCCAAGGCCCCTCGCCGACGCCGTCGTCGTCGTCACGGGCTACACGGGCGTCTACATCCCCGAGACCAAGGACGCCGTCAACCTGACGATCTCCGGGTGCGCGTACCCGTCGCGCACGATCGCCATCACCTTCGGGCAGCGCCTCGACATCGGCAACGACACGAAGCTCGTGTTCGCGCCCTACATCGACGAGGTCAGCACGGGGGCCGTCATGGCCGTGCCGCCCTCGGGCGGCGGCGATTCGATCAAGGTCTACCCCCAGCGCGCGGGCCGCTTCACGATGGTCGACAAGATGCAGGCGTTCGTGCGCGAGGACCTGTTCGTCTTCCGCCACCCGCTGCACGCCGTGACCGACCGCGCGGGCCACTACCGCATCGACGGCGTGCCCGTCGTCGCCGGCCTCAAGGTGGGCGTCTACCACCCGGGCATCAACGCCCAGTCCGAGCAGCCGGTGGAGCTCGCGGCGAACGTCGTCAAGACCGTCGACGCGACGCTCACGTACAAGCCCGTCGCGGCGCCCAGGCCGGTCGACCTGACGAAGATCCCCCCCTGGCTGCGCCCGAACGACTGACGCCGACGCGCGCTATCTTCTCCGGCGCGTGGTCCCCGATCTGGTGCAGCAGAAGCTCGGCGCGCTCCCGGCGCAGCCGGGCGTGTACCTCTTCAAGGACAGGAAGGGCGCGGTCGTCTACGTCGGCAAGGCCAAGAGCCTGCGCGCCCGGGTCCGCAGCTACTTCCAGGCCTCGCAGGGCGACTCGCGCGCGTTCATCCCGCTGCTGCAGCGCACGATCGGCGACCTCGAGACGATCGTCGCGCAGAGCGAGAAGGAAGCGACGATCCTCGAGAACAACCTCATCAAGGAGCACCGGCCCCGGTACAACGTCAAGCTCCGGGACGACAAGGACTTCATCACGCTGCGGCTCGGCAGAGCCGAGCCGCAGCTCCTCTCCCAGGTTGCTGGTTTGGGGCCCCGACCCCAAACCTCCGCGCCGCAGGGGCTGGCCGACGTCGCCATGACGCCGAGGAAGCATGCCGAGCGGCGGCATGCGGAGCCCGCGCTCTGGCCGCGCCTGGAGGTGGTGCGGCGGCCGACGCCCGACGGGGCGCGCTACTTCGGCCCGTATCACTCGGCCACCGCGGCGCGCCGCACGCTGCACCTGGTCAACAAGCACTTCCAGCTGCGCACGTGCGGCGACGCCGAGCTCGCGAGCCGCAGGCGTCCGTGCCTTCAGCACCAGATCAAGCGCTGCCCGGCTCCGTGCGCGCGCGACGTCGACCCGGCCTTCTACGGCGAGCAGGTCGAGGCCGTCGCGAAGTTCCTCGAGGGGCGCCACGACGAGCTGTCGCGCGAGCTCGACGCGCGCATGAAGCAGGCCGCGCGCGAGATGCGCTTCGAACTCGCGGCGGTCTACCGCGACCAGCTCCGCGCGATCGACGCGGTGCGCGAGGCGCAGCGGGTGGTCACCATCGACGACGTCGACCGCGACGTCGTGGGCCTGTACCGCGAGGGGGAGCTCGTCGAGATCGCCCTCCTGCACGTTCGCGCCGGCAAGCTGGCCGACGTGGGCACCTACTCGATCAAGCAGGCCGAGATCCCCGACGAGGAGATCGTGGCGGCGTTCGTCTCGCAGCTCTACGGCGGTCCGCTCGGCGGGCCGGCCGAGGACGGGGCTGCACCGCCCGGGGCGCCGGCGCTGGTCCCCGACGAGATCGTCCTGCCCCTCGAGCCCGACTGCGTCGCCGGGATCGCCGAGTGGCTCGCCGATCGCGCGGGGCACAAGGTGGCCCTGCTGCACCCGCGCCGCGGGCACCGCGTGGACCTGCTCGCGATGGCCAACGACAACGCGCGCCACTCGTTCTCCGAGAAGCGCCGGCAGTCCGACGACGTGCAGGAGCGCCTGCGCGACCTGCAGGAGCGCCTGCGCCTGCCGGCCCTGCCGCGGCGCATCGAGTGCTGCGACATCTCGCACCTGGGGGGCGGCGACACCGTCGGCGCGATCGTCGCGATGACCGACGCGGCCCTCGACAGGAAGCGCTACCGCACCTTCAACGTCCGCGGCGAGGTCCGGGGAGAGGTCACCAACGACGACTACGCCTCGATGTACGAGGTGCTCGCGCGCCGCTTCCGCAGGGCGCAGAAGGCCGAAGGGCTCGCGGGGCCCGCCGCGGAGGCCGACGCCGCCGAGCGCGACTGGGAGGCCCCCGACCTGTTCGTCGTCGACGGGGGCCGCGGCCAGCTCGGCGTCGCGCTCGCCGCGGCGCACGACCTCGGCCTGCACGACCTGCCCATCGTCGGCCTCGCCAAGGAGCGCGAGAACGTGGCCGGTGAGACGCTCGTCGATCGCGTCTACCTGCCCGGGCAGAAGAACCCCATCCCGCTGCGCAGCGGGACCACGTCGCTGTTCCTGCTCGCTCGCCTGCGCGACGAGGCGCACCGCTTCTCGAACCGGGCCCGCCTTCGCCTGGGCAAGAAGCGGCGGTTTCGCTCGCCGCTCGACGACGTCAAGGGCCTGGGGCCCCGCGCGAAGAAGGCCCTGCTCGAGCACGTGGGCGGCGTGCCGGCCATCCGGGCGGCCGAGGACGCCGCGCTGCTCGCCGTCCCCGGGATCACCCGCCGCCACCTCAGGGCGCTGCGGGAGGCGTTCGGGGGCCCCGGTCCCGCCGCCGGGTAGGTCGCGCGGCGTGCCGGGCTCGCCAACGGCGCAGGCGACGCGCAACCGAGTTGCCAGCCCCGTTGCACGATCCCCGGCTCTTTGCGTATCTTACGTGCGGCACGAGGCCTGCTTCAGGGAGCGCCGGGTACGAGCGGGGGACTTCGCGATCCCAGCAGAGCCTTGCCCGTGGTAGTCGTGGGTCCGTCGCGAGTCTTCGGAGGAGCAGCGATCATGAAGGGAATGTTCAAGCGCGCGGTGGCCGCCGTCGGAGCGGTCGCCGTCCTCGGCACCGCGGGCATCATCGTCGGCGGGTGCCTCGACCGGGACGTCGTCAGCCGCGCCCCCACCGTCAACACGGTCGTGACGCGCAACATCACGAACAACTCGATCGACAAGGTCGATCTCCTGTTCATGATCGACAACTCGGCGTCGATGGGCGACAAGCAGACGCTCCTCGCGCTGGCCGTGCCGAACATGATCAACCGGCTGGTCACGCCGAACTGCGTCGACGGCAGCGGCAACACCGTGCCGGGCGCACACGCAAACCCGGACGGAAGCGGGTGCCCCGCGAACGACAAGCCCGAGTTCCCGCCGGTGCACGACATGCACATCGGCATCGTGACCTCGTCGCTCGGCAGCCGTGGCGGCAATGTCTGCCCGGATAACGCGCCGAGCCCGGTCAACAGCGCGCTGAGCGCGCACAACAACGACAACGGGGAGCTCATCAACCGCGGGGGCCTCCCGAACGATCCCACGGTGGAGAACGTTCCCGGCACGCCCGACGCGCCGTCGCCGCTGAACTTCCTCTCGTACTTCCCGAGCGTGACGGCGAACCAGAGCGCTCCCAAGCCTCCCACGCCCGCGGTGGTGCAGCCGGCGACGCTCATCAGCGACTTCACGACCCTCATCGAGGGCGTCCACGAGCACGGGTGCGGCTTCGAGGCGCAGAACGAGGCCTGGTACCGCTTCCTCGTCCAGCCCGATCCGTTCGCGACGATCGGCAAGGACAAGAACGGCCTGGCCACCCTCCAGGGGATCGACGCGACGATCCTCAAGCAGCGCGCGAACTTCCTCCGGCCCGACTCGCTGCTCGCGGTCATCGTCGTGACCGACGAGAACGAGGAGGCCGCCGACCCGCTGTCGATCGGCCGTCAGGGCTTCGCGTTCGACACGATGCCCTTCCCCAGCGGGCCGACGGGCGCCGCGCCCGAGGGCACGATCGAGTGCAAGAACATCGACATCAACAACCCCGCCACGACCGGTCCGAACGATCCGAAGTGCCAGTCGTGCGCGTTCATCCAGGGGGCTCCGAACTTCACGACGGAGTGTCCGAACGACCTGCCGAACGGGGCGAGCGGCTATCTCGACCCGTCGCATGACGCCGTGAACCTGCGCTTCTTCAACCAGAAGCAGCGCTTCGGCCTCTTCGCCGGCTACCCGACGACCCGCTACGTCCGCGGGCTGCAGAAGGCCTCGGTCCCCTCGGTCGGCCTGTCGAACCACCCGGGCGACACGGATCACGAGCACGACGGCAACGGAAACTACATCGGCGACCAGGACAGCCAGGCCAACTGCGTCAACCCGATCTACGCGCAGAACCTGCCCACCGACCCGACGGCGGACCTCTGCGCCCTGACGCCCGGCCCGCGCACGCCGGACCTCGTCTACTACGCGGCGATCGCCGGCGTCCCGCACCAGCTCCTGCAGCAGGACCCGACCAACCCGAGCAGCCCCCAGAAGGACACGCTGTCGGCGGCGGACTGGACGCTCATCATGGGCCAGGACCCGGAGCACTACGACTTCCGCGGCGCCGACTTCCACATGGTCGAGTCGCCGGCCCCCCGCACCACGAACGGCGGCGGCTGGGCGAACGCCGCGACGTGCTCGCCTCAGGGGACGACCCGCCCGCCGGGCCTCGGCGGCCCGGGCGCGGATCCGATCAACGGCTGCGAGTTCAACACCACGTTCAGCGGGTCGCCGTCGGACCTTCAGTTCGCCTGCATCTTCCCGCTCATCGACGGCTCGTCGGGCACGATCCAGAACTACACCAAGGACTGCACGCAGTCGAAGTACAGCGGCGCGTGCGACTGCGTGTCGGGCTCGATCGACAACGCCTCGCAGCTCTGCGATCCGACCACGTCGACCAACCAGATCTTCGCGAAGGCCTACCCGTCGGTCCGCGAGATGATCATCGCCAAGGCGATGTCCAACGAGGTGGTCAACGGCGCGCCGTCCAACCAGGGCATCGTGTCGAGCCTCTGCCCGATCAAGCTCGACGTCGGCCAGTCGGTCGCGGCGGCCCAGGCCGATCCGCTCTTCGGCTACAACCCGGCCGTCAACGCGATCATCAGCCGGCTGAAGGTCTCGCTGAACAGCCAGTGCTTCAGCCAGCAGCTCAACGCCGACCCGAAGACCGGCGCGGTGTCCTGCCTGGTGCTCGTGGCGCGGCCCGCGGGCACCGGGGGCGGTACGTGCACGAACCCGGGGGCGGCGTGCGACCCGAAGCTGGGCCTCATCGGCCCGTCGACGGACCCCAACGCGCTCTTTCAGCAGTCGACGCTCGACAAGTTCTGCGCCGATCACTCGGCGAAGGACGCCGTGCCGTACGTCACCGCCGACATGCCGGTCTGCGCGCTGCAGCAGGTCATCCTCGATCCGAGCAACACGCAGGACTGCTCCAAGTCGTCGAGCCAGTCGGGGTGGTGCTACGTGACCGGCGCTGGCGCGACGGCGCTCGGGTGCACGCCGCCCAACACGATCGTGTTCACCAGCGGCGAGCCGCCCGGCGGCTCGCTGACGAGCCTCGAGTGCCTCGAGAACGCGGTGACGGTCGTCGACGCGGGCGGCGGCGGGGGAGGCGGCGGCGGCGGCTGATTTCTTCGCGCCCCAGGTTGCCCAGACGCCCCCGGGACCCCGTGCCCGGGGGCGTTTGCGCTATAAGGGGCTCGAGATCCCATGGCGCAGGCCAAGAAGACGATCCTGGTCGTCGACGACGAGCCGCACATCGTGATGGGCCTGCGCGACGCGCTCGAGTTCGAGGGCTTCCGCGTCATCTCGGCGGGGCAGGGCAAGGACGGCATCGCCCTGGCGCGCAGCGAGGTGCCCGACGCCGTCATCCTCGACCTCATGCTGCCGGACGTGAACGGGTACGCCGTCTGCCAGGAGCTCCGGCGCATCGATCCGCATGTGCCCATCGTGATGCTCACGGCGCGGTCGATGGAGACCGACAAGGTGCGCGGGCTCGACGCGGGGGCCGACGACTACGTGACCAAGCCGTTCGGCGTGAACGAGCTCATCGCCCGCATGCGGGCCATCTTCCGGCGCGCGGCGCTGGCGCGCACGGGCACAGTGCCCGAGCTGCTCACCGTCGGCGAGGCGACCGTGAGCTTCACGTCGCACACGCTGACCGCGCGCGGCCGCGAGCACCAGCTCTCGTTCTACGAGGTCGAGCTGCTGCGGATGCTGGCCGAGAAGGCCGGGCAGCCGGTGAGCCGCGACGAGATCCTCGCGAAGATCTGGGGCCTCGAGGGAGCGCCGACCAACCGCACGGTGGACAACTTCATCGTGAAGCTGCGCAAGAAGCTCGAGCCCAGCCCCGACAAGCCGCAGCACATCCTGACGGTGTACGGGTACGGGTACAAGCTGGCGCCGTAGCCCCCTGTCGCGGGCCTATCGGCCGGTCGCGATGAAGACGACGTCGAGGCGCTCGTTGCGCGGCCCGGCCTTCGCGTCGCCGGGATCGACGAGGGGCGCGCGCGCGCCGGCGAGCTCGGTCTGCACGCGGCCCTGCGGGGCCCCCGCGGCCACGAGGGCCTGCACCGCCGCGTCGGCGCGCTTCGCGTCGGTCGTGTCCTTCGCGGCCGGCGCCGTCGCGTCGTGCACGACGACCTGCAGCGCGAAGCCCGCGTGCGCCGCGGCGACCTTGCCGAGATCCTGGAGGCGCCGGGCGCCCTCGGGCGCCAGCTCGGCGCCGCGGAACGCGTCGTGGAGGGTGACCACGACGCCGCGCTCGTCGCGCACCGGGCTCCAGCCGACGCCCGACAGGTCGGCCAGCAGCGCGTCGGCCGCCACGACGTCCCCTCCCGCGGTGCGGCGGGCGCGCGTGAGCACGTCGAGGCACCGGGCGCGGGCGCGGGCGGCGGCGTCGATGGGGACGGGGTGCGCGCCCCGCGCGAGCGGCTCG
>JAJYCT010000277.1 GCA_021778125.1 Myxococcales bacterium
GCGGTCACCCCTGGCCCCGGGCGCGCGCAACCTCGTGCGTCAGGGCGCGCGCCGCGGCGGCCGGATCGGCGGCGTCGCGGATCGGCCTGCCCACCACGATCCAGTCGGCGCCGGCGTGGACGGCCTCGGTGGCGGTCATCGTGCGCTTCTGGTCGTCGCCGCCGCCGTACGCCCGCACGCCCGGGGTCACGAGCGTCGCGTCTGGCCCCAGCGCGGCGCGCAGCGCCCCCGCCTCGTGGGGGGAGCAGACGAACGCGCGCACGCCCTCGCCCCACGCCATCCTCGCGAGCGACACCACGCGCGCGGCCGGGTCGCCCTCCAGGCCCATCGCGGCGAGGTCGCTCGCGTCGAGCGACGTGAGCACCGTCACGGCCACGATCTCGACCTGCCCCTCCTTGCGCGCGCGCTCGGCCGCGCGCCGCAGCATCGACGGCCCGCCGCTGGCGTGCACGGTCAGCATCCGCGCGCCTAGCGCCGACGCCCTCGCCACTGCCCGCTCGACCGTCTCGGGGATGTCGTGCAGCTTGAGGTCGAGGAAGACCGGCAGCCCCGCCTCGGCCCCGAGCCCCACCGCCTGCGGCCCGGCCTCGACGAACAGCTCGAGGCCGATCTTGAGCATGCCCACGTCCTCGCGCACGCCGTGCGCCATGGCGCGCGCCTCCTGGAGGGTCGGCAGATCGAGCGCGAAGGCGACGCGGGAGTCGTTCATGACGATGAGCGGCTCATCGCCGATCAGCGCGCTACAGGCAAGAGCAGAGCGGATCGCCCGGCGTGCAGTTGCACGGCTTGCCGCCGCCCGAGGGCGGCTTGGCCGCGCCCCCGCCGCCGCCCCCGCCGCCGCCATACGCCGGCCCCTTCTTGGTGCTGGCCGCCGCCGACTGGAGCTGCGTGTTGCGGGCCTTCTCGGCGTCGAGCTGCGACTGGAGCGCGGCGACCTCGGCCGGGTCCTTGGCCTGCGCGAGCTGCGCCTGGAGCTTGGCCTCCTTGGCGTTCGACTCCTCGATCTGCGCCGAGAGCGCGGCCGCCTGGGCCTTCGCGGCGTCGGCCTCGTCCATGCTCTTCTTGATGGCGATCCCGCCGCCGATGCCGCCGAAGACGACGACCGCCCCGAGGGCGACGAGGATCATCGTCAGGCGCTTCTTGTGCTTGTCCTGTCCGAGCGCGTGCAGGTGCCGCTCGTGCTCCTGGCGGGCGTTCATCTCGGCCAGGCGCGCCTGCGCCTCCGCCTCCATGCGGGCCTTCTGGACGGTGGCCTCCTGGAGGGCCTGGATCTCGGCCTGGCGACGCTGCTCCTCGAAGGCCCGGCGCTGTCGGTCCTCCTCTTCGGAACGCATGCGGGCGGCCTCTTGCTCCTGCTGCCGTCGCAGGTCGTCGACCCGGCGCTGCTCCTCCTCGCGTACACGCCGCTCCGCGTCGAGCCTCTCTTGCTCCTCGCGGTTCTGCGCGTCCTTGAGGATCTCCTGGAGGGAGACCATCACCGAGCTCTCTTGCCGTTCCGCCATGGTGCTTTTCTTCCTGGGGTCCCTGGCGCCGCCCCGAGCGCGAGCGCGTCCCGACCATGACTAAACCTACCGATTTGTCTGCGCCTTCGCAAACGTCTCCGCTAGCCTGAGGCCCGGCCATGGCGAGCGAACGCGTCAACGCGCACATCACCGGAACGGTCTGGAAGATCGAGGTCAAGGAGGGCGACGACGTGGCCGAGGGCCAGGTCCTCGTCATCCTCGAGTCGATGAAGATGGAGATGCCCCTCGAGGCTCCCCGCGCCGGCAAGGTCGAGAAGGTCCACGTGGCCGAGGCGCAGGCGGTCAACGAAGGCGACGCGCTCGTCACGCTCGCCTGACGCGCCCGCTACCGGTGCCTTGCCGTCCGGTTGCGCGACGGTCGAGCTGCGTCTCGCGGTATGCTCGGCGGCGTGAAGCGTACGGACGTTCTGCCTGGCGCCGCCGCCGCCCTCGTCGCGTGCCTCCTCGCGAGCCTGGCCTGCAGCCTCCCGGCCGCGCTAGGCGCGCAGGGCGACTCGTGCTCGCAGCCGAGCGACTGCGAGTCGAACCTCACTTGCGTCCCGCAGGCCGACGGCACCCGCATCTGCTCGAGCGACCTGGGCCCCATCCAGCACACCGAGGAAGGCGGCGTCGACGCCAGGGCGCCCAGGGGCGACGGGGGCGCGGCCGGCGAGGGCGGAGCCTCCGTCGACGGCGGCGGGCCGCAGGGCGACTCGGGCAGCCCGCCCGTCGATTCCGGCTCGCTGCCGCAGGACTCCGGCTCGCCCCCGCAGGACTCGGGCAGCCCCGCGGTCGACTCCGGCTCGCCGGCCGATGCGGCCGCGGACTAGCCGTCGGAAGCCTCACTCCCGCCAGAGGAACTTCCAGGGGTTGTGCTTGAGGTCGCGCACCATCTCCTGGACGTCGTCGTAGATCTCCTCGTCCATCACGAGCCCGCCGACGGTGCCCTCGCCCTTCTTGATGTGGGAGACGATGACCTGCGCGTCGGCGATGGTCGAGTTGGCCCGCTCGGCGAGCTGGGCCAGGTCGGTCAGCGTCTTCTTGATGCGCTCCTGCTGTGCGGGGTCGCCGACAGTGCCCGAGACGCGGTTGAGGTTCGCGAGCGCCTCGCGCGCGTCCTTGAGCATCGGCGTCGCGTCGTCGCGGATCTTGGTGGTCAGCGCCTCGACGTTGTCGACCGTGTGCGTGAGCTTGGGGTTGTCGACGTAGTTGACGCGCGCGTCGTGCGTCAGCGTCCTGGCCTCGACGGTCAGCTCCTCGACGTTGGAGACGATGCGGTCGATGCGGTCCTTGTTGTCGGTCACGAGCACGTTGAGTCCCTTGAGCAGGCCCGCGGTGTTGGTCGCGATCGACGCGATCGTCTCGCGGTTATTCTTGATGCCGGTGACCGTCGTGTCCAGGAGCTCGTAGGCCTTGGCGAGGAACAGGTCGATGCGCGGCGGGTCGATGCCCTTGACGACCGCGCCGTCGGCGAGCGCCGGGTGCTCGGCGGTGCCCGGGTCGATCGCGAGAAACTGCTCGCCGAGCACGCCCTGCGTCGTGACGTAGAAGTCGGCGTTGTCGTGGATGGCGTCGTGCACGCGCTGCTCGATGGCGACCTGCGCGCGCACCAGGACGTGGCGGCCGCTGGTCGGATCGACCTTGCCGCCGCGAAACTCGAGCGCCTTGACCGTGCCGACCTTCACGCCGGCGATCCGCACGGCGGCGCCGCCCTGCAGGCCCCCCGGGTTGTCGAAGTCGACGTACACCGTGTAGGTCTTCTCGAACGACAGGCCGCTCATCACCAGGATGAAAGCGCCGAGGATGGCGAGGGAGACCAGGATGAGGGCCCCCACCTTCACCTCGATCGAGCGCTCTTGGGCCATGGCCTACCCCTACTACAGATCCATGGGGCCTTTGGCCTCGCCCCGGATGAACTGACGCACGACGCCGTCGGCGGTGCCCTGGAAGTCGGCCTGGGTCCCGAGCAGGCGCACGTGGCCCTTGTAGAGCATCACGATCCGGTCGGCGATCGAGAAGATGCTCGCCAGGTCGTGGCTGACGACGATCGACGTCACGCCCAGCTTGTCGGACAGCTCCCGGATCAGCACGTCGACGCGGCGGGCGCTCACCGGATCGAGCGACGTCGTCGGCTCGTCGAAGAGGACGTAGCGCGGATCGAGCGTCAGGGCGCGCGCGATGGCGACGCGCTTGCGCATGCCGTCGCCGAGCTCGGGGGGGTAGTGGTCGCCAAACTCGCCCATGTGCACGATGTCCAGGCGCCGCCGCGCCTCGGCGAGCGCCTCCTCGTGCGAGTGGCCCTTGTGCTTGCGCAGCGGCAGGGCGACGTTCTCGGCGCACGTCATCGAGTCGAAGAGCGTCGAGTGCTGGAAGACCATCACGCACTTCTTCCGCACCGGGTACATCCCGGCCTCGTCGAGCCGCGAGATCTCCTGCCCGTCGAGCCAGATCTCGCCGGCGTCGGGGTAGAGCAGGCCCACCAGGTGCTTGATCAGCACGCTCTTGCCGACGCCGGAGGCGCCGATGATGAAGAAGACCTCGCCGTCGCGGACGTCGAAGCTCACGCCGTCGAGCACGCGCTTGGGGCCGAAGGCCTTGTGGATGTCCTTGAACTCGATCAGGCGGCGCCGAGCATACCGCGGGGGGCGCGCGGGAGGGGATCGCGTCGACGGCGGCTCACGCGCGCAGGCGGGACGCCCGGTCGGGCCGAGGGGGGTGCGGGTCCGCTGCGGGATCCGCTACTTGGCGATCTCCGCGTGCTTGATGCCGTCGAGCTTGGGGAACTTCGAGTCGAGGTACGCGTTGCCCTGCATCTGGATGCCGCCCTGCGACGGGCCCGCGCCGCTCGGGGCGCCCTCGCCGTAGCCCTTGTACAGGGCGTCGACGACGTCCATGCCGCTCACGACCTTGCCGATGCCGCCGAAGCGCATGCCGTCGAGGCGCACGTTGTCGACGAGGTTGATGAACACCTGCGTCGTGCGCGAGTTGGGCGCGCCGCTCATCGCGAACGTGACGACGCCGCGCGTGTTGGACTGCTTGACGGGATCGTCCTGCACGCCGACGTTCATCCACTTGGCCGAGACCATCGGATCGCCGCTGATGCCCCACTGGACCATGAAGCCGTCGATGGCCCGGAAGAAGCGCGTGTCGTCGTAGAAGCCCATCTGCACGAGATTGTAGAAACGGTCGGCCCCGTTGGGCGACCAGTCGCGGTGGACCTCGATGACGAAGTCGCCCTTGGTCGTCGTGAACTTCGCCTTGAAGACGTCGGGCGCCCTGGCGTTCGCCTTGCCCGGATCGAGCAGATCGGGGTGCAGGACGTGGGCGGCGGGGCCGGCAACGACCGGGCCTGCGGCGGCGGGCGCCGACGAGGCCGCGGGGCTCGAGGACGGCTCCGGCTGGCTCTTCGAGCAGGCGGACAGGGCCAGCGGGGCCAGGAGCGGGATCAGGACAAGGAGGGGCAGCGTCGCTCTCATGGGGCGCCTCCTATACCACCGCGGGAGGACCGCGGGGCGGCGTCGGCCCGGGCCCGGGCTACTTCGTCCCGAAGAGCAGCAGGCCCGCCGTCGAGATGAACGCGTTCAAGATGATGATCGCGAGCGACGAGTTGACGACGGCGCGCGTGGTGGCCCAGCCGACGCCCTCGCTGCCGCCGAAGGTCGACAGGCCGCAGTAGGCGCTCACGACGGGGATCGCCGCCCCGTAGGCGACGCACTTGGCAAGGCCGATGGTCAGGTCGCCGGCGTCGATGAGCTGCATGCTGAAGAACGTGTGGAACGGGACGCTGAAGGCGACGTTGGCCGTGATCGCGCCGGCCACGAAGGCGACGGCGCCCGACCAGACGATGAGCGCCGTCGTCATGACCATGCTCGCGAGGAAGCGCGGCACGACAAGGAAGTCGATGGGGTCGGCCGCGCACATGCGCAGGGCGTCGACCTGCTCGGTGACCACCATCGACCCGATCTCGGCGGCGATGCCGGCGCCGACGCGCGTGGCGAGCATGAGCGCCGCGAGCGACGCTGCCAGATCGCGCACGAGCAGCTCGAGGTACGTCGCCCCGAGCATCGTGTAGTCCGGCAGCACGCGCCTCGACTGCAGGCCCGCCTGGTAGAGCAGGATCATCCCGATGAAGCCCATCGTGATCGACACGAAGAAGAGCGACCTGTTGCCGATCTCGAACATCTGGCGCACGACGGCGCCGCGCTCGCGCCTGCCGCGGAACACGTAGTAGAGCGTGCGGACGAAGACCGAGTACATCTCGCGCCCGCCGAGCAGCAGATCGAGCCCGGCGGCGCCGACGTTGCGCACCAGGCCGGTCTCGGGGCGGGCGAGAGGCGCGTCGGCCACCGCTCACCCGAGCAGGAAGCTGATGAGGTAGTCGAGGACGAAGACGCCTGCGGCGCTCGCGACGACCGTGGCGTTGACGCTGCGGCCGACGCCGGGCGCGCCCCCGGTGGTCGACAGGCCGAAGTGGCAGCTGGCGAGCGCGATGACGAGGGCGAAGACGAGGCTCTTGAGCAGGCCGTTGGCCACGTCGCCGAAGTGCAGAAGACCGCCGGTCAGGCCGTTGTAGAAGCTCTGCGGGGCGACCTGGATGAGGCCGTAGCCGCTGTAGGCGGCGCCGAAGAGGGCGAGCGCGTCGGCGTAGAGCGTCATCACGAACAGCGTGACGATGATCGCGAGGAAGCGCGGCGCGATGAGGAAGGCGATGGGGTCGATCGCGAGCGTGCGCAGCGCGTCGATCTGCTCGGTGACGACCATCGTCCCGAGCTCCGCGGTGTTGTTGGCGCCGACGCGCCCGGAGATCATGAGCGCCGTGAGCAGCGGCGCGACCTCGCGCAGCGTGCCGAAGCCGGCGCCCCAGCCGAGCAGGCCCTCGGCGCCGTAGCGCTTCACGAGCGGCGCGGCCTGGATGACCATGATGGCGCCCGTGAAGAGGGCCGTGACGACGACGATCGGCAGCGACTTGACCGCCATCTTGTGCAGGTTGCGCTTGAGCTCCGGGCCGTCGATCTTCGGCGGGAACGCGAAGAGGCGCGCGAGGATGCGGCCGAGCAGCACGCCCATGCCGCCCGCGGTCCCGGCGATCTTGAGCAGCGCGGCGCCGGACGCGGCGGCGACGTGGGTCAGGCGCCCGGGCGGCGGGAGGGCGGTGGGCTCCGGGACGGCCATCGAGGCGCCCCCACGTTACTACAGGCCGAGCCAGTCGATCGCGACCTCGGGGACGACCGCCGCGACGGTCGCGGCGCCCAGCAGCGCGAGCGCCGAGCCGAGGCCGAGCAGCGCGCCGGTGAGCGAGCGGCGCGTGCGCAGAAACCAGACGAGCAGCGCCGGGCAGCCGAAGAGGATGCCGAACTGCCAGGTCGCGAAGACGACGGCGTCGCGGCTGACGGAGGGCCAGGCGCGCTCGAGGCGCGCGGGCGACAGGCGGCGCTCGTCGAACCGCACGATGGCGGCGACGACGCCCGGGACGACGAGCATCTCGCAGACGACCTGGACAAACTCGACGTCGCCCGGGCTCACGGCGGCGTCCCCTGGACCTGGATGCCGAGGCGCATGACCATGCTCATCTGGCTCCGGGGCGCGGAGACCGACATCGACGTCGTGCCAACGAGCGACGTGTCGGGGACGAGGCGGCCGAGATCGAAGCGGATCTTCGCCGTGGCCGACGTGAGCAGCGAGTCGAGCGTGGCCGGCGGCGCGGCGGGCGCGCCGGGCGGCGAGGGGAGCGCCTGCGGCGAGGCGGTCTGCGCGATGGTGTCGTCGAGCGTGCCCTGCGCGCCGTCGAGGTCGACGAGCGTGTACGTATCGGTCTGCGCCGCGCGGCTGCCGCGCGCCTCGAGCGACGAGAGCCTCTGCCACCGGGCGCCCTTGCCGACGGGCTCCTCGGGCAGGGGGGCGGCCACGTAGTCGCGGAGCATCTGCACGACCTGCACGACCATCGGGGTGTCGGCGCCGGCGTCACCGGTGCTGGCCGGATCGATCGTCACGTCGCGGGCGAGGCCCCGGGCGGTGACGGCGCCGGTGCCCGCGAGGTGCTGCACGGGCGCGAGCTGCGCCGCCCAGCCGGCCGCGAGCTCGGGGGCCGCGCCCGCG
>JAJYCT010000278.1 GCA_021778125.1 Myxococcales bacterium
GAGTGTGCCAGCTCGCGCCGCCCGCCTTCTCGGCGCTCGGCTCGGCGAGCGCGAATCGCAGCTCGCCGGTGTCGAGCTCGGAGAACGCGGTCTCCGCCGCCGACCGGACGCCCTCGTCGAGGGCGGCCGCCTCGCGCGGCGGCGCGGTCGACGCGCGCAGCCGATCGAGCAGGCGGCGCGCCATCAGGACGTGGCCCCCGCTCTCGAAGGCGATCTGGGCCTGCTCGATCTCGCCGAGCTTCTGCAGCGCGAGGCCCAGGTAGCCCCAGGCCCGCTTGTGCTCGGGGTTGATCCGCACGGCGTCCTTCAAGGCGCGCCTGGCCAGATCGGGCTGTCCCGTCTTGAGGTAGCCGAGCCCCAGGTTCACCTTGATCGATGCGTCGGCGGGGAAGGCGGCCTCCAGGGCCGTGTAGATCTGGATGGCCCGCGGGTAGTGCCCGAGCCGGAAGTAGACGGCGCCGAGCAGATCCTGACCCTTGGGATCCGACGGCTGCACCGTCAGCGCGAACTCCAGCTCCTCCTTCGCCTCCAGGACCCGGTTCTCCTGCAGAAGCTCGCTGCCCCGGTACAGGTGAAAGAGGAAGTCCTCCTGCGAGCCTTCGCGCGAGGAGTCGGCCGGTAGCGCGCCGAGGGGCATCGAGGGAATGAGCCGCCGCTCGGTCGTGCGGTCATCCGTCGATGCGGGGGGCACGCTCTGCGCGCGGGGCATCCCCCCCATGGTAGAGGGCTGGCGGCCGCAGCGCTACAGGCGTCGCCGGGCCCAGATGACGGCCCCCACGGCGGCCGCCATGACGACCAGCACGGCCGGGACGCTCGCGTCGCCCTCGGTCACGGAACGGACGTCGAGCAGGCCGCCCCGGACCACGGAGCCGGTCACCCAGGTCCACGCCGCGCTCGCGCCCACGGCCATCCAGGCGCCGCGGTCCCGCAGCCAGAGCGACGCGAGCGAGGCCCCGCGCAGCCCCTCGAGGAGCACGGCGAGCGCCAGCGGCGCGCCCGCGTGCGCCCCCTCCACGCCGTAGCGTACTGCGGCGCTCGCGAGGCCGGCGCCGAGGACGCTCACCCACCACGGCAGAAGGTTCCGCGTCGCGCGCAGGACCGTGCCGCGCAGCAGCAGCTCGTCGCGCGCCGCCGTGAGGAGCGCCGCCACGAGCCCCACGCCGAGCAGCCCGCCGCCGAAGGTCGCCTCGACCAGCGTCGCCTGACGCGCGATCAGCGTCGCCCCGACCGCCAGCGCGGCCACGGCGGCCCCCAGGGCGGCGCCCGCGCCGGCGCGCCTTGCGATCTGCGCGCCGCCCGGCGCGGGAGCGAGCGGATCGCTCCAGGACACGCCCATGCGCCCCGCGCCCCACTCGGCGAGCAGCGCCTGCACCGCGAGGGCGGCGATCGCGCTGCGTTCGAGCGCGTTGCCGGCGTACTGCGCGGCCGCCCAGAACAGCAGGCCCCATCCGGCGACCTTCGCCGCGTCGCGCAGCGTCGGCGCGCCCATCGCGTCGCGGGCGCGGCTCGCGGTCATCGCGTGGCCCTCACGCCAGCGTCACGAGCTTCGCGCCGCCCTCGACGGCCATCCCGGCCGTGACGTGGACCTCGGCCACCGTCCCGGCGCCGCGCGCGCGTACCTCGTTCTCCATCTTCATCGCCTCGAGGACGAGCAGGCCCTGACCGACGGCGATCTCGTCGCCCTTGCCCACGAGCACCTTCACGACGCGCCCTGGCATGGGGCTCTTGATCGTCTTCTCCCCGCCGGTCGGCCCCGCCTTCTTCGCCTGCGCCGCGGCCCGCATCCGTTCGCTCTCGACGCGCACGTACGAGCGGTGGCCGCTCGCCACGGCGCCGATCTCGGGCGGCGTCCCCTCGGTCGTCAGGTCGACGACGCGTCCGTCGACGCGCACGCTGAGCGTCGCGCCCAGCGGGACGACGTCCACCTGCACGGGCCGGCCCGCGAGGGTCGCCTGCAACTCGCCGCTCGGCAGCTCCACGACGTCGACGGCGACGGGCTTCGCATCGGGCTCGGAATCGAGGGTCACGTAGTAGCGCACGGCGCGACCCTACTACGAAACGCCACGTCGCTGACACCAGGCGCCCCGTCGCGTCCTGCACGAGCGACGAGGTTGCGGCGCCCCCGCGCCGCGCCGTCTCGCCGCCTACGGGGACGCGGGCGGCGAGGCCTCCGCGGGCGCCTTGCCGTACGCGTCGTACGTGCAGAGCGGATCCTCGGCGAGCGGATCGCCCGTCGCCGACCACGCGCGCGCCCGTGACCCGCCGCACACGGCGTGGAACGCGCACACCCCGCACCGGCCGCCGAAGTCGGTGGCCTTGCGCAGCGACTGGAAGAGCGGCGCGCTCCGGTAGATGTCCACCGGGCTCTCGTCACGGACGTTGCCCGCCGACAGCGGCAGGAAGCCCGACGGCGACACCTCGCCGCGGTGCGAGATGAACATCACACCGTTGCCGTCGCGGACGCCGAAGCCCGAGCGTGCCGCCGCCACGACCGGCAGGTTGCGCTTGCCGAGCACGATGCGGCGGAAGTGCGGCGCCTCGGTCGTCGTGACGACGGGCAGCCCGTCACCGCGCGGCAGCTCCGCGAGCCACCCGAGGAGCCTCTCGGCCTCGTCGGGCTCGATCGCCTGCAGGACCGTCCCGCGGCCGACCGACACCAGGAAGAACAGGCTCCAGCGCGCCGCGCGCAGGCGCACGACCAGGTCGTGGACGGCGGGCAGGTCGGCGAGCGTCTCGGCGCTGACGAGCGTGTTGACCTGCACCATCAGCTTCGCGTCCGCGGCGGCGTGCGCGGCCGCCAGCGTGCGGTCGAAGCAGCCCGGGACGCCGCGGATCGCGTCGTGGCGCTCGGCGGTCGCGCAGTCGATGCTGAGCGAGATCGCCTCGACGCTCTCGCTCTTGAAGCGGTGAATGACCTCGGGCGTGAGCTTCGGCGTCGCGCTGGGCGACACCGACACGAGCAGCCCCCGCGAGCGCGCGTAGCGCACCAGGTCCCAGAGGTCGGCGCGCTCGAGCGGATCACCGCCCGTCAGGATGACGTGCGGCTTGGGGTCGCCGAAGCCGGCCAGGTGGTCGAGCAGCGCGCGGCCCTCGGCCGGCGACAGCTCCTCGGGATCGGCGCTGGGCGTCGCCTCGGCGCGGCAGTGCCGGCAGGCGAGCCCGCAGGCGCGCGTGATCTCCCAGTACACGCGCATCGGGGCGCGCTCGAAGGACAGGTGCGAAGGGACGGACTGCACGAGCTGTCCCAGAGCACGCTCCGTACCGCACGATTTGCCGTGATCCGCCCGTGTCGCCCGCCCGGCGTCCGGCACCGCGTGCGTCGCGGTGCATTCTTTGCGTCAGGGCGTGGTCGGCAGGAAGGGGCAGTCCTGGCGCGCCAGGCACTCGTGGCTCGTGGCGTGGCTGAGGTAATAGAGGTCCTGTCCGCGCGTCGCGAAGTAGTGGGCGAGCAGGTTGTCCATGTACGAGACGCCGTCCCACAGCTGGCAGGGATCGCCGAAGCCCCAGTCGTGATCGCCGGCCGGGTCGAGGTATGCGTTGACCATCCCCGAGACCGGCGGCCCGGCGGTCCACGAGCCGTCCTTCGTGTACGGCGCGCCCTGGATGCGCGGCGCCCACACGGCGTCGAGGGTCACACTCGACGTCGCGCGGCGCCCGGTGAGGCGCGCGAGGCGTAGCGGCGGCTCGGCGTGGGGCTGCCCGATGTGCTGCGTCGTCTCGCCCAGGTAGTCGCCGTCGTAGAGCGTCTCGGCGCACGCGGACGCGTCGTTCGACGGGGGACTGTTGCACGTCGAGGTCGTCGGGCTCACGTAGTTGACCCCGCAGCCGGCCGGCAGCGGAGTCCGGTCCATCCGCCCGACGCTCTCCATCGCGTAGCCGTCGATCATCACCTGCGACGGCGTGCGCGCGCCCCACGCCTGCCACAGGGTCGGCGCCGTCGCCCAGTCGGCGTACTCGGGCATCGTGTCGGCGGCCGACGGAGGCAGGAAGGGCAGCAGGCCCGCGGCGCGCGAGAACGCCATCCCGGTCGCCGTGGGCACGAGGAAGTCGCCCACCGTGTGCGCGTCGAGCACCGGCCGCGGCGGCGTCGGGGCGCCGTTCCAGTCGGGCGGCGGCGCGAGCAGGTAGAGCTTCGCGAAGTTGATCGGGTCGGACGGATCGAGCGCCGCCTGCGCCAGGTTCATGAGCTTGCGGAAGTCGCTCGACTGCCGGAAGTAGCCCATGCCCTCCTGCGGGGCGACGAGCTGCGAGCCGACCGGGTAGAAGCTGCCCCAGTACTGGGCGCAGCCGCTCGACCCGGTGCACGTGACCGACGGATCGGGCGACGCGGTGGGCTGCGTCGCCGCCTGCTCCCAGGTGCTCACCGCGCGCACCAGGCGCGCGCCCTCCTTGACGTTGCACGTGCCGTACGAGTCGACGGCGTCGGCGCCCGCGTAGATCGCGATCTGCACCCGGTCGCCGACGGTCGTCGGCAGCGGGACGCGGAACGAGCCGTCCGCCCCGGTGCGCGCGCAGCGCGTGGCGAGCGAGTCCGCGTCGAGCACGAGCACCGTCATGTCGTTCGCAAGCTCGGCGGCGTCCAGGCACGCGATCTCGACCTCGGCCGACGAGAGCAGATCGTTCACGACCCAGCGGACGCTCTGCTCGCCGCTCTTGCACTGCGTGGCCAGGCCGGTCGAGCCGGGCGGCCGCGACGACGCGGGGACGGCGACCACCAGCGGCCCGATCACCTCCTCGAGCACCGGCGCGGGCGTCAGCTTCGAGCGCACGCTCACGTGCACGAAGCCGCCGCCGCCCGACACCGGGGCCGTGGCCGCGAAGGTGGGATCGAGCGCGCCGGCGACCTCGGCCACGAGCCCGCCGAAGGAGCCCCCGGACGATGAGTAGGTCGCCTTCGGGCCGCCGAAGTCGACGACGCCGTCGCCGTTGAAGTCGCCCGCCAGGTCGTTCGAGGCGTCGCCGTCGGCGTTGTAGTCCTGGCCGCTCTTCGCCTTGCCGTCGAACGCCTTGAAGAGGCGATTGAGCTGGATGCCGTCGAGCACCGACTGGCGCATGAAGTCGCGCGTGTGGAACATGTGCGCGCTCCACACCAGGCCCCCCGAGTCGGCCAGGCCGTCGCCGTTGAGATCGATCGCGCGGCTGGCCGTGAGCCCCGTGGTTGCAGGTCCCAGGCAGACGCCGTCGAGCAGCGTCCCGGCGAGCCTCAGCTGCCCCGCGGTGAGCACGAGCCCGTGCCCGGGCGCGTCCATGCTCACCAGCGCGATGCCCTGGCGCGCGTAGATGCCGGCGTGCGCGATCAGCTCGACGTCGAACAGGCTCGTGCCGTGCCGCCAGTACGCGACCGGGAACGGGGCCTCGCGCGCCGCGCCGACCTTGGGCACCGCCGCCACCCACGGGATGGGCGTGTGGCGCACGTCACCGTCGCCCGTCTGGAAGTCGAGGCGAAAGTGCAGGTCGGGATCGGGCGACTGCGGATCGCCCATCAGGTACGGCGCGTCGTACGTGCCGAAGACGAAGTAGTCGACGTACTGGTCGAGGCCGGCCACCAGCGTGTCGACCTGCGTCTGGCTGAAGTTGAACGGCAGAAACTGCAGGATCTGCTGCACCTGCGGCTTGAGGACGCTCCACTTGACGATGTACGGCTGCCCGAGCAGCCCCCTGCACGCCGGCGTGCTCTGCCAGCCCGACGGCTCGTCGCCCGGCGAGACCGTGGTGCCCACGGCGCGGAAGGCCTGGAGCGACGACGTGGGGAAGTCGGACGCGAAGCGCGCGAAGGGCCCCTTGCCGTACAGGCCGTCGCGCAGCAGGAGCATGTCCTCCTGCACCGGCTGCGTCGTGAAGCTCCACGCGAACGCCACGTGCGAGAGGCTCGTGCCGGCCAGATCGCCGTAATAGTTGCTGCGGGTGGGATCGGACAGGATCGCCCCGAGGCGCGCGATCGACGCGTCCTGCTGCGGGTGGTTGACACCGGGGAACGGCGAGCGCACGGGCTGACCGTCGGGGCCCCGGAGCCTGTCGGTGAGCACCACGGCGTACTCGGTCTTCTCGTCCATCGGCAGCATCGGCTGCAGGACGAGCGTGTCGGTCTCCCGCTCGTACCAGGTGAGCAGGTTGTCGACGCCGTCGCGGCCCGGCGTCGTGCCGAGCGTGTTGGGCCGGTCGAGCACGCCGTCGAAGTCCGTGTCGCACTGCGGGCGGTAGACGCCGTCGGCGCACGCGCCCACGGCCTCGTTGGCCGTCTCGTAGAGGAGGTTGAGCGACGAGGCGCGCGGGTCGTTGGGGAAGTAGAGGCCGGGGTCGAGCACCGTGAGCGGGTAGTTGCCGCTGCCGGCGTCGAGCAGCACGGGCACGCCCGTCGTCAGGTTGACGACGTAGACCGGATCGTTGCGCGTGTCCCACGCGTCGCCGTTCATGCGCGCCTGCACGTCGCCCAGGTCGATCGCCGCCTCGCCGCGCGGCGTGGTCGCCTCGGGCGTGAAGCGCACGGTGATGGGCGCGAACGTGCCCCAGCCCTCCATCTCGTCGAACTGCTCGCGCGCGGCGCGCTCGATGCGCGTGGGCGCCACCAGGCTTGCGTTGATGCGGCGGCCGGTGCGGCTCGTGGGATCGGAGACCGTGGCGACGTCGTTGGGCGAGGGGATGTCCGGCAGCGGCCGCGCGAGCATGTCGAAGACGACCGTGGGCCCCGTGCCCGGCGGCGTCGCGCGCAGCAGCGCGGGGATGGTGTCGACCGAGCAGGCCGTGAGGACGAGGCCCGCGAAGGCAAGACGAAGGGCACGCACGCCCGCAGACTACCCCGGATCAGGCGGCCTGTTCGCGCTCCTCGACGGCCTCGAGCAGGCGGCCCAGCGCCTCGCTCACCTCGGAGGCCAGGCGCCGCGGCACCGCGCGCGTCTCGCCCAGCAGCTCGCGCAGGCGCCTCGCGACGTTGCGCACGCCGGCCGCGTCGCGCGCCTTGCGGGTCTCGTCGTCGACCGGGAAGACGACGTCCTTGTACGCGCGCGCGATCTGCTGCACGGGCGCGCCCTCGTCGAGGACGCGGCGTCGGATCTCGTCGACGGCGTCGCGCGGGGCGCCGTCCTGCTCCTCGGCGCGGCGCAGGAAGTCGACGGCGTGGTAGCTCGGCATCGGCTCGGAGAGCGGATCGCGGCGCAGCACGCCGGGCGCGCGCCGCTGCAGGAACGAGTACGAGCCGGTGAGCTTGTCGACGGTCTCCTGTTTGAGGTGCAGCTCCGCCCGGGCGTACGCCTCGAACGAGTCGTAGCCCCACTCCTGCCAGCGGCCGCCGCGCCTGGTCGCGGTGAGGGCCTCGGCGAGCTCGAGCCAGCTCGTCTTGAAGCGGCGAGCCCGGCGCAGGAGATCGGCGCGCTCCGGATCGCCCGCGTGAGCGGCCTCGGCCTCGGCCAGGGCCGCATCGGTCTTCGTGCGTTGCATGCGGCGAGTGTAGTCTCGGACGCCGTGCGCTACTTCCCCCTTGTGCCCCTCCTCGCGCTCGTGGCCTGCGGAGGCGGCGCGGCCCGGCCGCCCGCCGCGCCCGCCCCGTCCGACTCCCCCGCCGCCGAGCCCGCGAGCTCCGCGTCCGCCTCGCCGGGCGG